>NC_015562.1:618065-927098 GCF_000214415.1 Methanotorris igneus Kol 5
GCAAAAACAATAATTGCCACAACGGAGGAAATCAATGAAGAAAAAGAAGAAAAAATAAAAAAATTAACTGAAATGGGAGTTGAGGTAATAAAAGTTGGAAAGGGAAAGGTTGATTTGAGGAAACTCATGGAAGAACTCTACAAAAGGGGAATAAAGAAAATACTTTTAGAGGGGGGAGGAACTTTAAATTGGGGAATGTTTAAGGAGAATCTCGTTGATGAGGTTAGGGTTTTTATCGCTCCAAAGATATTCGGTGGAAAGGATGCTCCTACCTACGTAGATGGGGAAGGTTTTAAAACTGTTGATGAATGTGTCAAATTGGAATTGAAAAATTTCTACAGAATGGATGATGGCATTGTTTTGGAATTTAAAGTAAAGAAATAAAGAATAAATTTATTTTGCATTATTCTCGCCTGCAATAACCTTAACCGTTTTTGTAAGCTTTTTATACTTGTGATTAACATTGTTTACTATTATTTACACAAAAACCTACATAAAATTATTATATAGAACAAAATATAAAAAATATTTTACGTAGTCTCGCAAAACATTTATAAAATATCCTTAATATCAAAAACACTGTTAATTATTAAAAATTTTATTATCCCAACAAGAAATTTGGTGAGGTTAACAGGAAAGAATGAAGTTGATCGAGGAGTTATAGCAATAGACGAGGTTAACAATGCATTCTTAAAGATTAAAGAAAGTATAGACAGAACTATAGAAAAAATAAACAAAATAAAAGAAGATGCTCAAAGAGCAAGTGATAATATCCAAAAGGCTTTAAGAGACGTTCAAGATGTTGCTTCAATATCAGAAGAATTTGCTGCAACTGCCTTCCGAAACTGTTATATATTAGATGAGTGTTAGTTATTATTGGTGAGTAAGTATGAGTTTAGAAAGACTATATACGATGAAGGAAGCTTGTGAATTGTTGGGAGTTCATATAAAAACACTGCAAAGATGGGATAGAGAGGGAAAGATAAAGTGTGTTAGAACTGTGGGGGGAAAGAGGAGGGTTCCAGAGAGTGAAATAAAACGAATATTAGGAATTAAAGATAAAGAACAAAGAAAAATTATCGGCTATGCAAGGGTTTCATCTAACACACAAAAAGACGATTTAGAAAGGCAAATAGACGCGATAAAATCATACGCAAAAGATAGGGGCTGGAATATAGAGATATTAAAAGATGTTGGTAGTGGATTAAGCGAAAAAAGAAAAAACTACAGAAAACTTTTAAAAATGGTTATAAACCGGGAGGTTGAGAAAGTAATAATTGCCTATCCAGATAGATTGACAAGATTTGGCTTTGAAACATTAAAAGAATTCTTTAAATCTTACGGAACGGAGGTAATCGTTATTAATAAGAAATGTAAGGCTCCACAAGAAGAGTTAGTAGAAGATTTAATAACCGTTATTTCCCATTTCGCAGGAAAATTATACGGAAGGCGTTCTCACAAATATAAAAAACTTATAAAGACAGTTAAAGAAATTGTGGGCGAGAATAATGCAAAATAAAAACAAACTTCCATCCGAAATCGTATTAACTTACAAGATTAAACATAATTACGATTTAAAAAACTTGTTAGATGGATTTATGAGTACCTCTCAGAAAGCAGTTGATATTATCTGGGAAAATATCAACTGGAAAGAAAAACAAGTTAAACATCGATTTAAATCTAAAAATAAATACAAATACTACACAACCACCCGATTAATCCCAGAAATTCCAAAAGATAAGGATTTCAAAAGAGAACTAAGAAATTATTTACTAAATGGATGGAATTTTGCTTCTCATTATGTTGATGGGGCTATTAAAGTGGCTTATTCAACAATAGAGAGTTGGAAATCGAATTATTTAGATGGTAAAAGAAAAAGAAATAAACCGACATTTAAAAGACCTTTTGTTAGAGTTAAAAATACCCTAATAAAATACGATAAAGAAAATGGAACGATAAGGATAACGATAAAAGCGAGGAGAGAGTATTTAATCTTAGATATTAAAAATGAATGGTTTTTCGAAAAAATTAAAGGTTTTGACATTGGAGAGATAATATTAAAAGACAGTGAAGCATTAATAACCTTTAAAAAACCTTTAAATATATTTGATAAAAAAGTCGTTATCGGTGTAGATAGCAATCTAAAATCCTTAGATTTATTCCATCCAGAAGAAGGGTGGATTAGAATTGATTTATCTGAACTGCGTAGAATAAAGAATGTTTATGATGTTATTATCGATAAGTTAAAGTCGATTTATAAAAAAGCCCCAAAAAGAATTGGTATCTTGCTAAAAAAGTATTATAATAGAAGAAAAAATCGAGTTGAAGATTTTATTAACAAATTAACCTCCCAATTGTCAAAGCTTTTCCCAGATGCAATTTTTATCTTTGAAGATTTGGATAAGCTCAGTATGTATAAAAATTCGAAGTTTAACAGAGATTTGGATAGAACGAGTTGGAGAGAGATTGCAAAAAGGCTAAAATATAAGAGTATTGTTTTTTACGTTAATCCTCACTATACTTCAAAAACCTGTCCCGTATGCGGGAGTAAAATGGAGTCCCAAGAGGGACAGGTTGTAAAATGTGAAAAATGTGGAGTTTTCAATAGGCAGTTCGTCGGCTCTTTTAATATCTTTAAAAGAGGAGTTAAATTAGTTAAAAAACTCTTAGGCGGAGTTGGGGTTCTCCCGGAGCGAAGCGACGGGAACTTAAAAACCGTTAGGTTTTTATGTCCGTGGCTGGGGTGGAGGTCGATGATTTACTCTCCAATGAACCCAGAGGAGAGTTGAGACCGATGTCACCCAAGTCCATCGTGAGGGTTAATTTAAGCGGGAGTACTTTTATTCACATTTACTCCTAAATCCTCACGATGGATAGACCCCCGAGTAAAAATAGAACCTAACAAAATCCTATACTTTTCAATGAATGAGTTAAAACTTAACAACATTACATTAATGGATGCATTAAAATCATACTCAGAAATTTTTGGAGTTAATCTATACGATGAAAAAATAATCTTACTACTTGATGAGATCCAATATGAAAAACAGTGGGATTTGATTTTAAAAAATCTTTATGACACTACTAACATATTTGTAATAGCTACTGGTTCCTCAGCAGTAAAATTAAAAGAAAGTCCTGATTTAGCAAGGAAAACTTTGCATAAACCAATTTACCCAATGACATTTAGGGAATATATCTATCTAACACATAATATAAAAATTGAAAGCATATTTGAAGAAGTAATTTTAAATGGTAAGTTAGATAATTTTAAAAAACTATATGCTCGAGTTTATTCCCAAATTACAGAAGATGAGGTTAAGAAATATTTAAGAATTGGGTCTTTGCCTTTGCATTGGAAGGGGATGAATTGGATGTTTATGAAAAAATATATTTAGATATATTCTGCTTTTTCAAATAATATTGCAGTGTTTTTTAAAATAGTTTACATTAAATTTATAGAACTAAATTAATCAATAAACTAAAATAAAAAATAAATATGGTAGCGGGGGGTGGATTTGAACCACCGATCTCCGGGTTATGAGCCCGGCGGGATAGGCCTGGCTACCCTACCCCGCTTCTCTCAAAACGCATGCGTAATTAAGGATAGTTCTTTTAATATATATATTTTTTGGTTTTGTTTTAATATGTGACACAACCCACAATATCAATAATACAATAAAATAATAAAGAAAGTTTAATAATAATTTAAACCACAACGTAATGTGATGGTGGAATGATGTTTGAGATAAAAGATAGAGATGCGATGGGAAGGATTGGAAAATTAAAAATAAATGGTCATAAAATAGAAACACCTACAATAATGCCTGTAGTTCATCCAAATCCAAAAAAGCAAGTTGTGCCAATTGAACTAATAAAAAAATTAACAGACATTATAATAACAAACTCATACATAACTTATTCAACACCAAAATTAAGAGAAATTGCAGAAGAAAAGGGAATCCATGAGTTAGTTGGATTTGATAAGGTTGTAGTCACAGATAGCGGTTCTTTTCAGTTGAGTGTTTATGGGGATATTGATGTTGAACCATTGGAGATAGTAGAGTTCCAAGAGAAAATAGGCGTTGACGTTGGAACTATATTGGATATCCCAACCCCACCTGATGTCGAAAGGGAGAGGGCAGAGAAAGAGTTAGAGGAAACATTAAGGAGGGCAAAAGCATCAATTGAATTAAAAAAAGAGAAAAACTTTAAGTTGTTGTTAAATGGAACTATTCAGGGCTCTACGTATTTAGATTTGAGGAGAAAAAGTGCGGAGGAAATGGGAAAATTAGATTTTGATATTTACCCAATAGGGGCTGTTGTCCCACTAATGGAGGAGTATAGGTATAGGGATGTTGCAGAGATTATAATCAATGCAAAAATGTGCCTTCCTACAAATAAGCCAATTCATTTATTTGGTTGTGGACACCCTATGGCATTTGCTTTGGCAGTTGCGTTAGGGTGTGATTTGTTTGATTCTGCTGCCTATGCATTGTATGCAAAGGAGGGGAGGTATTTAACTGAGAGAGGGACTTTGCATTTAGAAAATTTAAAGGATTTGGATAGATTCCCATGTTCATGCCCAGTTTGTTCCACCTACAAACCAAAAGAGATTTACAGAATGGATAAAAAGCAGAGAACAAGATTATTGGCAGAACATAACCTATATGTAACCTTTGAGGAAATAAGTAGGATAAAAAATGCTATAAAAGAGGGAAGTTTGTGGGAGTTGGTTGAGGAGAGGTGCAGATGTCATCCAAAGTTGTTAGATGCGTTGAGGGTTGTTAGGAAATACATGGATTTCATTGAAAGATTCGACCCTGTGACAAAAAAATCTGCCTTCTTCTACAGTGGGTATGAGAGTCTATTTAGGCCTGAGGTTTTGAGGCATAAAAAGAGGTTATCACGTCTAAAGTTTGACAAAATTTACATAACAACGGTATCGAAAAGAGTTGAAAAGCCATATAGTGAAAATTTAAATCTTATCCACTCTGATGTGGACGTTTTGGTTATTGATGATGTCTTTGGACTGGTGCCATTGTATATAGATACTTTCTACCCATTAGCACAAAGTGAAGTTCCAGACCTGTTTGAATTTGAGAAGGAGTATAATAAACCATTTGTAAAAGAATTTATTGAAAAATATAAGGATAAAATTTTGGATATTACCACATACAACTACTACATCAACTACTACAACTCAGAGGCAAATAAAAATAAGATAAATCCTGATGCACTTAGGATTAAGAAAATGCTTCAATACCAATACGGATATGACATTATTGATGATGGGTTGATGAAAAAAATAACAATAAAGAGGAGCAAGACCACTGGAAGGATTAGATATGTGATGTTAGATGGCAAAACATTGTTCTCAATTAGGTCTTATGACAATCTTTTGATCCCAACAGAGGAAGGGGCAAGATTATTACATAAAAAGATACCATATCCAAAATATAGGGTTGTTGTAGATAGAGAGGTTGAAGAATTTGCAAGGGAAGGAAAGTCCGTCTATGCAAAGTTCGTTGTTGATTGTGATGAAGAGTTGAGGCCTTATGAGGAGGTTTTGGTGGTTAATGAGGATGATGAATTGTTGGCATTTGGAACAACATTATTAAATGGAAAGGAACTTATGGAATTTAATTATGGTATTGCTGTTGATGTAAGAAAAGGGATAAAAAAGGAGGGATAGATATGAAGATTGGTATTATGTCAGATACACACGACTATCTACCAAACATAAGAAAGGCAATAGAAATTTTTAATGATGAGGGTGTGGATTTAGTCATTCATTGTGGGGATTTTGTCTCATTGTTTGTTATAAAGGAATTTAAAAACTTGAAGGCAAAGGTTATAGCAACTTATGGAAACAACGATGGGGAGAGATGTAAATTAAAAGAATGGTTAAAAGATGTTAATGAAGAAAATATTATTGATGACTATGTTTCCTTTGAAGTTGATGGATTAAAGTTCTTTGTTATGCATGGAACAAACAAAGAAGTTTTGGATGCAATTATTGCCTCAAAGAAGTATGATGTTGTCATATATGGGCACACTCATGAGAGGGTATTTAATGAAAAAGATGGGGTCTTAATAATAAATCCTGGGGAATGTTGTGGTTATTTAACTGGAAAAGCAACCATTGGAATTTTTGACACAAAAACAAAAGAATATGAAGAAATTGAACTGTAAGTTTGCAATAATTTGCTTGTAATATTTTAATTTTATTTTTTGCCCTATTTTTTATCTTATTTTGTTGATTTTACCAATTTGCTCCATTACTGTTTTTTGAACACTCTAAGAATTCGTTAATCGCTTCTTCTACGGTGTTTTTATCTGTTTTCACTACCCTCGCATATTTATTTCTCAATGCGTTGTAAGATCCCATCCCAATATCTTTCACAATCACAACATCAACATCATTGTCTATTAAAAAGTTGGCTGTTTCAATGCCCTTTTTCCTTTCCAAATCCTTGGCAGGATTTTCTTTTATAAATGAACCCACTATTTTTCCATCAGATATATCAACAAACATAAAATAAGGAGAAAACGCAAATTTCTTGTTTATTTTTGATTTAAATTTATCCTTATCTATACTTTCTATTGGAATAGCAATTCTAAGTTTTTTCTTTTTAATTGGGTCGATATGGATGGTTATTGAGTCCACATTTTTAATGTTTTCTTTTATTTTACTTTCAACGTCATCAGAAATTTTGTGGGCTTCTTTAAATGATAAGTTTTCATCAACTTCAATATGCATTTCACAAAACATAAATGGCCCAGCTTTCCTTGCTTTTAGTTGATGCACACCTTCAACACCTCTAACGTTCAACACTGTCTTTCTAATCTCCTCTGCGACCTCCTCATCACAAAAATCCATCAACATTAAAATATCCGTCTTCATTAAATTTATCCCTACGCTCATCTTCGTTTAGGATTACATATATAAATGATAAACTTAATATTGTAATCTTATGAGCGTCGAGGTATATAAATTATTCATACCAAAGGATGAAGAATGTATTGAAGTTATAAGAAGGGTTCGATGGGGTAATGGATATATTTGTCCATACTGTGGTTCGAAAGATGTTGTTTTAAAAGGTAAAGAAAGACGCAAACCCTACATCCAAAGATACAGATGTAACTCGTGTAAAAGACACTTCAACGATTTAACTGGAACGATATTTGCTAAAAAACGAATAACTTTGGGAGAAATGTTTTATATAGCCAAAAATTTAGGAAACTCCTCAATCAATCAAATGTCTAAGGAATTGGGAAGAGATTATAGAACAGTTCATTCGTTTGCAAAAGAAATTATGGAGTTATCTGAAAAGGACAATCTTTTAAAAAAATTACTGGAAAAGAATTGGAGATAGATGAATTCTACGTTAATGCTGGAGATAAAGGCATTAAAAAAGAAAATAGTCGAAAAAGAGGTCTAAATAGGACTTTCGCAAATACATTTAAATACTTAGATTAACAATAAACCAGCTTCTTTACATAAAGAGATTATAGCATTCCCAACGGCTATTCGGTTTAGTTCTCTTCTAAACTCATACCAAGTAATCTTTTTATCAATTCTAATCCTCTCTAAAATAAAAAAAGCTCTCATGGCTAACGAGATGTGTCCTAATACTGGAAGTCTCTTTCTAACGAAGAAATTTCCGATATTGCAGCACTGTTTAACCCCTCTGTGGAATTCTTCGATTCTCCAAGAGGCGTTTCTGACCTCTTGGAATTCTTCGAAATCCATAAATAGGTTATTCGTTATATAATATACTGCCTTTCCGTTTTTGGAAAGGCAGAAGAGTTTGACATAGCCCACTTTCCTTAGATAAACGATTAAGCCGCTCTTAGGAATTTCTCCAAGTTCTTTAATCGAAATCCACTCTCCGTTTTTGGAGAGTTTTATCTTCCTATTTCTTTTAATCCTGCAGAGGTAAAATAAACCGAACTTATCTATGAGTTTTAAGTTTTCTTTGCTTGAATACCAACTATCAAAGCAGATATATCGAATATTTAAGCCTTTCTCCACCAAAGATGATATTATTTCTCTGCATAAATCGTTCTTTGTCTTTCCATCTCTTTGTTTATCATAGACTCTAAAATCGATTGGAATGATGTTTTTTCCATTTGTAACAATGCAATCAACGATATGTATGCCTTTAACTACTCGTTTGTGTAGGTTACTCCAACAATAATAGGTAAACTCTGTTGATTTGGAGTAAATTTTGTCTATAACAAAGTCGTCTATAACGATAATGTTATAGTCGGGAATGATAAAATCTCTAACATAGCTAAATAGTCTCTCTTGAGGAGAAATTCCTTCATCCCAAAGAATTCGATTTATAGTATCGTGGGATATGTTTATTCCGAAAATACGCAACGTTTTTGATAGCTCTACACACGAATTAACCTCTGAAAGTAATATAAAAAGCATGTAAACGATAGACCCCATCTTTTTTAGCATATTATCCCAAAACAATTTTTGTTATTCAAAATAATAGTATAGGATTGCAATAGATATATTTAATTTAGTGATTATAATTAAATATTCGAATATACTTGCGAAAGTTCTATCTAAAAAGAAAAGGCAGAGGTACGTATAAAAGTGAAAGGCCTCCAATAATAACCCTATATAATCGAACGGACAAAAGAGTACTTACCTCCGTTGAAACGAATTTAAGCAAGACCAAAATTTGGAAAATGATTAGCGAGGTTAATTCAGACGATTTAATTGTTAATACAGACGAATATACCATTTACGAAAATTTAGAATCTCATCCAAAAGTATTTAAACATTTGACAGTTAATCATGCATCGAAAGAATACTCTAACGGCATCTCCCACGTTAATAACTGCGAATGCTTCCATTCGATAATCAAACCCCATTTAAGAAAACATCGAGGCATTAGTCGAAGAAATCTCCACTTATATGTAAGCTTCTATACATTTATCTATAACTATAAATCGAACTGGTTCTCTAAATTACTATCGCTTATATTATGTAATGATACTTGAAGATGAGCGATTAAGTTTATCATTATATATATGTAATCCTAAACGAAGATGAGCGTAGAGTTTTTAAGTTGTAAATTGCTAATATTTGTGCGGTTATAACCGATAACATACAGAAAACGTATTTTTTCTTAAAACCTTTTACATTTGTCCAGAATCTATTCATAATCTGGTTTTTTATAATACTTCTTTAAATATCTCACTAATTCCCTCGTATAATATAATCCTTTTAAAACCCCATAAGCTAATAATCTCAACTTCAATACTAAATCATAACCCTTAGGTCCCCTACGTTTTGGTTGTTCGATTTTATCAGTAAGATATTTATCTATCAAAGTTATAACTATCTTAACGGCGTCCATGGGTATTCACCATTCGATTTTTATCACTTTTTGTATTCTATTTTTAACTCACCATATTTAAATTTTTTAATTATGCACCACCCTCAATAACACAATTATTTCAAATTTTAAGAGAGAATAATTATTTGGAAATTCATTAATTATAAATAAATTAAAAAATTCCGCACACGACTATAATCAAAATCATTAAAAAGTAAGAAATCTACAAAATAAATTAGGTAAAAATCTAATTTGGTGTTAGTATGAAGTTTTTTAATAGGGAAAAGGAAACTCACAGAATTTTATCAATTATAAAAGGGGAACCAAGATTAATACACTTTATTTATGGCCCACTAAATTCTGGAAAATCAACTTTAATGAGAGAAATTCTTGCCAATAGGTTAGATAAATCAAAATATATACCATTCTTTATTGATTTCAGGACAAGAAATATTCTAAACGTTGATAACTTCATCGAATGTCTTTTTGAAGTGGACGAAAAATCGAAAATAGATAATTTTAGAGAGTATGCTAAATCATTAGCTGACTTGTTAGTTAAGAGTTCTGAAGAAGTATCTTCTTATTACTTGGGAATGCCAATAAAAATTCCAAAACCGTTTTTTGAAAAAATTTTTAATAAAAAGGATAAATCAGGGGATGTTTATCAATATGTTGAATATTTGTTTGCTAAATTAAATGAAAAAGGAAAAACTCCTATACTAATATTTGATGAATTACAAATGATTAGAAAAGTAACATTAAATGGGAACAGGTTATTATTGTGGAGTTTATTCCAATTTTTAGTATCTTTAACTAAAGTCCAACATCTCTGCCATGTTTTCTGCTTAAGTTCGGATAGTTTGTTTATTGAGTATGTTTATAATATTGGAGAGTTGGAAAATAGAGCCGATTACATCTTAGTAGATGATTTTGATAAACAAACAGCAATAAAATTTATTGATTTTTTAGCAAAGGAGTATAATATTAACCTGTCTAATAAGGATAAAGAATTAATCTACTCCTATGTTGGTGGTAAGCCAATTTTAATAGAGGTCGTTATTGATAGGTTAAGATATGAAAAATTAGGTGAAATTTTAAATTCAATGCTTAGAGATGAAATACAAAAACTAAAATACTTCTTGGAGGACGTTAAAGAGGAAGATGAAGAGTTTTATAAGAAAATAGTTGATGCATTAAGGATATTTAAAGAAGATTATGAAGTTGAAGATATGGAAATACCTAAAAAAATTAGAGAGTTTTTGATTAAAAAGAATATTTTATTCTTAAATCCACAAAAAGGAACTTTAAAACCACAATCATACTTAGTTTGGAAATCAATAAAAAGAGTTTTATAAACCAATAATGACGATATATCGTTTTTCATATTATTTTTCGAACAAAAATTGATTATGGTGAGAGTATTCTCAAAATTAAAAAATTTTGTTTTGTTTAATGGATTATGTGTATCCTTACACCACCTAATAACCGTAGATTTAGAAATTTTAATACCTTTCTCAACATCTATCTTTTTAACTATTTGAGAATAACTAATATTCTGTTTTCTGAGTGATTTAATGTAATCTATAAGTTCTAATATCTCATTTTGGGAAAGTTCCTTAATATTAAGCATAATTATCAACAAAAATTTTTCAATAACAAAAAATATATAACAAATATATAACAATTGATATAAAAGTATCTGTTTGCTTTGCAATAATAGATAACATCAAAAGGTGAGATTATAAATAAAAAAGACATCATTGAGTGGGTAGTATTTTTACTCGTTCTTTTTTTAGTTTGGAGCCATGTAAATGTTGTTGTGTCTAATAGTATGTATCCAATTATGGAAAGAGGGGATTTGGTAGTTGTGGAGAATGCACATTTTGAATTTGACCCAAATAATTTAAATGTTGGAGATATTGTTGTTTATAATGCCCACTGGCCTCTATACCAATACAATGAAGTTAAAGGATATATAAGTGTGGATAATAAATCATTTTTTGTATTTGAGGGGGATAAAACAAAACCCGTCATTCATAGAATTATTGAAAAGTTGAATATTGATAATAAAACTTACTATGTTGTAAAGGGAGACAACAACCCAACTTACGACCCCGAATTAGTTTCTCCATCACAAATAAGGCAAAAAGTTGTAACAATTAATGGAAAACCTCTTGTTATACCATATATTGGCTACTTGTCAATATGGTTAAAGAGCCATGTTTATTTGGTGATAATATTACTAATAATACTGTATCTTTACGACCACTTCCGTGCAAAAAATGAAGGGGAGAAAGAATGATGAAGAAGTTTATTATATTTGGAATAATGTGTTTATTAGTTTCCTCATGCTTATGCATAGAGCAAAGAAATAATTATAAAATTAGCAATGATGACTTATTAAAATACTCGAAAACATTAAAAACAGAGATTAATGGAGTTTCCGTTGAGATTCCATTGAGATGCACAATAAATGATGCAATGAAAACAAAACTTGTTAATACATCAGATAAAGAGATAAAAGAATACTACTTAACAAAACCAATTATCTATTTGGAATATAACTTGTCCCTGTCCCAAAAAGATGGTGGAGTTTCCATAATGGATTTGGTAGGTAAGTTGATTTGGTTGAATAACTTTTATCCACACAAAATGGTAATTCCAATAAATGTATCGGAGAACATAACTGCAAAAGTCATTTTGAATAATAAGGAGGGTTATACTACATTCACACCTTCTGAAATTGAGATGATAAAAAATAGCAATAAAACCATGATTATAAAAGTAATAAAAACCAACAACAACGCAACTATAACAAAAATAAAAAACACTTTTATAATTGAAGGAAATTCCCTATATGCATTGGACATGGCAGAGAGTAGGTTTATCATTGCTATTTGCAACAACTAACTTTTTATTTTTAATGCTTTTTTTATACTTTTATTACTTAATAATGAAAGTTAGTATGTTACTAATTATATACGTTATTTTTTGTTTTTTATTAATTTTAAAGGTGATTTTTATGCAAAAGAAGAGTTTAAAACGAATGACTCTGATATTGTATAATTCCTATGACAAAAATAGGTGGCATGAAGCACATAAGAGAGCAATTGCAAGGGCTGCCCCCATCTGTTATGCATTTGATTGTAATCTTGCGATTATGGAGTTCCCATGTAAAAAAGAAGATATTTTATCAATAGAAACAACAATTGGAAATTCTGGGGAATACTTGCATAAGTTAATTGAAAAAAATAGGTTTTTGATTATTGATAAATATCTACCTCAGTTGGGCATACCAATAGTAGCAACATCAAAACCAGACAAAAAGAAGGCAATAACACCAATGGATGTTGTTAATTTGCTAACAAAAAAGCCATGTGGCATTTTAGTGGGGCTTGGAAGACATGGATTACCAAAAGATATTGTAAAGATGGGGGAGTATCACTTAGACATTACTGGAAAAGGAGTTTCCCTTGAAACTTGCACTGCAATAGCGACCATTCCAGCAGTAATCTCAACTTATATAAATGCCAAATTTGGCTATCAACAACAATAATAGTGACATTAGCCTAACTATAAGCTATTTTGTAATTTGCTGACTATTAAATTAATTTCGAGTATTTTTAAGTTCCTAAATTATTAATGATAAATAATGACAAATAATTGCAAATAATAAAGTTTATATATGAATTGAATTTGAATAATCTATCAATTTTCAAAAGGAGGTATCCTTGTGATTGCCGTAGATGCTATTAAACAAATAAAGCAGGTAGAAGAAGACGCAATAAAAGAGATAGAGGATGCTAAAAAGAGAGCAGAAGAGATAAAATTAGAAGCGATAGAAAAAGGTAAAGAGTTAATTAAGAAAGCAGAAGAAGAAGCTCAAGCAAAAGTTGAAGAACTCATCAAAAATGCAGAAGAAGATGCTAAAAAAGAAGCAGAAGAAATCATTTCAAAAGCTAAGGCAGATATTAAAGATATAGTTTCAGTTGCAAAGGTTAAGGTATTATCCCTCAAATTAGAAGAAATCATTGAATTTTAAATTGTTTATTATGTTATAGTGGTGGATCTACAAAGCCCTATCCTAAAAGTTTCGTTTAAAATTTTAAAGGTGGTTTTAGTGAGACCCGCAAGAATGAACAAAATAAGAGCGGTGATTTTAGATGAAAAGATGGATAGTGTTATAAGGAATCTTCATGAAAGTGGATTAGTAGAACTTTATGACATGAGTGCAAAACTTGAGAGTCCAGAGTGGAGGGCATTCTTAGCTCCAGCAACGTCAGCAGAGTACACAAGACAAATAGCAACATTGATGATAAAGATTGGGAGAATCATTGACTTATTCAAAAGTGTAAAAGAAGAAGAAAAAACCAGTATTAAAGAATTGTTGAACCCACAACCTCCAAAGAAGAAGAAAATGTCATTCTCATCAGCAGAGGAAGCAATTTCCTATGCAGAGAAAGTTTTGAGTGATGTTGATAGGGAGGTTAGTGAACCTTCAGCAAAATTGACAAAATTGGAAAACAGGAAGAACGAATTGAACTTGTTAAAAGAACAAGTAAAATACTTACAGGACTTTGATGTTGATTTGAAATGTCTTGGAGTTGGTGAGTTTGTATATATTGTATCTGGATTAATCTCAAAAGATAAATTAAGTGAATTAGAAAAATCCTTAGATGATGTTACAGATGGATACTGTGAAATTGTTAAGGGCAATGTTGTTGTAAGTGAAAATGAAGAAAAAGTTCCAGTAATTATTGCAGTGTTAAAAGAGTATATGGACAATGTTGGGGCAGAGTTAAGAAAACTTGGGTTTGAAAGGTTTGAAATAAGCAATGTTGAAGGAACACCAAAAGAACTTCTCTCAAAAATTAATCAAGAACTCAACAACATTACAAGTGAAATAGAAAACATCACCAGTCAATTAAGAAAACTTGCTGAAAAATGGGAAGAAGAATTACTTGCAGTTTATGAGGTATTGGAAATTGAGAAAGAAAGAGGGGATGCATACTCCTTATGTGGAAGAACAGAAAGAACTTATGTTCTTGAAGCATGGGTACCTCAAAAGTATGCTGAGAAGGCAAAGGAAATTATCGAAAATGCAGCAGATGGATATGCATTTGTTGAAATTGCAGAACCAGATGAACCAGAAGAGAAGATACCTGTTTTATTAGACAATCCAAAACCAATAAAGCCATTTGAAATACTTACAGAAATGTTCGCTCCACCAAAATACAATGAAGTTGACCCAACATTGTTAATTGTCCCAGGATTCTTGATGTTTTATGGTATAATGCTTACAGATGCTGTATATGGTTTCTTATTAACATTGGTTGGATTGTTCTTATGGAAAAAAATGGGTAAAGTTAGCGAAGGAGCTTACAATTTAGGTTACATATTAACATTGGCAGGTATCGCAACAGTCATCGCTGGTTTGGTAACTGGAGGTTACTTAGGGGACTTCTTATATCAGTTCCTTGGATTTGACGTATACAAATCAGGTTTGGCATTAGTAAACCCATTGGGAGAGAGTGCATACATAAGTGAAGCAAACCCATTGTTCAAGATGGGTAATATAACAGTCAACAATGGTCCAATGGCAATATTGATATTCTCCATAGTTGTTGGTATATTGCATTTGTTCATTGGATTGCTCGTTGGATTCCTTGAAAACATCAAAAGAGGAAACAAAAAAGATGCAATATTAAACCAAGGACTTTGGTTGTTCTTGATATTGGCTATTGTAGTTGGAGTTGCAATAGGCAATCTAACCATCATTGGAGCAGCTGTTGTATTGGTAATATTGGTATGTATGGCAAAAGGATTTATGAATGGAGGAATAATGGACGCTCTCCTTGGAGCAATGGATATAACAGGATTCTTGGGTAACGTCCTCTCTTACGCAAGGCTTCTGGCGTTGTGTCTTGCTACTGGTGGTTTAGCAATGGCTGTTAACATTATGGCAAAACTTCTCTGGGATAGTGTCCCAGCAGTTGGTATAATATTGGCAATATTGATGCTATTATTAGGACACACATTCAACTTCGTAATGAACGGTTTAGGTTCCTTCATCCACTCACTGAGGTTGCACTACGTAGAGTTCTTTGGTCAGTTCTATGAAGGTGGAGGTAAGAAATTCACGCCATTTAAGGCAAAGAGGGAGTTTACCACTCCATAATCAAACTTTAAATATCTAAATGAAACCTTTAAAAAAGGTTTCATCCAAATCGGATGCACTACCTCGCTTCGCTCGGTAGTGCCTCTCATCTAATATCTTTAATCCAAAAATTTATTCAACTAAAAAATTGAGGTGATAAGAATGGTATTTGAGAATCCATTAATCTTAGGGGCAATTGGAGCAGGTTTAGCAGTTGGTATTGCTGGTTTAGGTTCTGGTATTGGTGCAGGTATAACTGGAGCAAGTGGTGCAGGTGTTGTTGCAGAAGACCCAAATAAATTCGGTACCGCTATAGTCTTCCAAGCACTTCCACAGACACAAGGTTTGTATGGATTCTTAGTTGCAATCTTAATATTGTTCGTCTTTACTAGTGCTCCTGCATGGGCAATGCTCGCAGCTGGTATAGGTACAGGATTAGCTGGACTCTCAGCTATTGGGCAGGGAATTGCATCAGCAGCAGGTTTGGGAGCAGTTGCTGAAGACGACAGCATCTTTGGTAAGGCAATGGTCTTCTCAGTCCTTCCAGAGACACAGGCAATTTATGGTTTATTAGTCGCAATCTTGTTATTAGTTGGAGTCTTCAGTGGTCCTGGAGTACAAGAAATTGCTGCACTTGGTGCTGGTTTGGCAGTTGGTTTCGCAGGTCTCTCTGGTATTGGGCAGGGTATTACTGCTGCTGGAGCTATTGGTGCAACAGCAAGAGACCCAGATGCTATGGGTAAAGGGCTTGTTTTAGCAGTTATGCCAGAGACATTCGCAATCTTTGGTTTGTTGATCGCAATCTTAATCATGCTTGGAATAATGTTCTAAATTAACTCTTAAATGATAGGGATAAAGGTTTTCAAATATTCAAATAAATTCTTTAAATTTCCTTTAAATTTTTTCAATTAAACATTTTTAGGTGAAAGGATGGGTGTAGAAAAAATCACATCCAAAATTTTGGATGATGCAAAAAAGAAGGCGGATGAAATAATTAAAAAAGCAGAAGAGGAAGCAAACGTTATTTTAAAGAATGCAGAGGAAGAAGCTGAAAAAAGAAAAAATGCAATATTGAAGAAGGGAGAAAAAGAAGCAGAAATGACAAGAAACAGAATAATTGCAGAGGCTAAATTAACAGCAAAAAGAATGATCTTAGAAGAAAAAGAGAACATTATAAAAGCGGCAATAGATAAATTGAGAGAAGATTTAGTAAAACTCCCAGAAAAACCAGAATACAAGGAAATATTAGCAAAAATGATTAAAAATGGGGCTATTTCTCTTGGTGGAGGAGAGTTAATTGTCCAATTAAATGAAAGAGATATGGGATTAGTTGAGGACGAAGTTCTTTGGAAGTTAGAAAAAGAGATAGAAGAATCTACAGGAAGGGTTACTATATTGAAGAAAGGAGAACCTGTAAAAATCATTGGTGGATGTATAATAAGCACAGCAGACGGATCAAAGATTTTAAACAACAGTTTGGAGGCAGTATTCGAGAGAGACATGGAAAATATAAGAGCAAAAGTTACAGAGATATTATTCTAAGGTGGTATAATGCATAGAAAAGTATTTGCATGCAGCCACAAGGCTGCCTCCGGAGTTGAGGGGTGGTTCCAATGGATATAACGGCGATAGCCCAATTTATGAATATGCCCTTTGATACATTTATGATACTGTTAATATTGGCGAGCATTGTTATATTTTTGGTTATAATTGTATACATATTGAAGTATGTCATTGATTTAGCTCCATTTGCATACACCAACGCGAGAATTAGAAGTATGGAAGCAAGGTTATTGAGTGAAGATAAGTTAAACGAATTAATTGAAGCTGGAGGAATAAATGAATTGATTGGATTTTTAGATGACACTGAATATGGGCCATACATTAGCGAAGTGATGAATGAATTAAATGACCCGATTGCAATTGAAAAGGCATTAAATATGCATCTTGCAGATGTTTATCAAACATTATCAAATATCTCCCCAGATGAAGCAAAGAAAACATTAAACTTATTGGCAAAAAAATTTGACATAAAAAACATAAAGACATTATTGAGAGCAAAATTCGTTGGTTTAAATGAGGAAGAAACATTTAAATTGCTCATACCTTTAGGAACCATCCCCGTTAATAAGTTAAGGGAGTTAAGTGAAACAAAAAGTGTAGATGAGGTAGTAAGTGGTTTAGAAGGCACAGAATATGCTCCTGTATTGAGTGAGGCATTGGCAAAATTCGAGCAAACAGGAAACTTGTTGCCACTTGAATTGGCATTGGATAAATATTTACTTGAAAAATTGTGGAAAACAGTTGGCATTGAAGGTAAAGAAAAAGATCTCTTCAAAGAATTTGTTGGAAGAATGGTCGATATTGAAAGTATAAAGGTAATATTAAGAGGAAAAGCTGACAAATTGCCATCAGACGTGCTCTCAGAGTATCTTGTAAACATTGGATATGAACTTGCACCTTGGAAGTTGAAAGAATTGGCTGATGCTGATAGTATTGAAGGTGTTGTAAGTTCATTGGAAGGAACAGTATATGCTCAAATATTAGCAGATGCAATGGAAGAATACGAAAAAACAAAATCAGTCTATGCATTTGAAAAAGCACTTGACAAATATCTTGTTGAATTAGGTAAAAAGTTATCATTAAGAAAACCATTTGGAGTAGGACCAATCATTGGATTCATTACTGCAAAAGAGTTGGAAATTAGAAACTTGAAGATAATAATAAAAGGAAAACTTGAGAATCTTCCACCAAACCAAATAAGAACATTAATTGCCTAATTGAAGCGAAGTACCCTATCCTGTTTGGATGAAATCGAACCGTAAGGTTCGAGCTGCAAAACCGAAGGTTTTGCTTAACCTTTTTAAAGGTTTCATTGAGAATCTTCCACCAAACCAAATTAGGGCTCTAATTGCATAAATTTCTTAAATATTCCCTCATAGTAAAAAATTATAAAAGTGATGAAAATGAAAATTGGTGTTGTTGGAGATAGAGATACTGCCATTGGATTTAGATTGGCAGGTTTAGTTGATGTTTATGAAGTTAATAATAAAGAAGAAGCCGCAAAGGCAATAAAAGAACTCGCTGAAAGGGAAGATATCGGATTAATAATAACAACTGAAAGAATTGGTGAAGAGATTAGGGATGTTATCAATTCAGTAGAAAAAGTTGTTGTGGAAATTCCAGATAAGAACGGTCCAATCGTTAGAGAGCACGACCCAATAAGAACCCTTGTAAGAAAAGCAGTTGGTGTAGATATGAAATAAAAATAAAAAGTAAAAATTGTTTGGCTGAGGTGAAAATATGGTCGTTGGAAAGATTATTAAAATTGCAGGACCTGTTGTCGTTGCTGAAGGTATGAAAGGAGCTCAAATGTATGAGGTCGTTAAAGTAGGAGAAGAAAAATTAACAGGAGAAATTATCCAATTGCAAGGAGATAAGGCAGTTATTCAGGTTTATGAGGAAACAACAGGTATAAAACCAGGTGAGCCAGTAGAGGGGACAGGGGCTCCATTGTCGGTAGAACTTGGACCAGGAATGTTAAAGGCAATGTACGATGGTATTCAAAGACCATTAACAGCAATTGAAGATAAAACTGGTTCAATTTTCATTCCAAGAGGAGTCGATGTCCCAGCATTGCCAAGGGATATAAAATGGGAATTCACACCTACTGTAAAAGTTGGGGACTATGTTGAAGAAGGAGATATCATTGGAACTGTTCCAGAAACCCCATCAATCGTCCACAAAATAATGGTTCCAATTGGAATAAAAGGAAAAATAAAAGAAATAAAAGAAGGTAAGTTCACTGTTGAAGAAACTGTTGCTATTGTTGAGACAGAAGACGGAGAAGAAAAAGAATTAACATTAATGCAAAAATGGCCTGTTAGAAAACCAAGACCATACAAAGAAAAACTTCCACCAGTTATTCCATTAATCACAGGGCAAAGAGTTGAAGATACATTCTTCGGTTTGGCAAAAGGGGGTACCGCAGCAATTCCTGGACCATTCGGTTCTGGAAAAACAGTTACACAGCACCAGTTAGCAAAATGGGCTGATGCTGACGTTGTAGTTTACATTGGATGTGGAGAAAGAGGAAACGAGATGACAGAGGTTATTGAAGAGTTCCCACACTTAGAAGATATCAAAACAGGAAACAAATTGATGGACAGAACTGTATTGATTGCAAACACATCAAACATGCCTGTTGCTGCAAGGGAAGCATCTGTTTATACAGGAATTACAATAGCAGAGTACTTCAGAGATATGGGGTATGGGGTTCTCTTAACAGCTGATTCAACATCAAGATGGGCAGAGGCAATGAGGGAAATCTCTGGTAGATTGGAGGAGATGCCAGGGGAAGAAGGTTATCCAGCATATCTTGCATCAAGATTGGCTCAGTTCTATGAGAGGGCAGGAAGAGTTATAACATTAGGACAAGATAACAGACAAGGATTCGTTTGTATTGTAGGGGCGGTTTCACCACCAGGTGGGGACTTCTCAGAACCTGTTACATCAAACACATTGAGGATTGTTAAAGTATTCTGGGCATTAGATGCAAACTTAGCAAGAAGAAGACACTTCCCAGCAATCAACTGGTTGCAAAGTTACTCATTGTATGTTGATGACATTGCAGATTGGTGGAGGGAAAACACTGGAGAAGATTGGAAGGAGTTAAGAGATGAGGCAATGAACCTCTTGCAGAAAGAGGCAGAGTTGCAAGAGATTGTCCAATTAGTTGGTCCTGATGCATTGCCAGACAGAGAAAGAGTTATCTTAGAAGTTGCAAGAATGCTCAGAGAGGACTTCTTACAACAAGATGCATTCCACGAAATCGATACATACTGTCCACCAATGAAACAATACTTGATGTTAAAGACCATTATGACATTCTATAACAAGGCATTAGAGGCAGTTTCAAAAGGAGTTGACCCAGCAGACATAATGAAAGTTTCAGTTAAAGGAGATATTGCAAGAATGAAATACATTCCACATGATGAATTCATAAACAAAAAAGCAAAAGAGATTATGGATAAAATTGAGGCAGAAATGAATGCTTTAATCAAAAAATAAAAAATAAATGGTAAAATAAAGATTTGATAATACTTTTAAATCATTCTTCAAAAATTTCTTTCAAAAAATTTTCAACAAACTCATAGAGGAGGGTTACCATGGCAGCGGCAGAAAAAACTGTCGAATACACATCAGTTTCAAGAATTGCAGGTCCATTGTTAGTTGTTGAAGGAGTTAAAGGAGCTGCTTACGGAGAAATTGTTGAAGTCATCTGTCCAGATGGAGAAAAGAGAACAGGGCAAGTTTTAGAGGCAAGAGATGACCTTGCTATTGTTCAGGTATTTGAAGGAACAACAGGATTAAGCACAAACCAAACAAAAGTAAGATTTACAGGAGAAACTGCAAAAATTGGAGTATCAATGGAAATGCTTGGTAGAATATTCAACGGTGCAGGTAAACCAATCGATGGTGGTCCAGAAATTATTCCAGAAAAGAAATTGGACATTAACGGTTACCCATTAAACCCAGTTTCAAGAAAATACCCAAGTGACTTCATTCAAACCGGTATCTCAACAATTGACGGTATGAACACACTCGTTAGAGGGCAAAAATTGCCTATCTTCTCAGGTTCTGGTTTACCACACAACCAACTTGCTGCTCAAATTGCAAGACAGGCAAAAGTTAGAGGAGAAGGAGAGCAATTCGCAGTCGTCTTCGCTGCAATGGGTATTACTAACGAAGAGGCAAACTACTTTATGGAAGAGTTCAGAAAAACAGGGGCATTAGAAAAAGCAGTTGTCTTCATTAACCTTGCAGATGACCCAGCAATTGAGAGGATATTAACACCAAGAATCGCTTTAACAGTTGCAGAGTACTTAGCTTATGAGAAAGACATGCACGTTCTCGTTATCTTAACAGATATGACCAACTACTGTGAGGCATTGAGGGAAATTGCTGCAGCAAGAAATGAGGTTCCTGGAAGAAGAGGTTATCCAGGTTACATGTATACTGACTTAGCAACATTGTATGAAAGAGCAGGAAGAGTTAAAGGAAGAAAAGGGACAATTACACAAATCCCAATCTTAACAATGCCTCACGACGATATAACCCACCCAATCCCAGACTTGACTGGATATATTACAGAGGGGCAGATTGTTCTTTCAAGAGAGTTACACAGAAAAGGTATCTACCCACCAGTTGATGTCTTGCCATCATTATCAAGGTTGATGGGTAGCGGTATTGGAGAAGGAAAAACAAGAGAAGATCACTCAAAAGTTATCAACCAGGTCTATGCTGCATATGCAGAAGGTAGAAGCTTGAGGGACTTAGTTGCTGTTGTTGGGGAAGAGGCATTAACTGACAGAGATAGAGCATACTTGAAATTCGCTGACGAGTTTGAGAAGAGATTCGTCATGCAAGGAAAAGATGAAGACAGATCAATTGAAGAAACACTTGACTTAGCATGGGAATTATTAGCAATCTTGCCAGAAGAAGAATTGAAGAGAATCCCAGACGAGTTAATTAAGAAATACCATCCAAAATACAGAAAAAAATAATCCTGCCTAACTAAATTTCTTTTTCTTTAAGGGAGCTAAAATTAATTTTTATGTTTGTTTTGTTGACATGGGGGAGTAGTTACATAAAATTAAGCTAAGAGGATACTTCACAAATTAGGATCTTTTTAAAATGTTTCATTATAATTTTTGAGGGATAGTTATGCAACAGGTAAACCCAACAAGGATGGAATTGTTAAAACTGAAAAACAAAATTAAACTTGCTCAGAAAGGACACAAGTTGTTGAAGCAAAAGAGGGATGCTCTTATTATGGAATTCTTTGATATTATTGAGCAAGCATCAGGTATAAGAGAGAAAGTAAATAAATGCCTTGAAAAGGCATACCAAGATTTGATAATGGCTCAGGCAGTTATGGGTATTTTGTCAGTTAAAGAGGCATCCTTCGCAGCAAAAAATGATAAAATTAATTTAGATGTGGATACAAGAAACATTATGGGTGTTACCGTTCCTGTGTTTGAGATTGAAAATGTTAGGAGAAATGTCTCAGAAAGAGGATACAGCATCTACAACACATGTGCAAAGTTGGATGAGGCAGCAAAGGCTTTTGAGGAAGCACTGGAATTAATTGTTGAACTTGCTGAAATAGAGACCTCAATAAAATTGCTTGCAGAGGAGATAATCACAACAAAAAGAAGAGTTAATGCTCTTGAATATGTCATCATTCCAAAGTTAGAAGAAACCAAAAAATACATATCTATGCGATTAGATGAAATGGAAAGAGAAAACTTCTTCAGATTGAAACTTATTAAGTCAAGAATTGAAAGAAGAGAAAGTGGAGAGAAAGTTGCTTAAAACCTCTCGAGACTTATAAGCAAAGTGGAGGATACATCTGTATTTCATATTGAAGCAAAGTTTTTAGAACTTTCTTAAGTTTAATTTAGGAAAAATAACTTTAATTAATTTTATTTAATTTAATTTTGATTTTTTATGAGAATTTTGGGTGGTAATTATGTTTAGAATCCTTGGAAGAGTAGGAAAAATAGAACATGACATAGAAGAGACTAAAAAATATCACTACGACTTCAAATTTAAGGAAGGGGGCAAAATTGTTCCAATAGTTGCAGATGAAACTGTTGAATTCAAACAGGGGGATGCAAAATCAATAAAAATAAAAGAGATAAAAATACCTCCAAAGCATTTGGTCTTAATATGTTCATATGCAAGACACAGAGTGGGTCATGTTATTGCAATGGGAGAAGAGTTTCCAGTACCAGTTGAGATGGAAAGATCTGCTGATAGGGCGATGTTTATTGCAGGGATTGATGGAACTGTGAGTAAAGATGATTTGATTGGAATGGCGTTGTTAATACCTATTGAGACTATGTAAAAATTTCCTTTATTTATCATTAAATTTTATTTTTTATAAAAAATATATATTGAATATTTGGGAAATTTATTTTTTTATGGATTTTATTGTACTTACCATAGCCATACCTTTTTTCTCAGTTTCTTCCCACTCTTTCTCCGGAACGCTATCTGCCACAATTCCAGCTCCAACTTGGATATATCCTTTATCGTTTACAACCTCAATAGTCCTTATTGTTATTGCTAAGTCCATTAAGTCATCCCATCCGAAGTAACCAATTCCCCCACCATAAGCCCCTCTGTACGTTTTCTCTAATTCTTCAATAATTTCCATTGCCCTAACTTTTGGAGCCCCACTTAATGTTCCTGCTGGGAATGTTGCTTTAACTGCTAAGAAGGAATCGTAATTATCCTTTAACTCCCCGATAACATTACTCACTATATGCTGAACGTGGGAATATTTTTCAATTACCATAAATTCATCAACCTCTACAGTGCCAAATTTCGAGACCTTACCGACATCGTTCCTTGCCAAATCAACAAGCATAACATGCTCTGCTCTTTCTTTTTCATCATTTAGAAGTATTTCTTCAAGTTTTTTATCTTCTTCCTCCGTCTTCCCTCTTCCGATTGTTCCAGCAATAGGTCTTGAAATTATATATCTCTTCCCATCCCTAATATCTGTTTTAACTAAGATTTCTGGTGAAGAGCCAATTAATTTCCTCTCTCCAAAATCCAAATAGTACATATATGGGGATGGGTTAATTTCTCTCAACCTCTTATAAATTTCAAATAAATCATAACCCCTTAAATCAACATCCATCCTTCTTGACAAAACTACTTGAAATATATCCCCAGCATAGATATATTCTTTTGCTTTTCTAACAGCATCTTCAAATTCTTCTTTTTCAAAGTTGGATTTTATCTCTATATTGTCATTGTTTTCATTGTTGTTCTCTTCTGTTGCGTTTGGTCTCTCATCTACTTTTTTTGCATTTTCTAAGATACCTTCAAGTTTTTCTATTCCTTCCCTGCTATCTGATATTAAGTTTATGGTTTTTTCTTTCAAATCAAATGATATAAAATCCTTAACAATAAAAAACTCTGCATCTGGGAAGTTTAAGTCATTTACAGGTCTTGGCTGGATTTTGTCTAAATCTATCCAATATCTCACAATATCATAAGCCAAATATCCAACAAGGCCTCCTTTAAATCTCAAATGAGATGGAATTTCCTTAACATGTTTTAAATGTTTTAAATATTCGTTTCTCACTTCTCTCAAAGCATCCAATGGACAGTTATATTTGCCTTCTAAGTGCTTTACTTTCTCCCCAAATTCAGTAAATGGAGTAATCTTTAACTTTCCATTTCTGAACTCTATTTTACCCTCTGCTTTTCCTAATATTGAATACCTCGCTATTTTTGGAACACCCTCAGCAGATTCTAACAAAAATGTGTTCTCTCCAATAATGCTTTTATATACATTTAATGGTGAAACTTCCATCTTTATTTTTTTGATCATAATTTCCCCTGAGTCTTTTCTTTTTCTATATGCAAATCAATTAAGCAAACCTAACTGCAGAAGAACTATAATTATTATCCAAATTATTTACTTCTTTATCCTACTAATACAAAAATCAACGATTGCATTGGGCACATCAACAAATTTCATCATCCCTCTAAATTGAGGAGTTATGTTCATTTCTAATATGTAAGATTTATCTCTACAAACCAAAACATCAACACCAACAATATCAGCCCCTACTTTCTCAACACATTTTAAAATTAATTCTTCTGTCTCATTATCTAACTTAAACTCCCTAACATCCGCCCCAAGAGAAAAGTTTGCCCTCCAG
The DNA here is from genome assembly GCF_000214415.1 of Methanotorris igneus Kol 5. Taxonomy (NCBI): domain Archaea; kingdom Methanobacteriati; phylum Methanobacteriota; class Methanococci; order Methanococcales; family Methanocaldococcaceae; genus Methanotorris; species Methanotorris igneus. The sequence goes on from NC_015562.1 coordinate 643,331, forward strand.
TCATTTTTTGGTATCCTCTCCATAACCCCGATAATATCATCGCCAACAACAAATGCTCTGACATCATTCTCATATTTTACAAACTCCTGGATAAAGATTTCTCTGTTGTGGAATTTAAGGAGTTCGACAATATTCTTTAACTCCTCCCTGCTATTTACTTTTACAACACCATTTCCATAACCGCCATATATTGGTTTGATAACTATTGGAAAATCCATCTTATTTTTTTCCATGGCATTTAGAATCTTCTCAAAGTTATTTGTGTATGTTAAAAATGATTTTGGCATGTATTTTTTTAATTTTAGATAGGTTAGATATTTATTTTGGCATGTATATACTGTTTCTGAGTTATTTATGACATTTAGTCCTTCACTTTCAAAAAACTTCAGTGCATATATTCCCTCAAATAAATAATCCCTTTCAACCCTTGATAGAATTAAATCGTAATGATAATTTTCAATGCCGTTAATAATCTCCCTACTATCAACAAAATCTACCTTCAAATTTCTCTTTTTAAATGCCTCCAAAATTAGTTCATTCTCCAATGTCTTTTTATGTGCGAGGAGTCCAATCATACTCATCCTCATAAAAATCATTATAAAAAATTAAAAAATTAAAATTAAATTAAAAATAAGATTTGGGGTCTGTCCAATGTGAGTATTGGTGAGTAAATACCCATATTGGACTTGGGCGTCATCAGCCACACAAGGGTGTCTCTGCCCCTGTCGTGGACATAAAAACCTAACGGTTTTTAAGTTCTCGTCGCTTCGCTCCGAGATGACCCCAAGCTCCACCCATCTATGTTTTTATCTTTATAAAGTCCTATATAAATATATCGAAAACTCATAAACACACATATCCTCACAAATACTCACAAAAAACTAAACAGTTTCAAACGGCATCTTTTAATTTTATCATCTCATCAAATAAGAACTTAGCATCATGTGGTCCCGGCCCTGCTTCTGGGTGGTATTGGACGCTCCAAATTGGCAAATTCTTGTGCCTTATCCCTTCAACGGTGTTGTCGTTTAGATTTATGTGCATAACTTCAACATCATCAGGGAGAGAGTCCTCTTTCGTAGCAAAACCATGGTTTTGAGATGTTATATAAACTCTACCAGTGGTTAAATCTTTAACTGGTTGGTTTCCTCCTCTATGTCCAAATTTGAGTTTGTATGTTTCCCCTCCTAATGCCAAGGTAATAATTTGGTGACCTAAACAAATTCCAGTTATTGGAATTTGTCCGATAAGTTCTTTTACTGTATTTATGGTTTCTTTAACCCTAACTGGGTCTCCTGGACCGTTGGATACCAAAACGAAATCTGCCTTATATTCTAAAATTTCATCTGCCTTTGTGTTGTATGGAACTTGGATAACTTCACACCCTCTCTCAGTTAAGCACTTTATTATGCTATTCTTAACTCCGCAATCAATTAAGACACATCTTGCCTTTTTCTCTCCAATAGGTTCATTGATTTTTACTTCTTTTGTAGAGACCATTGGAACCAAATCAATTTCCGACAAATCCTTATGCTCTCTTGCTTTTTTCAATAACTCCTCAATATCATCATCACTTATTGGTTCTGATGATGTTTTAATGCAAGCTCTTACAACCCCTTTGTCCCTAATCTTTCTTGTTATAAACCTTGTATCAATATTGGATATGCATGGGATGTCATACTCCTTCAAAAAATCATCCAATTCTCTGCCAGTCAATTCCCTAACAACAAAACCCTCTGCCTTTATGCCATCTGACTCATACCATTCTTTCCTAACTCCATAGTTCCCTTCTAATGGGTATGTCATTGTGACTATTTGTCCCTTATATGAAGGATCTGTCAAAATCTCAACATATCCCGTCATACTTGTGTTAAATACTAACTCTCCCAAAATCTCTCTCTCAGCACCATGACCTTTTCCTTTAAAAACAGTCCCATCCTCTAAAACTAAAACAGCATACATTTTTCCACCAAAGATATTTATTGGGTAGTAATTTTAATAATTTTCATAATTCATAATAACTAATGAATCGATGAAAATTAACTATTTAAATAAGAAGACATTAATCATGAAATCAATACATCTTATCGTTTTTATATTTTTTGTTTGATTATTAATAAATCTTGGAATTGGGTGATAAAAAATGGTTAAGATATTAGTAACAGACCCATTGCATGAGGATGCTATAAAGATTTTAGAAGAAGTTGGTGATGTTGAAATAGCAACTGGCTTAAGCAAAGAGGAATTATTGGAAAAGGTTAAAGATGCAGAAGTTTTAGTTGTCAGAAGTGGGACAAAAGTAACAAGAGAAGTTATTGAAAATGCAGAAAAATTAAAAGTTATAGGTAGGGCAGGGGTTGGTGTTGATAATATTGACTTAGATGCCGCGACTGAGAAAGGGATTATTGTTGTTAATGCCCCTGATGCATCATCAATTTCAGTTGCAGAGCTAACAATGGGTTTAATGCTTGCAGCAGCAAGAAACATCCCACAAGCAACGGCATCATTAAAAAGAGGAGAATGGGATAGAAAGTCATTTAAAGGTATTGAATTGTATGGAAAAACACTTGGAATTGTTGGTTTAGGAAGAATTGGACAACAAGTTGCTAAAAGGGCTCAGGCATTTGGAATGAACATAATTGCTTACGACCCTTACATACCAGAGGAAGTGGCTAACTCACTTGGAATAAAATTGGTTGATTTAAACACACTATGCAAAGAGAGTGATTTCATAACATTACACGTCCCATTAACACCAAAAACAAAACACATGATTGGAAAAGAGCAGATTAACTTAATGAAGAAAAACGCTATAATAGTAAACTGTGCAAGAGGAGGATTAATTGACGAAAAGGCATTGTATGAAGCATTAAAAGAAAAGAAAATAAGAGCAGCAGCACTTGATGTCTTTGAAGAGGAGCCACCAAAAGACAACCCATTATTGACCTTAGATAATGTTATTGGAACTCCACACCAAGGTGCTTCAACAGAAGAGGCACAAAAAAGTGCAGGAACAATAGTTGCTGAGCAGATAAAGAAGGTATTGAAAGGAGAACCTGCTGAAAATGTTGTTAACTTGCCAATGCTTCCTCCTGAAAAGATGAGCAAAATAAAACCATATATGGTATTGGCTGAGAAGTTGGGTAACATAATTATTCAATTACTTGACAAATCTGTGAGAAAAATAGAGATCGTCTATGCTGGAGAATTGGCTAAAGAGAAAACAGATTTAATAAAGAGGGCATTTTTAAAAGGTCTTTTATCACCGATATTACTTGCTGGAATTAACTTAGTTAACGCTCCAGTTATTGCAAAGAATAGAAACATAAAAGTTGTTGAGGGAACATTGTCAGAGAGTGAATATGGAAACGCTATAAAAGTTATTGCAGAAGGGGAGACAGATAAAGTTTCAATCACTGGAACTATTGCAAATGGAAAACCAATGTTATGTGAAATTAATGGATATAAAGTTAACTTCAGCCCAGAGGGAATATTCTGCGTTATAAAGCACATAGATAGACCTGGCACAATTGGAAGAGTTTGCCTAACCCTTGGAGATTATGGAATAAACATTGCTGGAATGCAAGTTGGTAGGGAATCCCCCGGCGGAGAGAGCATTATGTTATTAGATGTTGACCATGTAGTTCCAGAAGAGGTTGTAGAGAAAATAAAGAAACTTGAAAATATAAAGGATATGAAGGTTATCAACTTATAGAGCTTTTTTTAGTTGAATTCTATTTCTTTATTTTTTACTGCAAAAATCTTTTTTAGTCTAAATATTTGAAAGAATAAATTAATAACAAAATGATTGCATTGTTGGTTTTAGTTTTGAAGTATCTTTTTTGTAAAGTAATTACGTTAAAATAGAGTCAAAAATATAGCTGTGTGCGTTAAAATTTGAAATATAATTACAATAAATTCTGTGAAGTTATGGCCATATTTTAAATTTTAAGAAGGAATATTTACTATTTAAAACCCATCGGGTCATAAATAAGTAATAAATTCCGCACACAGCTATAGATACAATTTTTTAATAAAATTAAAAGGATAAACCGGATCTCATTTAGAATTACGCTTAATTTGTCGTTTTTCAGAAATTTTATTTATGCCAAAATATATGAAAAGAATTCCACAAACAACTTATATAGTTGTGTGCGAAATAGTTGAATAATCTATGATTATTCAACTTCCCTGCAACCGAAGGTTGCAGTGGATTTTTAAACTTATTTATATATCAATGAATTTTCAAATAACTTTTATTCTTCCTTAAAATTTGAAATAAGGCATAAATCTTTAAGAATTTACCTACAGTATATTCCAAATTATACGGCAAAACCCAAAGGGTTTTGCCAAATTTTCTAACGCACACGACTATAATTCAACACATAATCAACTTTTGTATGTGTGGGGGTTGGGATTGTGAAATACCTAACTTTAAAGGATGCAGTATTTTTGACAATAACTTCTATCATTGGTGGGGGGATTTTTGTTTTATCTCCATTAACATATTTGATTGCAGGAAAATGTGCAATATATGGGTGGATTTTGGTTTTGATGATAAGTATGGTTTTGGTTTTACCATTTGCATACGCAACAACAAAGATAACCAAAAGTGGGGGACCATATAAATACGTGATGAGAATTTTTGGGAAAAAGGTGGGAACAATTTTTGCATATACACTGTGGTTTGCTGGAGTAACTGCGATCTCAGCAGTTGTATCGTTTTTTAGTATAATATTCAACATCTACTTTAACTTTGAGTATGTAGGTATTGTTTTGGTTATATTTTTAACACTCCTTATTATAAATGGTGTTAAGGTCGTAGGGAACTTTTTAAGAATTTTTGGAACTTTAACAGTAATCACTTTATTGTTTATAATATTTTCAAATAAATTTGATTTATCAGTTTTTGATGCCAAAGTTAATTTGTTTAAGGTTTTGGTAACGAGTTATTTTGGACTTTGGACTATGACGGGTTGGGAAGGGATATCAATACCCTCAGAGGCATTTAAAAATCCAGAAAGGGACATTGGCTATGGCTTGATTATTGGGACATTTATTATCGGAATTTTGTATTTGCTATATACGTTAGTTGTAATCTCATCAAATATAACTTATAGTGAATTGGGGGATGTTATAGGGGCACTAATCGGGAATAATTCCCTCATTTGGGTTTGTATTCTGTTGATAATTGGAGGATGTGTATTTAGCTGGCTTTTTTCCTTAGGTTGGATGCCCTATGCTCTGTCCCATGACAAAATATTCATCCCAAAATTTTCAGATGCATTTGTTAAATTAAGAAAAGGCATTCCCACAAATGGTGTTTTGCTGAATTCGTTTATTATCGCTACCCTCTCTATATATCCATCAAAAACTTTGGTTGATTTGGGGATGTTTCTAACTTTAATATCCTATTTCGTTTTGTATCTCTCTGTTTTTAAGGAAAAGGTATCGGCATTCAAAATAAAGTTCGTATCTTTATTGGCAGCGGTAATAACTTTATTAATCATTGCATTTAGAGTTTATTTGTTATTTAATGGAAAATAATGACCTTAATATCAAAATCATAGAAAAGAAATAAAAGAAAAAATTTCTATCCTTGTTTTAGTAGATTGAGTACTCAAGCCCTTAACTTACTTTCTTTTTAGGAATTTTCAAAACCTACTCGTTACACTCGTAGAAAGCAAGAAAGATTATACAATCTATTTTTAAATCTAACACACAACTATTAACAAAAATCTTAATTCTCCAAACTTATTTAATATATTTTAAAATTAAACCAAACCTAAATTACACAAATATCAACAAATAACTAAAATCTCCTAAAAATCTCAATTTTAATCCGAAAATATCAGAAGAGTTAATTAGAGTTGATTTATAGTCGTGTGCGGAATATATACGGCAAAACCTTTGGTTTTGCCATTAATTTTTTAAATAACTTTAGCCCCCTTAAAATTTGAAATAAGGGATGAATCTTTAAAAATTTATCAGTAGCATATTTCCAACTTCTAACGCACACGACTATAATAAAATTAAGAGGCATTACCAAGTGAAGTGAGGTATAGTCGTTCTACAATTAAATAATGGTTAACATAACTCTAATTTAAATTGGAGTTTTGTTAAACTACCTTAAAATTGAAATTTTATTAGGCGAAAACTCCTGCGGAGTTTTCGCTGCTCGAACCTTCGGTTCGATTAGGCGAAATCAAAGATTTCGCTGCTCAAACCTTCGGTTTGAAGTTGTAAATATGCTATATTTTTTGTAGAACGACTATAATGCATCCCTTTGATGAAATCGAAGCGAAGCTTCGAGCAGTGTCCACTGCAACCTATGGTTGCAGGGAAGTTGAATAACGTAGTTATTCAACTAAATCGAAGATTTCACCTAACCGAACCGTAAGGTTCGATCTGCAAAACCGACAGGTTTTGCTTAACTTTTTAAAAGTTTCATATAGAAGCAAGAAAAGTAAATCAAAAAATCTAATGTCAATATTAAAAATCCAATAATAACATCAAACAAAATAAAAATAATCCTTACCATAATATTAGGATAGCTCAAAATACACAAATGGTGAAAAGATGATTTGTATCGGATTGGAAGGAACGGCAGAAAAAACTGGTGTTGGTGTTGTTACCTCTGATGGGGAAGTCTTATTTAATAAAACTATTATTTACACCCCTCCAAAGCAGGGTATCCACCCAAGGGAAGCCGCAGATCATCATGCTGAGACCTTCCCAAAACTTATAAAAGAAGCGTTTGAGGTTGTTGATAAGGATGAGATTGATTTAATCGCATTTTCTCAAGGCCCAGGATTGGGGCCGTGTTTAAGAGTAACCGCAACAGCGGCGAGAACATTATCATTAGCATTAAAAAAGCCAATTATTGGGGTGAATCACTGCGTTGCACATATAGAGATTGGAAAATTAACTACCGATGCAGAGGATCCATTGACATTATATGTTAGCGGAGGGAACACCCAAGTTATTGCCTATGTATCAAACAAATATAGGGTATTTGGAGAAACATTAGATATTGCAATAGGAAACTGTTTAGACCAGTTTGCAAGATTCTGCAACCTCCCACATCCTGGGGGACCTTATGTAGAGAAACTTGCTGAAAAAGGAGAGAAGCTTATTGATTTGCCATATACTGTCAAAGGTATGGATATTTCATTCTCGGGGCTATTAACTTCTGCAATGAGGAGTTATGAAAGTGGGGAAAGGTTAGAGGACGTATGCTTTTCCCTCCAAGAGATAGCATTTTCCATGCTCACAGAGATAACTGAGAGGGCTTTAGCCCACACAAATAAGCCAGAAGTTATGCTTGTTGGAGGGGTTGCGGCAAATAATCGCCTTAGAGAGATGCTAAAAATAATGAGTGAAGAACAGAATGTTGATTTCTATGTTCCAGAAAAGCAGTTTTGTGGAGATAATGGGGCTATGATTGCTTGGTTAGGGATTTTGCAATATATGAATGGGAAAAGAATGACATTGGAAGAGACAAGAATCATACCAAATTATAGAACAGATATGGTTGAAGTTAATTGGATTAAGGAAATACCAAAAAAGAAAAGAAAAATTCCCCCACACTTAATAGGAAAGGGTGCAGAGGCAGATATTAAAAAGAGCACTTATCTAAATTGGGATGTTGTGATAAAGGAGAGAATTAAAAAAAGTTATAGGATCGAGGAGTTGGATAAATTAATAAGAACAAGAAGAACTGTGAGAGAGGGGAGATTCCTTGCTTTAATAAAGAACTTTGACATCCCTGCCCCTTATGTGTTTGATGTTGATAGAGACAAAGGTATAATAGTTATGAGTTACATACATGGAAAATTGGCAAAGGATGTTATAGAGGAAGGGGATTTGGACTGTTGTTATGAAATTGGGGAAATTGTAGCGAAGTTGCATGAAAACAATATTATACACAATGATTTAACAACATCAAACTTTATTGTTGGGAAAGATGGGAGAACATACATTATTGACTTTGGGCTTGGAAAGTTTTCTGATTTGATTGAGGACAAGGCGGTTGATTTGATTGTTTTAAAGAAGGCGATTTTAACCACACACTACAACAAATTCCAAGAAGTTTGGGAGAAAATCATTGAGGGATATAAAACATATGAACTATGGGAAGAAGTCATTAACCACATGGGAGAAGTGGAAAAAAGAGCAAGATATTTATAAAATGGTGAAAATATGGACTTAAATTTTTTCATCTATTCTTTTACATCATTGTTTATCATTGTTGACCCGATTGGCTTAATTCCAGTATTCCATCTTTTAACATACTACTATTCAAAGGATGAGCAAATAGAAATAATAAAAAGTGCCATTATAACTGCAACAATAACACTATTAATATTTGCGTTCTTTGGAACGTATATTTTTGATTACTTTGGGATAACATTGGACTCATTCAAAGTTGCAGGAGGCTTATTGCTGTTTAAAATTGCATGGGATATGCTCCATGCTGAGATGTCAAAAACAAAACACTCTCCAAGAGAGGAAGTCGATATACGTATGGGGGGCGTTGCAGTAGTTCCATTGGCAATCCCTTTACTTGCAGGGCCTGGAGCTATAACAACAACCATAATTTTAATGGGAAAAGCACAAAATTTGACGGATAAAACAACAGTTATATTGTCGATAATCTCAACTATGATAATCTCTGGTTTAATACTCTCTGCATCAGATATTGTTGTGAAAAAATTAAAGGTATCAGGTATCAATGCAATAGTAAGGATTATGGGGCTTATATTAGCGGCAATATCAGTTCAGATTATATTTAGTGGTGCCTATGGATTAATAAAGGCCATCACTGCATAAAAATTATAGTCGTGTGCGTTAGAAATTGGAAATATACTATTGGTAAATTCTTAAAGATTTATCCATTATTTCAATTTTTTGGCAAAACCTAAAAGGTTTTGCCGTATATTTTAAGGAAGGATAATGATTATTTAAAAATTCATTAATGTATATATATAAGTTTAAAAAATTCCGCACACGACTATATATGTTGTTTGTGGAATTTCTTTCACATATTTCAACATAATAAATTCTTGAAAGAACGATAAATCATGTGTAAAATTTCAAATAAAGCACAATTCTTTCTTTAATTTTAATTATGTATCTGGTTATTTATACCGCAACGACTATAAAAACTAAAAATAAAAATAAAGCCAATCAAAGAAGTAAAAAAACAAAAAATAAAGGGTGATATCTTGATGCACTTGAAAATGACTGTTGGAAAAATTATGCAATCTTTAAATGCATTTAAAGGTTCAAAACCAATATGTGATATAGAGGGTTTGTTGATAGTGAGGGGCGTTTGTAGAGATGAGAATTTTGAAAAATACAACAGCATAAAGGAATACTTAGAGGCAAAATTAAAAGAGAATGGTTTTGAGATTGCTGATGAGGATGATATTGTATTGTTTGTTGAGAGGATAAACAATGTTTTAAAAGAGACAATGGCAAGCCCTGACATGTTTGGATTTGAGGCATTAAAAAAGTCATTTGAAAGCATAGGTTGTGAGTGCGACTATGTTATAGGTAAAAAAGGCAATTTGATGGTTGGTGTAAGTATGTGGTTCGATAAAAATAGAAAAAACCCAAAGTTCGTTGAAGTTGTTGGGTGCTAACTAATTGATTTATAAATTACTTGAACTTTGCAAAGAATTGGATATGAAATTTCATATTAAAAATTGACAATGATTAAATTATAAATTTTAAAATTTTTTTTAGATATTTCCACATTATGCCAACAATAAACCACAAATCCCCCCAACCAACGTTGCTATAAAATTAACATGCTCCTTATTCATAATTCCTCTTCTTTCAAATACTGCACCGCATAAACTATCCGCCAAATTGCCCAAGATTCCCGAAATTGTTGCAATCCAAATTAAATCAGGACTTTTAAATAATAAATAACTCACAACTCCTATCAAAAAGGCCCCCAGCAATCCCATAAATGTTCCAAAGAACGTTATCCCACCATCAGTTCCTTTCTCTACTTTTTTAAGAGTTGTTATTAATCTTGGAGTCTCCTTTGACAAAACCCCCAATTCAGACGAGAATGTATCTGATGTAGCCGCTGCTATTGAGCCAATGTATCCAAACAACGCCAACTTAAACCCAAAACAATACATAATAACAAATAATAATGGAACCAATCCATTAGCAAGGACATTTCTTATTGTTCTTCTACTCTCTGCTAATCCCATTTTTTTCTTTGTGGAGTATCCCATTTTACTTACCAAGACCCCTAATATAAAAAAGGAAAGCAAGATTACAAGCCAAGATAACCCAGCTCCCAAAATTATAATAAAAGCCATAATTGAAGATGCACAAATTCCACAATTATCCAAGGAATCACTCTTTTTTATCAACAATGCCAAAATACAAACAATCACCACGGCTAAAAAAAATTTTGAAATTATATCCATGAGATCACCAAAAAATTATTTGGCACTTTTATGTAGTTTTTATTAATTATTTTGCTTTGACTATAATTAAACATTAACGCCCCCGGAGGGATTTGAACCCTCGACCACTGGGTCCGAAGCCCAGCATCTTATCCTGGCTCGACCACGGGGGCATAATACTTAGAAAATATGTATAGAATTAATTGAATACATAAAAGCCGTTCAAAACTGTTTAGTTTTTTGTGAGTATTTGTGAGGATATGTGTGTTTATGAGTTTTCGATATATTTATATAGGACTTTATAAAGATAAAAACATAGATGGGTGGAGCTTGGGGTCATCTCGGAGCGAAGCGACGAGAACTATAGTTGTGTGCGTTGTAGTTTGGAAATATGCTGCTGATGAATTTTTAACGGCTGTAAGCCGTTTCAAATTTTAAGGTGGCTTATTACTATTTGAAATTTATTAAGGTATGAATAAGTTTAAAAAATTCCGCACACAACTATAAAAACCGTTAGGTTTTTATGTCCACGACAGGGGCAGAGACACTCTTGTGTGGCTGATGACGCCCAAGTCCAATATGGGTATTTACTCACCAATACCCATATTGGACAGACCCCAATATAAAAACATACTCTTTTGAGATAATGAATAAAAAACAAAAATTCAAAGACTAAAAAACTTAGAACTATTATAAAATTTTAAAAAATGTAAAAGAATTTATTTTAAAGCTAATTTGATGTCTTCTACTTTTACTGTTTTTCTTTTTGCGTGCTTTGCTAATGCAACAGCCTCTTTAGCAATGTCCATTGCAATATCCTCTAAAGCCTCAGCAAGCTTAACTGCTGCAGCCCTACTAACCCTCTCAGCACCAGCCTTCTTCAAGATTCTTTCCATTGGTGCAACTGGAAGCTCTGCCATAGAATCACCTCAAAACTTTCTATGTTATATTCTATACTGGAGGGTTATTTAAACTTTTCGATTTTGTGTTGAGATATTATCCGTATTTACTCAATAATGATGAGTTCATGGAAATTTAAACGAAATTACCTGCTAAATGATGAGATTATTATCTCAAAATATCAAAATTTTTAAATATGTTCAATGGATAATTTATGGTTGTTTGATGAATTTTTAAACTAAATAAACGACTAAAGTTTAAATGATCCCTATTTACGCTTTAAATTTTGAAGCAACATTTAATAATGCATAAATTTAGAAGTTAATGTTTAACTATAGTCGTGTGCGTTAGAAGGGTTTTTTGGCAAAACTGAAAGTTTTGCCGTATAATTTGGAAATATGCTACTGACAAAGTCATAAAGATTTATGACTTATTTAAAATTTTTTGGCAAAACCTAAAAGGTTTTGCCGTATATTTTAAGGATGGATAAATGTTATTTAGAAATTCATTAATGTATAAATAAGTTTAAAAATCCACTGCAACCTTCGGTTGCAGGGAAGTTGAATAACTACGTTATTCAACTATTTCGCACACGACTATAATAAAGTATAGTTGTTCTGCAGTTAAAAGCAATAACCAACTTCAAATTTAAATTAGGATTTGTTAAATAGCCCTAAACTTAAATTTAAGATAGTATTTATGATACTAATTTTTAGAATAACTATTATACTTTAAAACAGCATACTTGAGGGATTATTATGATCAGTAGAGAAGAGGCAATAGCGTTCTTAAACTCAAATTCACCAAAGGATATTTTAGAAAAGATAAATTTGATAAATGAATTGGAAAAAGATAGAGAAAAATATATAACATACTCAAAAAATGTTTTTATCCCATTGTGCAATTGGTGTAGAAATAAATGCGGATATTGTATTTTTAGGAGCAATAATCCAAAACTTATGAAAAAGGAAGAAGTCAGAGAAATTTTATTAAAAGGAGATGAGCTCGGCTGCAGAGAGGCGTTATTTACATTTGGAGAAAGAGTTGATGAACATCCAAAGATAAAAGAGGAATTAAAAAAGATGGGCTATTCTGGAATTTTAGAGTATTTATATGATTTAGAGGATTGGTGCTTAAGCAACACAAACCTTCTTCCTCACACTAATTGTGGAATTTTAACATATGAAGAGCTAAAAATGCTTAGGGAGGTTAATGCTTCAATGGGATTAATGCTTGAAAACGTTAGCGAGAGGTTAATGAAAACCATTGCGCATAAAGATAGCCCCGGTAAAGAACCAAAATTGAGAATTGAGATGATTGAAAATGCAGGAAAATTAAAGATTCCATTTACTACTGGAATATTAATTGGTATTGGAGAAACTAATGAGGAGATAGTGGATTCCATCTTAAAGATTAAGGAGATCCACGAAAAATATGGACACATTCAAGAGGTCATCATTCAGAATTTTAGAACTAAAAAAGGTATTCCTATGGAGAATTTTGAAGAACCTTCACCAATAAAGATGTTGAAGGTTATAATATTAGCAAAGTTGATGTTGGATGATATTTCAATCCAAGTTCCACCAAATCTAAATAAAGAAACTGGACAGTTGTTTTTGTTGGCTGGAATTGATGATTGGGGTGGAGTGTCTCCATTAACAAAAGATTATGTGAATCCTGAAGCCCCATGGCCAGAAATTGAGGAATTAAGGAGATTTACTGAGGAATTGGGCTTTAAATTAAAGATGAGGTTACCTGTCTATGACAAATATATAAAAAAGGAGTGGTTAAGTGAGAGAATTTATGAAAAAATAGTCAAAGAATAACAAAGAGCTTTATAATAAAATTTGGATTTTGGTTGTTCCGCAATTGGTAGAGATAATAAAATATAAATATGGAAAATATAAATATGACTAAGCGAAAATTATAAATATACTATGTTTCTACATTCTGAAAATCAAGGAATTCTCTTGTGCATAAGGCAAAAACACATAAAATAATAGTCTCTACTTATCATCAAAAATCATCTACTACTAAGGTGATGTTATGGATATATTCAACAACATCAAAAACATAGGAAAAATCATTAGATTAGAAAGAATATTCAACAGAACAAGTGCAAAAACTGTTATTGTTCCAATGGATCATGGTGTTTCATCAGGTCCAATAAAAGGATTAATCAATATGAAAGAAACAATAAATGCTGTTGCCGATGGGGGAGCTAATGCTGTCTTGTTGCATAAGGGGATTGTTAGACATGGACACAGAGGATACGGAAAAGATGTAGGTTTAATTATCCACTTATCTGCTGGAACTTCTCTTTCACCAGATCCAAACAAAAAGGTTATTGTTACCAGTGTTGAAGAAGCTATAAGAATGGGTGCTGATGCAGTTTCAATTCACGTTAATGTTGGGGCAGATACTGACTATGAGATGTACCAGGATTTAGGTAGAATTGCAGAGATTTGCGAATACTGGGGAATGCCATTAATTGCTATGATGTACCCAAGAGGTAAGAAAATAGAAAATGAGAGAGACCCAGAAGTTGTTGCCCATGCTGCAAGGTTGGGGGCTGAGTTGGGAGCAGATGTCATAAAAACAAACTACACCGGAGATCCAGACACATTCAAAGAGGTTGTAAAAGGATGTCCTGCACCAATAGTCATAGCAGGGGGACCTAAAACAAACACAGATGAAGAATTCTTAAGAATGGTTAAAGATGCTATCGATGCTGGGGCAGTTGGTGTAGCAATTGGAAGAAACATATTCCAACATGAAAATGTTAGAGGCATAACAAGAGCGGTATCAAGAATTGTCCATGAAGGAATTGATGTTGAAGAGGCATTAAAAGAGTTAAAGAAATAATTTAATCACTTTTTTATTTTTTTATTTTTTAGTAAGATTTATTTATCAATTTAGATTAATTAATTCTTAGTTCAGTCATAATTGAAATCAATAACTAAGATGGTGATAAAAATGAAAGTTATTGAGGGCGGAGTTTGTGCACCGAAAGGATTTAAAGCAAATGGAGTAAAGGAAGGAAAGTATGGTGTTGCATTAATAGTTTCAGAAAAAGAGGCGGTTGCAAGTGGGGTCTTTACAACAAATAAAGTTGTTGCACATCCTGTAATCCTCTCAAAAGAAATCTTAAAGAACAATGACAAAATAAGAGCAATCGTGGCAAATAGTGGCAATGCAAACTGCTTTACAAAAAACGGTATGGAAGATGCAAAAGAGATGATAAGAGAAACAGCAAAACTCCTCAATATTAAAGAGAATGAAATACTAATTGCTTCAACAGGAGTTATTGGAAGAAAAATGCCAATGGATATTATAAAGGAGAAGATAAATGAGGCATATAACTTATTAAAAAAAGAAAACAACTCATTAAATGCAGCAAAGGCAATAATGACAACAGATTCCTTCCCAAAAGAGATTGCCGTTGAATTTGAGGTCAATGGAAAAAAAGTGAGAATTGGAGCAATAGGTAAAGGTGCTGGGATGATTGCACCAAACATGTTGCATGCAACAATGCTCTGCTTTATAACAACCGATATAGCAATTGATAGAGAAGATTTAACAAGAGCCCTCCAAAATGCTGTTGATGAAAGCTTTAATAATGCAGTTGTTGATGGGGACACTTCAACAAACGACACTGTCTTTATCCTTGCAAATGGAGAAAGTGGAGTTTGCTATGAAGAATGCAAAGAGCAATTTGAAAATGCATTGAAGTTTGTTTGCACTGAGATTGCCAAAATGATTGTAAAGGATGGAGAGGGAGCAACAAAATTCATGGAGGTTGTTGTTAAAGGAGCAAAAACAAAAGAAGATGCTAAAAAGGCATCAATGGCAGTTGTTAAATCCCTCTTAGTTAAAACTGCATTATTTGGAGAGGATCCAAATTGGGGAAGGATTGTAGCAGCAGTTGGTTATAGTGGAGCAGAAATGGACATGAACAAAATTGATGTTATATTAAGCGATAACAAAAGAGAAGTTTATCTTGTAAAAAATGGGGAGCAGATAGCAGATGAAGGAACAGAGGAGTTAAAACTTGCAGAAGAGATTATGAAAAATAAGGAGATAAAGATAATTGTAAATTTAAACATTGGAAATGAGGAAAATACTGCTTACGGTTGTGATTTAAGTTACGAATATGTTAAAATAAACTCAGAATACACTACTTAAACCTATTTATTTTTAATTTGCTTAATCCAACCGAATACTGTTCCATTCAACTTTTTTTACTTTCAACAATTTTCTTGATTAGTTTTTCTCTTTTGCTTAATGGAGATTTTCCCGTCTTTACATCAAGAAAAACTATCTTTTTTAAATCTCCCTCATCTAGCCCATCAAACACAATAAAGTCAACTGGAGAACCAATAAATCTGGCATCTTTTGGGTTATATTTGAATTCTGGGAGAAATGGGGCAAAATGTTCAGTAACCTTTCCTATGATAACCGATTTGCTCTTCTCTATTGCATCTTTCCTTATCTTTTTCTCATATTTCCTCTTCCAATCTTCAAATAACATATCAGCCTTTTGTTTGGATAATTTTTCAAGTTCTTTATCCTTCCATTCCTCAAATAATTGTCTTGCTCTCTGCTCTATCTCTCCTTTAAGCCCTGAATATAGTTGTTTGCCTTACAGATGAATGAAGACCTCATTAAATTATATGAAGTAATTAACCTTTATTTGGAATTTTACAGTTAATTTATCGTCCTTTTAAAAAATTTGGTTGCATCTAAATCCGTGCAAAAAATTGGCAAACAACTATACTTCCACAATAAAAACATAAATGCAAATAAGAGCAATATGCATAAAATTGTTAAGTAATCCATTTCCATTACCTCAATTAGCAAATAATAAAATTAGCAAAATGTCCTATTTGTTGCTGGGATGCATAATGTTTTTTTGCAGTTTGGACACTGAATTGTGACTTCTTTTAACTTGTAATTTTCTTTGAATGGTTTTTTGCAGTATGGACAAAGCCAGATTCTTCCATGGGTTTTTTTACATTCTCCAACTTCTCCAACTGTAGGATATTTTCTGTAGGTTACTTCACTATCTTCATCTTTGTATTTAAAAAACATCTCCACCATGTCCAAATATATCTCAACAGCAGATTTATTTACACAATCTCCACCACAATATGGGCACTCCATTCTTTCACCAAAGATTCTACTCTTTTTTATTGTAATTTACATCGCAACTCCAAAAATATACTATGTATGTTTAATTATATGTAATTTATGGTAATTAAGAGGTTGTCGAAAAATTATTTCATCAATGAATTTAAATATTACTCTCTAATACTAATAACTCTCATTAGTGTTAAAATATTATGAACGATTGCTACTGCTAAAGTAGCTCTACATCTACTTTCAGGTAGTTTTTCATTTAGAGTTAATCTAAATTTAGTTTTTAGCCCTCCAAATATCGCTTCTATTACCCCTCTAATTTTATACAGTTTCTTATCAAACAATTTTTTAACTTTCTTTCTGATTTTAGAAATACCGTAATCCCATTTAAACTCTTTTGTTTTAACTATTGGAATGAGGTCTATAGATAACAACTCTCTAAGTAAATCTTCATCATCGTAACCACCATCCAACAATATTATCGCACCTTTCACAAAATCTAAAGATTTTATCATTTTTAGTAAGTTTTTACTGTCTGAACTATATCCATTATCCCATTTTACCATAACAATCGAAATTAATCCATAATCTTTATAATAGCAAGCTAATACGTGCATTTTGTCAAAAACCCGATACTTTACCTTTTTTATTTCATTATTCACAACTCTGATTCTTTCACAATACACTCTTAATAAATGGACTCCAGTGGAATCAGCTATGTAAATTATAACCGATGATTTTAACGAATTAGCAATAATTAAGTGTAATCCAACGATTATTTTAGTTAAATCGCTTATTTTAATCCTCTGAAAAGCTTTTCCGTATGTGGAGCTATCTATATGCTTTTTATGTAAATAATCGGAAAGAGTTTCTAAATCTCTTAAACTAATTCTAAAAATGTGTTTTATTATTAGAGTAGCTATATATTCATTGTAACTTATAGCTAAAGGCCTTCCTACTTTGCGTTTTTCTTTATATGGAAGTAAAATATTTATAATAAATGAAACAAAATCATAAGTGTACTTAATATTGAATATCTTAAACCTCTTATCGTAGGCTTTCCAGTATCCTTTTCTTTTGGTTTTTCTGCCGCTCATAATTATTATTACTATTATTTATAGTATTCGTATTTTTCGACAACCTCGGTAATTAAAAAACATTACAATAATTGGATTATAAACTACAGTTCCCATCAAACTTTAAGAAATCCAAAAGGATGCATTTAGCAGTGCCTCTTAGTTTTTTAATATCGTTATTAATTTTTCTAATTATCTTTTCTTGCTCCTTACGAACGAAGTGAGTAAGTCGTAAAAATTCCGAAGGAATTTTGAGATTATAAAGGGGTTGTGGATTTTGGTATTAGAAAATTGGGAAAAAGTATTACTAATTTCAAATTAAAATTGAGATTTTTTATATATTAGTTATTTGGTTTTATTTTGTATGTTTTGGGTTTGGATTGGTTTTGGATTGTATAATATCTCTGCTAATTATTGAGATTTATTAGCATGGTTGTGCGTTGGATTTAAAAATAAACAGCACAACCTTATATAGGAGTTTAGGTATAAAATAAAGATGAAGTTAAGGGTTTGAATTGCTAGTCCATTAAAACAAGGATGGAAACTAAAGTTCAATCCTCTCCCAAGGTAATTCTCCCTCAATTTTGCCCAAATATTTATCCAATAGACCAGCATTTTTTATATTTTTAATTAATCTTATGGGTTTTTCTGAATTCTCCAATATATTACCTAACTCTTCTCCTCCTCTACAAAGGATGCATTGGGCTATCATTGAATTGAAATTTTCACTCTCAACACTCACACCAATTTTTTTGAGATTTTTCTCTATGTATTTTATCTTATTTTTGGCGGTTAAATCAAAACTCTCCTTTTCAAAAGGCGTTCTTGGTTTTGGGACCATTGGATTTATGCTAACCTCAACCTTTCTTATGTTTTCCTTTATTTTTTTAGTGAGGTTTATAATTTCCTCAACATCCTCATCTCTCTCGTCAACAATTCCAACCATAAAATATAACTTAATCTTATCTATGCCGTGTTCTTTTGCTAATGCTACAGCATTTAAGATGTCATCCTCATTAATATCCTTTTTAATTACTTCCCTTAACCTCTCACTCCCTGCTTCTGGGGCAATTGTTAGTGTTTTTAAATTCAATAAACTCAATAACTCATCTGTTATCGTATCTGCCCTTAATGAGGATGGGGATATTTGAACTCCTCTCTCATTTAAATATTGGCATAAATCAACGATATACTTATAATCCCCAACAGAAGGGGCTATTAAAGCAACTTTGTTGACTTTTGTGTATTCTAAACCTTTATCTGTCAAATAAATCAAATCATCAAGTTTTCTAAATCTTGGAGGATAGTAAATACTCCTTGCCATGCAGAATCTGCATCTTCTTGGACAACCTCTTCCTATTTCCAACAAAAATGCCTTTCCATAAGCCCCACTCTCATGGGTTATTTGGTTTACTGGATAATCATCTATCGTTAATTTTTTTGGGTAAATGCGTTTTATTTTGCCTTCTTTATCTGGGAAATAAACGCCCTCTTTTATCTCATCAAAATTTTTAGTTATTAGGTTATACATTACTTCCGTTCCTTCTATCTCCCCAATAACAAATGCATCAAAAAACCTACTTAATGGGAAGGGGTTGCTTATTGCACACGGCCCCCCACCAATGAAAATAGCATTTGGGTTTTTTGGCTTGAGTTCTTTTATTATCTTTATGGCATTGAAGTAGTCATTTTCATATTGGAGTGTTATTATTATTGCATCGTAGTTCCTAATTTCATGATAATTTTCGATAAAAAACATCTTACAATCTATATCTCTGTATTTGTTTAAATGGTAGTGGAGAATATGCATAGCAAGACAAGTAATACCGCCCTTAAATTTATTTGGAAAAATTACCGCAACATTTTTTATATTTTTCATGTTATCACTATTGAAATATTTTTTGTATAGTCGTCTGTGGATTTTCTACATTCATTCAACTATAACAAATTTTTAAAGTGTCTAATATTATTTGGTTAATTTTCAAAGTAATCTTTTTATAAAATTTAGTGTAAAATTCGTAAACAACCTATTTATAGTTGGTTGTGCAAACGAAGTGATAAGATTAAAAATTAAGATTAAAAATTTTAACCAATTTCTCACAAATAAACATAAAGTACAAATTTTTAAACAATTTATTTTGGATGTAGGTAATATTTTTGTATGATTATAGTCGTGTGCATTAAAAATTGAAATATACTTTTTGGCAAATTTTTTAAGATTAAGTGTATTATTTTAATTTTTTGGCAAAACCTAAAAGGTTTTGCCGTATATTTTAAGGAAGAATAAGGGTTATTTAAAAATTCATTAATGTTATGTATAGTTTAAAAATCCACTGCAACCTTCGGTTGCAGGGAAGTTGAATAATCGTAGATTATTTAATAGGACTTTCGCAAATACATTTAAATACTTAGATTAACAATAAACCAGCTTCTTTACATAAAGAGATTATAGCATTCCCAACGGCTATTCGGTTTAGTTCTCTTCTAAACTCATACCAAGTAATCTTTTTATCAATTCTAATCCTCTCTAAAATAAAGAAAGCCCTCATGGCTAACGAGATATGCCCCAATATTGGAAGTCTCTTTCTAACGAAGAAATTTCCGATATTGCAGCACTGTTTAACCCCTCTGTGGAATTCTTCGATTCTCCAAGAGGCGTTTCTGACCTCTTGGAATTCTTCGAAATCCATAAATAGGTTATTCGTTATATAATATACTGCCTTTCCGTTTTTGGAAAGGCAGAAGAGTTTGACATAGCCCACTTTCCTTAGATAAACGATTAAGCCGCTCTTAGGAATTTCTCCAAGTTCTTTAATCGAAATCCACTCTCCGTTTTTGGAGAGTTTTATCTTCCTATTTCTTTTAATCCTGCAGAGGTAAAATAAACCAAACTTATCGATGAGTTTTAAGTTTTCTTTGCTTGAATACCAACTATCAAAGCAGATATATCGAATATTTAGGCCTTTCTCCACCAAAGATGATATTATTTCTCTGCATAAATCGTTCTTTGTCTTTCCATCTCTTTGTTTATCATAGACTCTAAAATCGATTGGAATGATGTTCTTTCCATTTGTAACAATGCAATCAACGATATGTATGCCTTTAACTACTCGTTTGTGTAGGTTACTCCAACAATAATAGGTAAACTCTGTTGATTTGGAGTAAATTTTGTCTATAACAAAGTCGTCTATAACGATAATGTTATAGTCGGAAGTGATAAAATCTTTAACGTAGCTAAATAGTCTCTCTTGAGGAGAAATTCCTTCATCCCAAAGAATTCGATTTATAGTATCGTGGGATATGTTTATTCCGAAAATACGCAATGTTTTTGATAGCTCTACACACGAATTAACCTCTGAAAGTAATATAAAAAGCATGTAAACGATAGACCCCATCTTTTTTAGCATATTATCCCAAAACAATTTTTGTTATTCGAAATAATGATATTAAGATTGCAATAGATATATTTAATTTAGTGATTATAATTAAATATTCAAATATACTTGCGAAAGTTCTAATTTAACTATTTTGCACACGACTATAGTGTGCACAAAAAAATTTCACAAACAACTATACTTAAAATATTTAAGGTTTTGATTATGAAAGCTCTAATAATTGACTGCTTAGCAACGGTTGATGGAAAAAAATTGCTAACAAGAGATGTTATTGGTGCAGGGCCGAGAACGGTTAAGGGAATTTTAAAAAGTGAGGGTATAGATGCAAAAATCGTTCCATTGGAATATTTTAAAGTAGATGATGTGAAAGATTATGACTTATTCTTTATTAGCGGCATGACAGTTGATTTTAAGAGTGTCAAAAATTTAGTTGATAAAATAAATGAAAATAGGGATGAGAACCAAAAAATCATCATTGGAGGACCAATAGCAAACGATCTCTATCTTTTGGAGAAAATTGAGGGGGATATCTCTATTGTTGGGGAAGGGGAGATTACCATAAGGGAACTAATAAAAAAGGACTTCAATGCTGAGAACGTTGAAGGGACAACATACTATGATTATGATAAAGAAGAATTAAAAATAAATCCTTTGAGAGAAATCGTTAAAAATATGAAACTTATAACCCCTTCAACTGAAATAGAGGATTATCCAAACTATTTTTCAGCAAGGGTTTATGTTGAGGTTGTGAGAGGGTGTAGTAATTTTAAAAGAGCCCTATTGTTGTGTGATAATAAAATATGCAATTTATGTGAGAATGGAACCATAAGATGCCCATTAAACATAAATCCAGGTTGTGGTTTTTGCTCTGTTCCATCAACTTTTGGTTATGCAAGAAGTAGGGATTTGGAGGATATTTTGTCTGAGATTGAGGATTTGTTTAAGAGAGGAGTTAAAAGGGTTGTTTTAAGTGCTCCAGATTTTTTAGATTATCAAAGAGAAGATGACATTTTAATCAACCCAAAAGAACCACATCCAAATTATGAAGCAATAGAGGAGTTATTATCTAACATTTACGATTTAAAAATCAAATATAATGCTAATGTAAGTATAGAGAATGTTAAAGCAAATTTGTTTGATGAGAAAGTAGCAAAAATTATCTCTAAGTATCTTCCAAATACACCAATATATATTGGATGTGAGACAGGCGATGAAATGCATTCAAAGTTATTAGGCAGGCCATCGCTTCCAGAAGATGTTTTAAAGGCTGTTAAAATAGCAAAAAAATACAACTTAAGGCCCCAAGTTTATTTCATATATGGATTACCTGGACAAAATCTGGAAAGTGCAATAAATACAATAAACTTTATGGAAAAGATAAAAAATTACATCGACAAAATTACCGTATATAAATTTAAACCACTCCCAATGAGTGCATTTGAGAACTCTAAACCAACAATGGACAAATCATCAATAATGATAAAGGAAAAAGCAAGAGAGATAAACAAATACATTAAAAAGAGATATTTAGGCAAAAAAGTAGAAGTTATAATATCAGAGAGGCATTTTAAAAATAAGAAAGACGCTGTTGGATATATGGTTAGTGGGGGCCCAATGGTTGTTGTAAAAAACGGAGCAGAGTACATAGGAAAAACAGTAAAAGTTAAAATCATAAAAACTTATGAAAAATTTGTTGAGGGAATTATATTGAAAGATTAGAGCAATATTTCTCAATAATTCTCTTAATAAATAAAGAATAAATAAAGAAAAATTTAAAGATTAATTTAAAGGTATTTCTTAACAAATAATTCTGCATTTAGAACACTTGCTCCAGCAGCTCCCCTTATAGTGTTGTGCTCTAATGCAGTGTATTTAACAGTGAAGATTGGGTCTTTTCTTATTCTACCAACAACAATGGACATTCCATTTCCTTCATTTCTGTCTAATCTTGGTTGAGGTCTGTCTGGCTCTTCTTTAACAACAATTGGTTTTGCGTAGGTTGGTAAATCTAAGTCCTTTAATGGGTCGAATTTATCCATTACCTCTTTTATGTCTTCTGGCTCAGCAGGCTCTTTTGTCTTTACAAATATGCTCTCAACGTGCCCATCAATTACACAAATTCTGTTGCATGATGCCCCCACTTTAAAATCAGCGAATTTAACTTCACTCCCATCAAACTCCCCCAATATTTTTAAACTTTCAGTTTGCATCTTCTCTTCTTCATTCTTGATGTATGGAATTACGTTGTCAATTATAGCCATTGATGGAACTCCATCGTAACCTGCCCCACTTACTGCTTGGAGTGTTGTTACATTAACTGCCTCAATGCCGAATTTATCCAATATTGGTTTTAATGTTATAACCAAACAAATTGTTGAACAGTTTGGATTTGTTACAATTGCTCCATCCCATTTTCTGTTTTCTCTTTGAATTTCTATTAATTTAAAGTGCTCCTCGTTAACCTCTGGAACTATTAATGGAACATCTTTCTCCATTCTCATTGCTGATGCGTTTGAAAATACCAATTTTCCTTCTTTTGCAAATGCTGGTTCAATTTCCCTTGCCAAATCTGCTGGCAATGCTGAAAATACAATATCAACATCCTTAAATGCCTCATGTCTTGGATCTGTTGGAACAACGACCATCTCTCCTATTTCTTCTGGAATTGGCTCTGCTTGATACCAGTATGCCGCATCCTTATACTTTTTCCCTGCACTTCTTGGGGACGCTGCTAAAACTTCCAATTCAAACATTGGGTGATCTGCAAGCATTTGGATGAATCTTTGCCCAACCATTCCTGTAGCTCCTAAAACCCCTACCTTAATCATAACTTTCACCTTTTTGTTTTAACTTAATTGGTTCATTTTGGACATTATAATTTTTAAGATTTTCGAATTAAAATAACCATTGCAGAATTCATATTAGTTATTTAACCATAATGAACTTTTTTAAAGAATAACAAATTAAGCGTATTAAGCGTAAAATTTCAAATAAAGATCAATCTTTCCTTTTAACTTCATTGAAAGTTATCTGTTATTTATAACGCATAACAACATTAATAATTATCAAATCAAAATTAAAATTTAGAAAAAATTTAAGACGTTTATTTGTTAATTCCAAAATAATAACTTCATAGATTTGTTCTTAAATTATAAAAATTAGCCTCCTAAAAAAATTTTTAGATAATAGGTTTATTCTTTTAAATAGAAAGTCATTTTTTCCTCATTTAAAATTAGCCCCCTCTTCCACTTAACAAATAGGTAATATTTTTGGTCTTCTTCTAACTCCTTAACAATTCTTTTTGCTATAACTCTAACAATATCCTTATGGGTTCTTTCTTCAAAATCTTTGAAACTTTCAAATGGCTTTTTTTCCCTCTCCTCAATTATTTGCCACATGTGTTTTTTTCCAATTTCTGGGAGAAGTTCTAACATGTGTTTTTTTGGTGTTATGCTTTGACATTTGTTTAAAAAGTTTATAAATCTCTCTTCATTATTTTTAACTGCCTCCATAACTACATATAACAATTCAGTTTTTGCAGTATTTGTTAGATCATCATATTTTATCATTCTTGCAACATAATCTACTTTATCTCTTTTCCCCCTTCCGATGTAGACTCTCTCTGCCAACTCAACCTCTGTATCATCTTTTAAAACCAACTCCATCAACACAAACTGTTTTTCCCCGATAGCTTGAGCAATGGGTTTTCTCTCGTGGATAGGCCTTGGATCATCAGGATGTCCATAGGGTAAATAATCTAAAACCCATGCATAATCCTCGAAATCTTTCCTTTTTTTAGCTTTAAAATATTTTTTGACCATAATTACACCTTATTATATTAATTTTGTGATATTGTATATATGATGTAAATCTTTAGCTTATGTTTCTCATTTAGGTTAATAAACAAACAATTTTAATTTTAATACAAATAATTTATTATTGCACATTTAAAATTTAAAACTTAATTAAATAAATTTGCAAAATTTTATAATAGTTTATGTTTAATGACCAGTATATTTTAATAATCATTAAGTAAAATTAAAATAACAATTTTAGCATAAAAATTCAAATAACTCGGATAGAACACAAACTACCTTTTTAATTTCATTTAGAATTTTTATAATTAGGGTAAAAATAGTAGGGTTTGTCCGTCGTGAGTTTTTAGGATGTTTTGTGAGTGTTTATAAATACTTTGCAACAATTTCTAAGATTTCATCTTTATTTGAAGGCAAATCTTCCTTATAGTATATAACTCTCAAATCATCGTAATCTTTTGGAAGGATGTCTGCTATTTTAACTGCGTGCTTTTCATCAACCCCAATTTCCATTAATTCTTCAACCAACTTTTTCGCATCCTCAGGAGATAACTTTGCAAATTTTTGGAGATAGTCCAATGCACAGCCATGTTCATAAGATAATTCTTCCCCTGCCCTATCAATCATAATAGCATTTGCTTCTGAGACAGTTATGTATTTTTGACCAATAATTTCTTTTCCTATCATATATAATCCCTCCAATAACAGAGATTAAAATAGTAAATCCAAAAAATAGATAATCTTTATAAAAATTAAAAAAATAAAAATAACAAATTATGCTTTGCAAGGTCTTAAGTGTTGTGGTCTTGCAATGATAAGTTTGTATTTTCCTCCATCTCTAACTTTAACGATGAATGCTCTACCTCTTTGCCCAACAACTATTCCTGTTCTTCCATGGAATCTTGGGTGTGGCATGCCTTTGTGATATGATGGATCTATTACGATGTGGACATAGTCTCCTTCTTTATATTGCTTCAATGCTCTTGTAATTGGGTAGAGGCCTCTTTCTCTTGGGTGCTTTGAGAGTTTTTTTCTTGTTTTGCTTCTAAATCCTTCACTCCTTTGTGCCATAACCAATCCTCCTACGTGTTTTTTATTACGCTCTCATCTAATTTGAAAATCTCACATTTAAAATTTTCGCTAAATTATAATTACTATTCTTTATCATAACTTTCTAAAAGAAACTTCAAGAAAATTTCAACAAAGATGCATTTCACTTTCGTTGGATAGATAAAGGAAGATAGGGATAAGAAGTCCTGCTTCACTTAACCCAGCAGTATGTATCATTTATGATGAAACTAAGAAGTTTCTTCATCGTGAACTTCTAAAACATCCAATTCTTTGCAGATACATTTTTTATTTAATATCTCGGAGATTGATGGGGAAGTTCTTCCATCATCTCCGCTTATAAGTTCTTTTATATACAATCCTCCATCACAAAAAATCTTCATTTCAAAATGATTGTCATCTATTTTATGTGCCCAAACTTTATATACCTTACGGATTCTTGTTAAATCTGCCCTTCTGTGCAGGACTCTCTTTGGTGTTCTTTGGTATATCGTTAAGTTTTCACAGGTTTCAATGACCTTCTCTATGTCTTCATCGGTTATCTTCTCTTCACATTCAACCAATGCACGGTATGTTTTTTTATGCGGTTCATTTTTGAAGAAAACGACGTCTTTCCTATTTCCATATTCAAGATTTAGAACCTCTACCATTCCACTCTTATTAACTTCCTCAGCAATTTTATTCAAATCAATTTTCCTTATTTTTGGTTCTTTTATCTCTAAAACAAATGGCCTCCCATTACCCAACATTCTAACATCAATATCTTCTCTCCCAGCACCGTGAAATTTTTCATTAGTTCCTTTTGTTGCTTTCATGAATGGTTCTGCAATAATCTCTTCAACTGAGGTTGGATACCTTTTCCCAGTGAAATTGCATTTTTCACATCCCTTTCCTCTACAAAACCTACAATGCCAGTGTGTTTGTGGAATACCTCTGACTAATTTCCTATACCTACCTTTTATGAATAACGGGTTAACTTGCAAATAGATATCCTTTGTATATGGGTTGATATGGACAACGATATCTGGATTTGTTTTGTCTGGTTGTTTGTTCATCTTCACAGCGATTATTTTCCCAATTTCTCTCCCAAATTCTTGCCTTATGCTTTCCATATATGGCGTTTCTATTTCCTCTTCTAATTCCTTAATCTCTTTTGGTATGTGAGTTCCGACCATAAATGTATCAAATTCATACTCTTTCAATAATTCAATTGCTTTGTTTGCCAACTCCTCTATATGGCTCTTTTCAAAAATACCTCTACACCATGGGCATTCTTCTATTTTCTCTCCTTCTTTAATTTCTTTGATTTTTATCTCTTTTAATCCACTTCTATATAAGCATTTTAATAATTCTAAGACCTCATCCTTATTACCTTCTCCACTCTCTTCTATTTTTTTTAATAAAGATTCTAATTCCATAGCTTTGACAAGTTTTAATGCCTTTCCTCTCTCAAAATTGTTTGTGTGTAATAATTTTGCATACAACCTTCCAAAACATCTATGGCATAACGGATACTTTTTTAAGATTTCAATGTTTATCTCCATAGCACCACCAAATTTATTAATATTTATGGCAATATGTTGCTTAGCAAAAATGCATAAATAATTTTCATTAAGTAAATAAAAATTAAAATCTCATCAGAATGTAATTAAATACTCTCAAATTTTAATTGAATTTTGTAAGTAACTATAATGAAGGTGATTTCATGATTATCAGTGCTGATTTGCATATCCACTCCAAATATTCAGGTGGTACATCAAAGTATATGGACATAGAGCATATATTAAAATATGGTAAATTAAAAGGTTTGGATTTAATAGGGACGGGAGATTGTTTGCATGAAAAATGGCTAAATGAGATTAAAAACTATAAGGATAAAAATTTATTACTAACCACTGAAATTGAAGATATAAACAGGGTTCATCACCTTGTTTTTCTCCCATCAATATCAAAAGTTGAAGAGTTAAGAGAAATATTAAAGAGATACTCAAAAAATATTGATGATGATGGAAGGCCACGGGTTTTAATGGATGGAAAGGAATTAATTGAGGTTGTCCATGACGTTGGGGGGCTTATAGGAGCTGCACATGCTTTCACACCGTGGACAAGTTTATATAAGTCATTTGACTCTGTTTATGATTGCTATGGAAAAAAACCCGACTTCATAGAACTTGGTTTATCTGCTGACACTGATATGGCAGACATGATTAAAGAATTGAGAGATATTCCATTTTTAAGTAATTCTGATGCCCACTCTTATCATCCACATAGGTTAGGTAGGGAATTTAATCAATTTGAGGTGGATTCTCTTGGAAATTTGGAGGAAAATTTTGAAGAGATTAGGAAAGCAATAAAAAACAATAAGATTGTTGCCAATTATGGTCTTGACCCAAAACTTGGAAAATACCACCTAACCGCATGCACAAAATGCTATTTAAGGTTTAAGTTAGAGGATGCAAAAAGATTAAACTTCAAATGCCCCTGTGGAGGGACTATAAAGAAGGGTGTTTTGAGTAGAGTCGAAGAACTCAGCGATGGACAAATTATCCACCCAAAATTTAGACCTCCTTACTACAAAATAATTCCATTGGCGGAGATAATAAGTTTATCAACAAAAAGAGGCATTGGAACTCAAACCGTCAACAACTTATGGGAAAAATTTATTGAAAAATATAAAAATGAGATAAACGTGCTTATAAATGCTGATATTGAAGAATTAAAAAAAATAAACGAAGATGTTGGAAATACTATTGAGTTATTTAGGGAGGGAAAAATCTACATCTATCCTGGTGGAGGGGGAGAGTATGGAAGAATTATGAAAACCCCTCCAAAGATAAAGTGGTATGTTATGCAAAATACACTTGATGCATGGCTCAATAGATGAAAACAAAAAAATAATAATTTATAATAATATTTAAACCCTTAATTGTTATTTTTCTTTTTTTCCTTTAAAGAATGGGTTATCCACGATATCTGACTTCTGTCTATGTATTACCTCCATGTGTGGGTAGGCAATTTCAACATCATTCACTTCTTCTAATTTGCTCAAGATATTTTTAACAATTTTTGTCTTTATAGCTGCCCACTCAAACACATTAACCAAGTATCTGACCTTTATCTCAATACCACTATCTAAAAAACGCATTCTTATAACGGGTTTGTCATAAATTTTTGATTTTGCAAAAATTCTTGGCTTATTTTTCCAAATTTCTGCTAATCTTCTCATCTCTTCGCCAACAATTTCATCACAAGCCTCAAGAATCAACTCCTCAGCTTTTCTCCAATTGCTCTCATAGGTAATGGTAACCTTAACGCTATCCCATACATAAGGGGATCCTTTTGAAAAATTAATAACAGGATTCGTTAGTATGTATGAATTTGGTATATTTAAACTTCTTCCTGTTGGTTCTCCGTCAACCTCCCTTAAACTTACATACATTGTACCTATCTTATAAACATCCCCTCCACCAATGCCCTTTATGTAAATTCTATCATTAATTTTAAAGGGGTGCGTAAATACAATAGTTAGCCACCCTACAAAATTCATAATTGGTTTTTGCAAAGCAAGGGTTAAAGCCGCTCCCACAAGACCAAGGGACATCACAAGAGAACCTACATCTTTATAAACAACAGAGATTGCAATTAAAATAACACCAAACCATGTCGCATATTTAACCACAGAGGCAACGATGGGATATTCCCTTATATCCACTTTTTCAAAATACTTTCTCAATAATTCCAAGGTTATATCTAAGAATATTAAAGTTCCTAAAATCAATGCAGTCAATATAATAATTTGATTAATATAATCCCCTAACTTTAGCAAATATTGGTAAAAATTCAACTTACAGCCCAAATAATACAGAATTCCAAGTAAAATTATAACCTTTGTTATAAACTTGATTCTAAACACTTGGATTTTTCTCATTCATGACACCACATCATTTAATTGAACTTATAGTCATTTGTGTTATAAATGGCTAAAAACTAATATTCCAAATATTTACGTCTGAGACTATAATTGAGCTGTTAAATAATTGACATATAGTTGTGTGCGGATTTTTAGGCTTATTTATACGTCCATGAATTTCAAATAGTGGTTATTCTTCCTTAAAATTTGAAACAACACCTAATTTCTACGAAAATTATTGGGATTTAAGTTCAATTTCTAACGCACACAACTATAAATTCTACAACAACTATATATTATAATTCTTGCTTAATTAAATAAAAATCTTTAACGTGGGATTATGAAAGTATTGATGCCGACCATTTATTACCCATTCATTGGAGGAATAACAATACATGTAGAAAATTTAGTAAAACATATGGATGATTACGAATTTCATATTTTAACATATTATAGCAAAGATTACCACCAAAAATATGAGAATGTTGTTGTGCATAAAGTCCCATACATTCCAAAGATTAGGGGATTATCGTATATGATCAATGCCTACAAAATTGGGAAGGAAATAATTAGGAAAGAAAAGATAGATTTAATACACGGCCATTACGCATTTCCGCAGGGGGTTGTTGGGGGATTGCTAAAGGGAAATTTACCCCACATTTTAACGTTACATGGTAGTGATGTTTTAAAACTTTCAAAATCCATTATTGGAAAACCTTTTTTTAATTATGCGATAAGTAGAGCAGATAAAATCATCTGTGTAAGTAAGTTCTTGAGGGATAATTTAGGCAGTAATTTTAGAGATAAAGCAATTGTCATTCCGAATGGTGTTGACTTTAACTTATTTTATGAGGGGGATGATTTGGACTACGGTCTTTTTGTTGGTTCCTTTGTTAAGCAGAAGGGTTTGGATGTTTTAATTGATACTATAAAGGATATTGATTTTAATTTTAAACTTATAGGAGATGGACCATTGTTTAATAAAATAAGGGAAAAAATAGAAAAGGAAAATATGAAACACGTTGAACTATTGGGGAAAAAATCCCAAACAGAAGTAGCAGAGTATATGAGGAACTGTAGTTTTCTTATCTTGCCATCTATTTCAGAGGGTCTTGGGATGGTTTTACTTGAAGCAATGGCTTGTGGAAAAGCAGTTATAGCGACAAATGTTGGGGGTATTAGGGAGATTGTGAAAGATAACTACAACGGCTTTTTAATCCCCCCAAATAATCCAAAAATTTTAAAAGAGAAAATAGAAATATTAATAAACGACAAAAATTTAAGAAGAAAATTTGGTAAAAATGGAAAAAAATTCTCTAAAAACTTTTCTTGGGAAAATGTGGCAAAGAAAGTAAGGGCTATTTATGAGGAGATGCTATAAGCAATAAAAATTTTATAAAAACTTTAAACCAAAGTTCAAAGGATGATGTTTATGATAAAGGTGGTTTATATAACAAAACGTGGTGAAACCCTTGCAAGCAAAATAAAGAAAATTTTAGATTGGTATTACTATGAAAGTGAAGTTATTCACTCAAAAAATTTTAAAATAACTGGCAATGAGAGGGGATTTATCTTTATAATGGCAATGGGCATTGTTCTGAGGAAGTTTATTGATGAAATCAAAAACGATAAAATGAAGGATGCTTTTGTTATCGTTTGTAGCGAAGATGGAAAATACATTATCCCTATTTTGTCTAACCATTTAGGCGGGGGAAATTATTTCTCTAACCTAATTGCTAAAAATTTAAATGCGAATGTTGTTTTTACTACTGCTACTGATGTTAATGGGAAAGTTGGGATTGATGAACTATCTAAAATATATTTTTTGGAAATTCCAAAAAGAAAAGATATTTTAAAAATAAATAGAAAGGTCTTGGATGAGAAAGTTAATTTAATCCTCCCCAAAAATTGGAAGCCCATTGGAAACGTTTCAAATACCTATAATGTCTCTTATCACAATAGGAATTATGTTGTTGTTGATGATGACATTATCTTAAAACCAAAAAAAATTGTTGTTGGTGTTGGAGCAAGGAAAAATATTGAAAGGCATAAGGTTTATTGGGCAATAAAGAAGACATTATTTTTGAGGGATATCCCATTGTGGAGGGTTGACGCATTTGCTACGATTGATGTTAAAAAGGATGAGAAGGGGATTTTAGAAACAGTTGGGAATTTTAAAAAACCGTTATTTATTTTTAGTAGGAATGAGGTTAATGAGGTTTATAAATTTAGGAACGATTTGGAAAAATCAGATTTTGTTTTTAAAACTATTGGTGTTTATGGTGTTAGCGAACCAGTTTCTATTTTAGGAGTTAAAAAATTGGCAAATAAAAATTTTAACGAAATTGAATTAATTTTAAGGAAATTTAAGAAGAATGGTGTTTCTATTGCTATATCAGTTGGATAAATTTTATATGGGGTCTGTCCAACGTGAACAATCATAGACAAATGTCCACGTTGGACTTGGACGTCATCAGCCTCAGTTCCCTCTGGGTTCATCGGGAACATATCATCGGTCTCCGTCCCTGTCGCGGGGACCCCAGCTCCGCCCATAGATTTAATACTCGGTAAAGTCCGCCTCCTTAGGTCTCCAGTATCCACCTTCATCAGAGGCATCATCCTTATAGTTATATATATAAACTCATATATAAAAATTTCGAAAACGAAAATACATTAATGTCCAGATTTGTCAATGAAAAATTAAACAGTTTCAAACGGCAAAACCCAAGGTTTTGTCAAATAGTTATATTTATGATGGGGATGAATGATAATTATAGGTTGTGTACGTTAAAATTTGGACAACCCAGTAAAATTTTTAGTTGGCTTATATTTGTTTTTAATTTTTAAGGGCTTATGGGAGTTTTTAAAATTTATTATGTACTTTTTAGTTTAAAGAATCTACACACAACTATATTTTTGGTGAAATCATGATAACAATAGACACCGCAAAAAAAGAAGACATTGATGATATGATTAATTTATTAAAGCAACTTTTTGAAATAGAGAAGGACTTCACTCCAAATTACGAAAAACAAAGAAAAGGTTTAGAACTTCTATTAAATAGCAAAAATGCTGTAATTTTTGTTGCGAGATATAATGGTAAAGTAGTTGGAATGTGTTCCATTCAAACATTAATCTCAACTGCTGAAGGAGGAAAGGTTGGGATTTTAGAAGATTTGGTTGTTGATGAGAATTTTAGAGGGAAGGGGATTGGGAGCAAACTTTTATCTGAGGCAGAAAGATATTGTAAAGAAAAGGGTGGTTTGTTGAGATTATCTCTACTCGCAGATAAAGATAACAAAAAGGCACTTGAATTTTACAAATCCAGAGGGTGGAAATTTACAAACTTAATATGCTTAAGAAAATTTTTTGGTGAGTAGTTATGGGAGTGCAGTTTAATGATTTAATCCCAAAAAAGGAAATTCCAATAAAGTACTTATCAGGAAAAACTGTGGCTATAGATGGGATGAATGTCCTTTATCAATTTTTATCAAGTATTAGATTGAGAGATGGGTCCCCTTTAAGGAACAGGAAAGGAGAGATAACCTCAACATACAATGGCATATTTTACAAAACCATATACATGCTCGAAAATGATATAACACCGGTATGGGTGTTTGATGGAAAACCGCCAAAATTGAAAGAGAAAACCAGAGAAGAAAGAAGAAAAATGAGAGAAAAAGCAAAAGAGGAATTCACAAAAGCAAAAGAAATGGAAAATATTGATGAGATGCAAAAATACGCAAAGAGGATGAACTTCTTAACAAAGGACATCGTAGAGAACTCAAAAAAATTATTGGATTTGATGGGGGTACCTTATGTAAATGCCCCAGCAGAAGGGGAAGGACAAGCATCATACATGGCAAAAAAGGGAGATGTATTCTGTGTTATTAGTCAGGACTATGATGCTTTGCTTTATGGGGCCCCAAGGATAGTGAGAAACTTAACAGCAACAAAGGAAGAGTTGGAGTTAATAGAGCTGGAAAATGTTTTAAATGAGTTGGGCATTTCTCATGATGATTTAATAGACATGGCAATTTTGATAGGGACTGATTATAATCCAAAGGGAGTTAAAGGCATTGGTCCAAAAAAAGCTCTCGAAATAGTAAAATCAAAAAACAAAGAACTCTACTTAAAGGCTGTTGAGAATTATGAAGAAATTAAAAATATATTTAAAAATCCAAAAGTTACTGATGAATACAGCATCAAATTAAAAAAGCCAGATAAAGAAGGTATTATAAAGTTTTTGGTTGAGGAAAATGATTTCTCTATGGAGAGAGTTCAGCCACATGTTGAAAAACTCTGTAAATTGATTGAGAAAAAAACCAAACAAGTAACATTAGATGCATGGTTTGGGAGATGAAAACATGGAGAGGCCAGTAATGTGCAAAATAAAGGAGATAATAGAGGAAAGTCCAACAGTAAAAACATTCATTATAGATAAGGACTTTGATTTTAAACCAGGACAGTTTGCAATGGTCTGGCTTCCAGGAGTTGATGAAAAACCATTTGGATTTTCAACAAAAACAGGTTTTAGCATAGCAAAGGTTGGGAACTTTACAGCAAAAATGCATGAACTTCAAGAGGGGGATTTGATAGGGGTTAGAGGACCTTATGGAACATATTTTGAGCCATTGGGAGATAGAATTTTGGCAGTTGCAGGAGGAATTGGAGCAGCCCCAATTGTTGCTGCGGTGGAGGAGTTTGCAAAACAAGGCATAGAAATAACAACCATCATTGGAGCAAGGACTAAGGAAGAACTTTTGTTTTTGGATAGATTTGAAAATTGTGGAGAATTAGAGATTTGCACTGATGATGGAAGTTTTGGATTCCATGGTTTCACAACACAGAAGATGAGTGAAATTCTTAAAGAGGAGAAATTTGATTTAGTTATAACATGTGGGCCAGAGATAATGATGAAAAAGGTCGTTGAGATTGCAAATGAATATAACATTCCCGTCCAGGTCTCAATGGAGAGGTACATGAAATGTGGTATTGGAATTTGTGGGCAATGTTGCGTAGATGATGAGGGGCTCTGCGTTTGCAAAGATGGGCCAGTGTTTTGGGGAGATAAGTTGAAATTTGTAACTGAATTTGGAAAATATAAAAGAGATGCGAGTGGAAGCATAGCTCTAAACAAATAATATTTAATATTAATTTTTATGCAAGTCAAATTGCAATTTTTGGTGGTTGAAATGCAAATTAAATTTTATGATAGGGAGAAAGAACTAAATTATCTAAAAACCTACTGTCAATTAATCCCAAATTCAATTTTATTTGTTTATGGCCCTAAATCTTCAGGAAAATCAACGGTTATGAAAAGGGTTATTAAAGATTTGGAAGATAGGGAAGATTTGGTCTTCTTCTATTACAATCTAAGAAAATATGCTACACCAACAAAAGAGGAATTCTTAAATGTATTTTTTGAAAAGGGGGATAAAAAATATTTGAGAAATACTTTAGAATTAAACTTTAAGATATTTAAATTTGGAGTTGATGAAGATTATGATTTTAAAAACGTCTCTTTAAACGACGTTTTTAGAAAGATAAATGAAGACATTAATGCTGTTGTTGAAGATGGAAAGAAACCAATCTTAATCATTGATGAATTGCAAAAATTAAAAAGTATTTATTTTAACGGGAGTAAATCTTTATTGAATGAATTATTCAATTTATTTGTATCTTTAACAAAAATGGAACATCTTTGTCACGTTATTTGCTTAACATCAGATAGCTTATTTATTAATGAGATTTATAACAACTCTTCATTAGCAAAAACATCAAAATATTATTTAATTGATTGGTTAGAAAAAGAAACTATTGAAAAAATATTAAAAGAAGAAAAATTCAATGAAGAAGAAATAAACTATGCAATAAAATATCTTTCTCTGCCTTATGAGATATCCGATTTGATTGAAAATAAAAAATTGGGAATTTCTGTTGAAAAAACCATAAAAAGATGGATAAATATTGAGAGGGATAGGATAAAATATACCATAGACACATCCAACTTTGATGAAAATGATATTATAAATATACTGAAAAAATTTGAAAATAAAATAAAAATTGATTACATTGATGTAAAAAGAGAAGAATTTGAGATTTTTAAATATCTAATCGAGAATGAAATTTTATTCTACGATGTAATTAATGGCATCATAAAGCCCCAATCATTAACAACTCACTATGCAATAAAAGAACTCATAAGGGATTGATATGATAAAATTTGGAGAGGCAGTTTTTGGAAATGAAGTTAAAGCAGTTATTAATTTAGTCATTGGAAAAGGTAAAGAAATGGATGAAGCATTTACAAATGCATTAACAAGAACCCCATGCCCATTATTTGCCAATTTAAGACCAAATTTGATTGTTAAACCACTAACCTTAGTTGTACCAAGGCATCCAATAAGCAGTGAGATACAGGATGAACTGTTGAATGGAGTTATTCAGTATGGAGTAGCAAAAGCAATAGCGGATTTGGATTTAGAGGAGGATTTAAAGATAATCGCAACCGTTTCAGTTCCAGATGTTCCTTTAACAACACTAACTAAAAGAAAATTATTCCAATACTACTATGGAGCAACAAAATTGGCAATAAACAGAGCTTTAAATGAATACCCTTCAAAAGAAAAGATAAAGAAAGAAAAATACAGGGCTTTACATCCACTCGTAGGATTTAGGGATGTTAGGTTGGAGAGGCCTCCTTATTTGCAAGTGGCATTAGATGTGCCTACAATTGAGAATTTAGAGTTTATTTTAAATGCATTGCCAAAAAGCGATAGGATTATTCTTGAGGCAGGGACTCCATTAATCAAGAAGTTTGGTATTGAAGTTATTGAGCATATAAGGGAGTATTTTGATGGCTTTATTGTTGCTGATTTAAAAACTCTTGATACTGGAAGGATTGAGGTTAGGATGGCATTTGAAAGCACTGCAAATGCAGTTTGTATAAGTGGAGTTGCCCCAAAATCAACCATACTAAAAGGCATCCATGAATGCCAAAAATGTGGGATAATGAGTTATTTGGATATGATGAATGTGGAAAATCCAATTAATCTATATAACTCCTTAAAGTTAAAACCAGATGTTGTTATTTTGCATAGGGGAATTGATGAGGAAACGTTTGGAGTAAAGAAGGAATTCAGTATAACTAAAGAAGATGTAGATGCAATATTGGCAATTGCTGGGGGAGTTAGTCCAGAAAATATTGATGAGTTAATTAAAAACTATGACATTTTGATAGTTGGTAGGGCAATAACAAAATCAAGAGATCCTGGAAGAGTTGCAAGGATGTTTGTCAATAGGTTGGGGGATGATATTGAGCAATATAGGTTGTATTTAGATGAAGATGAGGAAATTGATATTTATAGTCGTGTGCGTTAGAGTTTGGAAATATGCCATTGATAAAGTTATAAAGATTTATCCCTTATTTCAAATTTTAAGGAGGACTAAAAATTATTTAAAAATTCATTAATGCATAAATAAGTTTAAAATTAATGGCAAAACCAAAGGTTTTGCCGTATAAATTCCGCACACGACTATAAGTTGAACCTTTTAATGAATGAATTTAAAATTATGCATTACCATACTTAACACTGTTAATTTTATATACTTGGAGGACAATTATATACGGCAAAATCCATAAGATTTCGCCATTAATTTTTAAACTTATTATAAAAACTTATAAAATTTTAAGTGGTCATTATTCCTTTTAAATTTTTAAAATTAAGTGTTTAATACCTCATAAATTTTATTGAAGTTATGTTCATCGAAGCGAAGCTTCGAGCAGCGTCCACTGCAACCTATGGTTGCAGGGAAGTTGAATAACCGTAGGTTATTCAACTAAATCTTTGATTTCGCCTAATCGAACCGAAGGTTCGAGCAGCGAAAACTCCGCAGGAGTTTTCGCCTAAACTCTTAGCGCACACAACTATAATAAAGCATCAACCAGTAGAAATATAGTCGTGTGCGTTAGAAACTTTTTGGCAAAATCCAAGGGATTTTGCCGTATATCTTTTGGCAAAACCCAAAGGGTTTTGCCGTATAAATTTTTAAGGGTTGTACAAGTTATTCCAAATTTTAATGAAAGATAAAGATTATTTGAAATTTATTAATTGTAAATAACTTTAAAAATTAACGACAAAACCCCAGGGGATTTTGCCGCATATTTTTATGGCAAAACCTCTGGTTTTACCGTATATATTTCGCACACGACTATAGAATGAGGGATATCATGTTTGATTTTGCAATAATAGGTTCTGGAGCAGCAGGAGCTACATTGGCTAAAGAACTATCCACAGACGCAAAAGTTGCCGTTTTAGAAAAAGGAGAACACTATCCGAAATATGTAATAGAAGGGAATTTTGTAGATATTGCCTATTTGAATTCCATTGGGGGTTCAACTGTTTGTGCTGTAGGAAATGCTCTTAGAGTCAAAATAAAGGGAATTAAAATAGAGGATGAAATATATGAAGAAATAGAGAGGGAGTTAAATGTTAAAAGACCACCATACGAATTCTTAAGAGAATATGCAAAGAAATTTTTGAATCTTGGATTTGAGAGAACTCCAAAATATATAAACTTTGATAAATGCAACAAATGTGGAAAATGTGCACATAAACCATGTAACGCAAAATGGACTGCTGCAGAGTTTATAAAAGAATCAAAGGCAGATGTTATTTGTGGTTTTGAAGTGAAAAACATTAGAAAAGAAGGTGATGTTTTTTATATTGATGGAGTTGATAAAAATACAAACTCATTGAGAACCATTAAGGCAAAAAATGTTATTATTTCCGCGGGAGGAATCAATTCCCCAAGAATATTAAGTAAAATTTTGGATAATGAACATATAGGCAAAAATTTGTTTGTAGATACTTTTATTACCGTTGGGGGAATTCTAAAAGATACATATCTAAACAAAGATGTTCAAATGATTGTTTATAAAAAATATAGGGATTTCATATTAGCATCTCACTACTCTGAATTGTTGTATAGTAGGATAAATGAGTATGAAAAAACCCGCAAAGAGGATGTAATTGGAATAATGATTAAAATTAAGGATGAAAATGTCGGGGAAGTTGGAGAAGATTATGTATCAAAGCCAATGACAAAAAAAGACACACAAATACTTTCAGAAGGTGTTGGTGAGGCATCAAAAATACTGCACGAATTTGGCGTAGAAAGAATATACTCAACGATTCCAAGAGGTTCCCATCCTGGAGGAACATGTGCTATTAAAAAAGTTGTTGATGAGAATTTAGAAACAGAGATTGAGGGGTTATATGTTTGTGACGCCTCAGTATTCCCAGAGGCACCAGGAGCTCCACCAATATTAGCGATTATTGGAATAGCTAAAAAATTGGCAAGATATCTAAAAAACGAAAAAATGGGTAATTAAATTACCAAGTAGCATGATTTAAATTAAAATTCTAAAAAACATATAAAAAATTTATATGAATGGTTAGCTAAATGTTATAGTCGCTTGTGAAAGTTTTTCCGTCATAGTTTTTTATCACTACCTTAAAACACTGTATAAAACCATGATTGTGCAACACAACTTATTTAAATTTAATCTACAAAAAGACATCCAAAAGTGCAACATTTAAGGGGATATATATTTCCTAACCTTAAAGGAGCAAGGTTTTATGCACAATATAACAATATTACACACCTTAATGGAGGAATATACCATGGCATATTTCTTAATTTCGGTATCTAACAAGGAGAATCTCAAGTTATGTATGAAGTACAAAATGGCAGGTTTTACCAATAGTGTTAATGGGTTCTGGACGTTTGTAGAAGTTGATGAGGGAGACTATATATCATTTCTTTACGGAGCTCGAGTTTACAATCTTTACAAAGTTATTAAAAAGGTGGTATTAAAAAATGCTAACAAATATGGGCCGTGGTCACCAATAACATTTAAGTCAGGAAATACCTACTATTTTCCATTTAGACTACATTTGCAACTGGTGAGAAAATTTGAAGAGTCAATGGTTCGACAAGAGTTTGCATACGTTGCTGAAAACCTGCTTTTAAGAGGCGGATATCGAAAAACACACTTCCAAGCAGATGAGGTGACATTTTACCAGGTATCTCAAATGGGAGAAAAAGTTAATGATGACTCAAGAGATTTTGAATATTATCCACCAGATGATGTATTTACCCCAAAGATAACTTTCAATAATAAGTTGCAGGTTATTCCTGAGGTCTTCTCTTTTAAAGAACTAATTCTTCAATCGCTTGTTAGAAAATTTTTAAGCAAAAATAGGGACATTTTCTGTAAAATACTGCAAAAGATGGGCATTGATGGTAAACCCCAAGATTTCGAGATTTTAGGAGAAAAAGCATTGCCTGAGGGGCATGTAGATATTTTTATCAAGGAAAAACATCCAAAAGGGACATCCAAAAAGATTGTAATAGAAGTAAAAAGAAATTCAGCCAAAAATGAAGATTTTGAGCAACTCAAAAAGTATATGGATGAATTAGGTAACGAATGTATGGGAGGTATACTAATAGCAAAATCCTTTTCTAAAAGACTTTCAATTCCACAAGAAAATATATTATGTTTAACATACAAATTTGAAAATGTTGGGAGAAACAATTTGTATACTTACGATGAACTTTTAACTAGACTACAATTACAATTTTTAGAACGGTGGAGAAAATGAATAAAAGAAAATTTCTTTTCTTAACTTTTGAAGGATTTACATACTCTCAAAAAGAAAGCATAGCACCAGATGTTGAAAATATTCAAGTTATTGGATATTCAGAGGGCAAAGATGAATACGAAGCATTTAATAATTTTGTTTTAAGAAATTCCTGGATTTTAGATACTGGCTTCAATGAAATTATATGTATTGAAGTTAAACAAGCCATTTCAGAAGGAAAAAGATTTTATTTAGAAGAGTTCCGTAGCTTATCATCACAAAAGCTCCACACTCCCATCTAAAAGCATAAAATAAACAGTTTTAACGTTAGAATATGAAGTATAGAATAGACTTTTAAGTTATTTGAAAAAAGATTTAATAAAAAAATAGCTTACAATTTCAAAGTGTTAAACGACATTAATTCAACTAAATATATATTTAGATTTATGATGGATACTATGGTTGGAATAATGATTAAAATTAAAGATGAAAATGTCGGGGAAGTTGGAGAAGATTATGTATCAAAGCCAATGATAAAAAAAGACACGCAAATATTAGCGATTATTGGAATAGCTAAAAAATTAGCAAAATATCTAAAAAACGAAAAAATGGGTAATTAAATTGCTAAATAGTAAATTAAAATTCCAAAAACATATAAGAAATTTATATGAATGGTTAGCTAAATGTTATTTTTGTGTGAAATTTCCAAACCACTTATTATACAATTTCATATATGTCCCATCTTTTTCCATTTCAAATAATGCTTCATTAATTGCATTAAGAAGGGCTTCATTATTTTTATTTACTGCTATTCCATAGTATTCACTTGTTAATCTACGACCAACTTTTTTGAAGTAAGGTCTTTCTTTTATTACACCATCAACTAAAATTTCATCGTATATTATAGCATCTATCTCTCCATTTTTTAAATCATCAAGCATCTTATCTACATCCCTATATTTAACGATAGTTAGAGGAGCACTTTTTGAAATTGATATTGCCAACTCTTCACATGTTGTACCTTTTATAACCCCAACCTTTTTACCTCTCAAATCAGCATCTCTTTTTATGCGATTATCGTCACTTCTTACAACAATAATTTCTCCTGTTTCAAAGTAAGGCCTTGAAAATGAAACTTCCTGTTTCCTTTTTTGGGTTATACTTATAGCAGATATTGCACAATCAATCTCATTTGCTTTTATTAAAGGCAACAACAAATGAAAATCGTATCTTTTAAATTCTGGTTTCAATCCCAGCCGTCTGGAAATTTCAGTTATTAACTCAACATCAAAACCCGTTAATTTCCCGTCCTTTTCGAATACAAAGGGAGGAACATTATAGTTTACAATCCCAACAGTCAAAACCCCCGGTTTTATTGTCTTAATCTCTCCCTCGTACCCTTCATTTTCGAAACATCCACATGTTACAACAAAGAATAGCAATATTGATAAACATACTAAATACAAATTCCACCTCATCATAACCCCTTGAATATACTTTTAATAAAAATTAAAAAATTACAAAAATCAAAAAATTTGATTAGGTTATTCGATATTATGAAATCATCAAATTTTATTGGTCCTTCTAACATATTCTGTATTCAATATTAAATAAAAATGTTGCTGATATGTGTGTGATTCATACACACAAATGACCGTTAAATTAATATATCAAAACTACACAAAATGAAGTCACTCAGAAAATACAAAAATTTTTACAAAAAATTTTTTGTAAACTAGTAACAGGAGGTCGACCTCCTGTAAGGGTATGTGGCTGAAAGGCCGAACCCATAAACAGAGACGGAAGAAAACACATATAAAGAAAACAGCAAGAGGGATAAGAAATGGGAATT
Source organism: Methanotorris igneus Kol 5 (assembly GCF_000214415.1). NCBI lineage: Archaea > Methanobacteriati > Methanobacteriota > Methanococci > Methanococcales > Methanocaldococcaceae > Methanotorris > Methanotorris igneus. Next base: position 685,568 of record NC_015562.1, read on the forward strand.
TATAAGTATATTAGGGATGCTTGGAAAAGACCAAAGGATAGTTATGTCAAGCAGTTATTATGGGAAAGAATGCAACAATGGAGAAGAGAGCCAGCAGTTGTAAGAATTGAGAGGCCTACAAGATTAGATAGGGCAAGAAGCTTAGGATACAAACCAAAACAAGGAATTATTGTTGTAAGGGTTAGAGTAAGAAGAGGTGGATTGAGAAAATCAAGACCAACAGGTTCAAAGAAACCTGCAACATTAGGGGTTAACAAAATAACAATGGGTAAGTCCATCCAAAGAATTGCTGAAGAAAGAGCTGCAAGAAAATATCCAAACATGGAAGTCCTCAACTCCTACTGGGTTGGGGAAGACGGTAAATACAAATGGTACGAAGTTATCTTGGTTGACCCACACCACCCAGCAATCAAAGCAGATAAGAACTTGAACTGGATTTGCACAGGAAAACACAAAGGTAGAGTATTCAGAGGTTTAACATCTGCTGGTAAGAAGGGTAGAGGATTGAGAAACAAAGGTAAAGGTGCTGAGAAAGTAAGGCCAAGTATAAAAGCACACGGAAGAAGAGGTAAATAATTGAATAACAATTCCTTTGCTTTAATTAATGGGCATTTATAGATATCCACTAAATATTTTTCATATATAAAATGGTTATAATATTTTGTATGCTCAATTGCGTAAATTTTATATATTATTGAGCATAAACATGTGTTGTCACATGACTTTTGACAATAATTGACTTATTTCTCTGTCATAAAAACCACGTTTTTGGCTTTGTTTTATAAGCCATAAAAACCACTATTTTGGAGGCGTGAAAATGGCGGAAAACAACAACATGTTAGTACCATTAGACACCTATTTAGCGTCAGGTATCCATATTGGAACCCAGCAAAAAACAGAAGACATGAAAAAGTTCATTTACAGAGTTAGATCAGACGGGTTGTACGTTTTAGATGTAAGAAAAACAGACGAAAGATTAAAGTTAGCAGCGAAGTTCTTAGCAAAATATGAACCAGAAGACATATTGGCAGTTTCAAGAAGAATTTACACAATGGGTCCATTAGAAAAATTCGGACAAGTTACAGGAATCAGAACAATTCCAGGAAGGTTTGTCCCAGGAACATTAACAAACCCAGCATACAAAGGGTTCTTAGAACCAGAAGTTTTATTCTTAAGTGATCCAAGAGTCGATAGGCAAGCATTAAAAGAAGCAATTGAAATAGGCATTCCAATCGTTGGTTTATGTGACACAGAGCATTTAACATCATTCATTGACTTCGTAATTCCAACAAACAACAAAGGTAGAAAGGCAGTAGCATTGATATACTACTTAATGGCAAAAGAATACTTGAAGAACAGAGGAGTTATAAGTAGCGATGATGAAGTTTCATTCACATATGAAGAGTTCTTAGAAAGGGCAACAAATGTAAAAGTAAGAATCATCGTCCCACAAGTAAAAGGTAAGAGAAAAAGGAAAAAGAAAAAATAAATAATGGGCAATTGCCCATCCCAAATGTTTTATAAATCTGCCATCCCTACGGAAGTGATGAAAAATGGAACATTTTGAATGCCCTGTTTGTGAGGAATTAACTCCTCACGAAATATTAAAATCAAAAGAATCAAAAAAACATGCTAAATATATTGTCAAATGCTTAGAATGCAACACGATTCATGAAGTGGAATTCAGCGTAAAATTAAAAGATGTTAGTGTGATTATAAGTAGATACGATGAATCCGAGAGAAAAATAATCCAATTACCAATGGGTGAAGTTGTTAAAGTTGGTGAAGAATTAGAAGTTGATGGGGAAAGAATTGAAGTTACTACAATAGACACCGATGATGGCAAAAGAGTTTCCTCATCAAAAGTTGACGATATCAAAACAATATGGGCAAAATCCTTAGATATCCCAAAAAAATTAGGTATTTCAATAAATGACGGAAGAAGAACATACTCTGTATATATCTTTGTTCCAATGGATTACGTATTTGAAGTGGGTAATGTATATAGGATTAATAATGGGTTTTTTAGGGTTAAGTTAATAAAAGCCGAAAAAGGACATGTCAAAAGAGATGTTGCTAAAAACATAAAAAGAGTATATGCGGACTTAATAAAACCTACAAGAAGATATATCGACTTGACTGAATACCTCCCAGACATTGAAGAAGAATAAATGTATCTGAGGTGTATAACATGGCAAAAATGAAAGCAAGAACTGTCAAAGGAAGAAAGGCAAAAGATACATGGAAAACTAAGGTATGGTACAACATCTACACAGCTCAGGAATTTGGTGGGGTTTTAATTGGACAAACACCAGCAAGCGATCCATCATTAGTCATTGGTAGAGTTGCAGAGGTAAGTTTGAGGGACTTAACAAACGACCCAACAAAACACATGATTAGAGTTTACTTCAAAATATATGGAGTTAGTGGAACAAACGCTGTCTCCCAATTCGTTGGGCATGACACAACAAGAGAATACTTAAAATCACAAATTAGAAGAAGAAGAAGTAAAATTGATGCTATCGTTGATGTCAGAACAAAAGATGGATACAAGATCAGAGTCAAAGCAATAACATTAACAGCAGTAAGAGCAAGAGCAAGACAAAAAACAGCGATTAGAAAGAAAATGATGGAAATTATAAAAGCAATGTCAGAAGAGAAAACATTCCCAGAATATGTTCAAGCAATGTTAATGGGAGAAATGGCAAACAGAATCCACGAAGAATGTAAGAAAATCTTCCCATTGAAGAGTGTCATGATATACAAATCAGAGGTTTTAGAGTTCGGTAAAAAAGAAAATGAAGGATTTGTAGAAGAAGCAAAAGAAGAAGAGCAAAAAGAAGAAGTAAAAGAAGAACAAAAAGAAGTTGTTGAAGCTGCAGAATAAGTTAAATCCTTTTATTTTAATTTTATTCAAAAATCTATACCACCCCCCATTGGTTTTTACAAATTCAATTTAATCAATTAATGTCTTTTTTAAAATAAAAATTAGCTAAAAATCTAAAAGTCCAATACATAAATGGGTTTTTATTTTATGCATTATCTTTATGCATTTTTTATCCTTTAAACTTGCAGTCTTTTATGCTTAATAATTTTATAAAATTTACAAATTTACAATAGTATAAATTATTAAATCATTTATTATTTTGCCAAACCAGTATTAGAAGAAAAATATTAGAAGAAAAAATTTTTGATGTAAAAATGGGGTTATCTGTGAGGATAAAGTAGCCTTATTTTGAAAACCTAAGGGCAGATATAAATTCAGTCTCAAAATTGCTATGACTACTCAACTCTATATATTTTGTATTTTTAGCCAATTCATTAGCTTCATTTCTAATTTTTTCAGAAAGTAAAGCCATTATTGCACCTCTTCCTGCAGCATTATCTATATGGATTATATTATTTAGATCAGGTAGAAGACCTATAGTCTTAGCATTTTTAACATCTATATGACAACCAAATGCTCCTGTAATATAAACTTTTGATATATCCTCAATGTCAATGCCGTACTCATGACATAAGATTTTAATACCCGCAAATATTGCTCCTTTTGCAAGCTGCACTTCTCTAATATCTCCCTGAGAGAAATAAATAGTATCATCAATAAAAAACTTATTATCTCTTAGATTTTTATGCTCTCCAACAAACCTTCCAGTTTTATCAACTATTCCAGATCTTAAAAGTTCAGCCATAATATCTATTATTCCTGATCCACAAATACCTATTGGAGGTTTCTTATTACCTATGGTCTCATAATATACACAATCTTCATTTATCTTTACCTTACATATTGCTCCTTCTTTAGCATTGGTCCCATGTTCAATATTAACCCCTTCAAATGCTGGACCTGCTGCACATGAACAAGTTAATAACTTCTCCTTATTTCCCAATACAATTTCTCCATTTGTACCTATGTCTATAAGAAGACTTATTTCATTTTTCTTATGCATTTCTGTAGATAATATTGCCCCAACAGTATCTGCACCAACAAATCCTCCTATTATTGGTAATGTGTAAACATCTGCATTTTTTAGATCCAACCCCACCATCTTTGCAGGCATATATAATGAATTTTTAAAGGTTGGGACATATGGATATGTTGCAAGATTTTTTGGAAGTATTCCACAAAAAAGGTGTATCATGGCAGTATTACCCACAACAGTAACTTCATAGATATTATCCATTTTTATATTATTTTTAGAACACAGTTTTGATATGGCATTATTTAGTTCTGTTATAAGCACTTTTTGCAGTAAATCTCCGTTATTATATGCTATCCTTGAAATTACATCTGCTCCAAATTGTCTTTGAGGATTTAAAAAGGAAATTGTATCTACAACTACACCATTACACATATCAACAAGATAAACTACCACAGATGTGGTCCCAATATCGATTGAAAGACCATATATCCCTGAAAAATCTTTTTCTACATTAACAACATTATTATTTTTTAATATTAGATTTACTTTATCTGATAAATTCATAGAGTTAAGTTTAACTATTGCTTTTAAGGTTAAATTATAGTTAGATGATTCCGATACTGTTGTGCTAATTTTTTTTATGTTGATGTCTGGGATTATTGAGGGAGATGAATATCCGCTAATGCTTTTACAAACCACTCCTTCAAAATTAGGGATTTTTACCACCACATCTCCATAAACTCTTGCAATACATGCCAATGCATAGTTACCATCTACAATGCTGATTTCTTCAATATTTTCTAAACCTTCTTCTATTAAAACCTTACATTTACCACACTTTCCAGTTCCACAAGGGGCATCAAGATATATTCCAGCATTTATTGCTCCTTCAAGTATTGTGGTACCTTTATCAACAACCACTGACTTTTTTGTTCCATCTTCCATGATATAAGTAATTTTACACATCATAACACCTTCCATAACGTACTAATGTTTTCAAATTTTCTTTTGGAGTACCTACGGGAATACTACATCCTGTAGATAATATGTAATCTCCAGTTTTAGATTCCATACATTTCTTTACTTCCGTTTTTACCCAATCTACATTGGAATGATACATCATTGAAGGATTAATATTTCCAAAAACAATTAAATCATTAAAAACTTCAAAAGCTTTGGAAATTTCCAAGTTATCATCAAAACTTATAACTTTTGAACCCGTTTTTTTAATATCATCCAATATTGGGTTTATGTCCCCACACATGTGCAATATTGGAAAATCGCATAATTTTAATACTTTTTTTACAGGTTTAAAAGCAAATTCTCTATAAAATTCGGGACTAATAAGTGATGATGATGCTACTGCATCTACCACAAAAGGGTATGCTATATCTTTTATATCTTCTATCACAATCTTAGAAATTTCTGTAGTTTTTTTAATCAAATCCTTAGCAAATTTTTTATTTTTTATTAAGTCTATCATGAATCTATCTATACCTCTTATAATTGCTGCAAGAGTAAATGGAGCACTTACACTTACAAATACAGTGTTATTTTTTGAGTTACAGTATTCAATCGCTTTTCTATATTCTGAAACTCTTCCACTATTTAAATTAATTGTTAAACTATCTATGTCAAAGTTTTCATTCATTTTTCCGTATTCCTTATATATACAGCTCCAACTGTACAACCCCATAGCTTCTACTTCAACATATATATCTGAAGATAGATGTATTATATCATAACCAAAATATTCTTTTGCCTTACAAAGTGCTTTACCAAAAATTTCCCCATTTCTACAAAAATAATGTTTTTTCCCACATCCATAAAGTTTTGCAATATAACATCCGCCCATAGGAGCTATTAAAGTTCTATTTTTCACTTCCTCTTCAATATCAATCATAATCTACCCTCGAATTAATTAATTTTATAATGTTTTTTTCTGGCGTATTGGGAAGTAACTCACAACCTGTTGATAGTATGTGCTGTTTTTTTCTATTTTTCAAAATGTAATGTATTTGACTATCTATATTCCCATTTAGCATATCTTTAGGTTTTACATTACCCATTAATACACAATCAAGGGTTCCTACAACATTTAAACTATCTTCAAAACTTAGAACATCAATATCTAAATTTTTTAATTGTTCAATAATTGGAGATAACTCTCCACAAATATGTAAAAATGTAGGAATTCCAAATGATTTTATAAATTTAAATATTTTCTTTAAATACGGTATTCCAAATTCTTTATACATCTTAGGTCCAATAAATGGGGCAGTAGGGTCTCCTAAGAATGGAATCCCATCATTTTCAATAATTGTTCTAATATTATCTTTAAGAAATTCTACATAATTATAAATTTTTGAATGAATTTCTTCTTTTTTTAAATAAAGATTTACCATAAAATTATCATCAGTTGCAGATAGGTAAGATATTGGACAATTTAGAGAGACTGTGATATATGTATCCTTTATTTTCCTTCTTAGTATCTTTAAAGCTTGAATTTCTAAGTATGTATTTTCATGTATAATTGTTATTAAATCTGGTCTATATTTTTTATATAGTTCCAAATAGAAATTGGCCAAATTTTTACTATCCTTTATATGACGGTTTAAAAAAATTGGACTGGCTATAAATGTAGAGGGAACATTACCTCCCCCTGAAAGAACACTGTCTATTCTTTCTTTTGGTGTCATAAAAACACACCATAAAAAATGTTTAGGTATTAATTATTTCAAAATTAACTATTTGGAATTAACTATTGGACTTCTCCATAAAGTTCTGCAGCCTCAACTATGGCCTTTACATTTTCTTCTTTAGATGCTAAGGGTATTTCACATCCTGATGCAAGGATATATCCTTTTGGATTATCTGAAGCATATTCTATTGCTTTTTTACATTCATTGAGAACATCTTCTTTGCTTCCAAGATATATGGTGCTTCCAGGATCTATATTTCCAATTATTCCTACATTTTTACCTACTTTCTCCTTCATTTCTTTTAAATTGACATTTGCATCAACACTTAAGAAATCTGCGCCAGTTTTAACCATAAGCTCAAGAATTGGATTTACATCTCCACAAATGTGTAATATTGCAGGCAATCCGCGCTTGTGTATTTCTTTCACAATTTCTTTACAAGGATTTAATGCAAACTCTTCATAAAATTTTGGACTTATTAAAGAACCAGATGCTATTGGATCACAAATTAATGGAATGGCCCCTCTATCCATGCATGCATTTATAAATAATTTTGAAGCCTCTGTTGCTAACTTTATCTCCTCTTTAATTACATCTGGATTCATCACTAAATCCATCATCATACTTTCTGTTCCATGAAGATTTCCTGCTATTGTAAATGGCCCTGGAACACACATTCCTATAAATACTTCATTTCCTATTTTTTCTACAAGATATTCAATACATTTTAAAAATTCTGGCATTCTTCCATCTTTTTCTGGATCAGGAATAGATATTTCTTCTAAGGATACATGTTTTTTAACTATTGGAACATCATTATCAAAATATTCCAATTCACAGCCCATAGCTTCAGCTTCTATACATAAATCTGTTAATATAGTTACTAAATCTGGATTCATCTTTTTATATGTGTATTCTATGGCTTTTGCTAATTTAATTCCATCTCTTGCAATTTCACTTACTTTATATCCTGATATTTTCCCTGCAAAATTTCCAATAAGTGGAACTGCTGGTATTCTGTCAATTCCACTTCCAGTAATTACTCCTAAAAGTCTTTCTTTTGGAATCATATTTTCACCTTATTGTTTTATGTTTTTTCCTTTTCTTTTTTTATAGAGTTCTTTAGCTACTTTTAAGGCCTCATTAGCATTGTCTGTGTATGCATCTGCACCAATTTCTTTTGCAAATGCAGAAGATACTGGGCCCCCACCTATCATCACTATAAATTTGTCCCTAACTCCTCTTTCTTTCAAAACGTCAATAACCTTTTTCATATTGTACATTGTTGTGGTCATCATTGTGGACATTACAATTATATCCGCATTAATCTCTATGGCATAATCAACAAATTTTTCACATGGCACATTTCTACCTAAATCATGAACTTCAAAACCTCCAGCTTCTAACATCATTGCCACAATATTTTTACCAATTTCATGAATATCTCCTTCAACAACTCCTATCACAACCTTAGCTGGAATATCATCTTTATCCAATTTCACATGTGGTTTTAGAACATCTATTGCTTTATTCATTACATTTGAAGCTATTAATACTTCAGGAACAAAATATTCCTTTTTTTCATACTTGTCTCCTACAATTTTCATCCCTTTACACAATCCATCCATTATTGCTATATGTGCAGGAATACCTGCTTTTAGTGCTTCATTTGCGGCTTTTAACGCCCTATTTTCATCTAAATTTACAACAGATTCTGAAAGTTCATTTAAAATATCTGTACTCACCATATCACCATATTAGATTTTTTAATATATATTATAATTTTACTAATGGTTCTTTAATTATTTTTATTCTTTAAATAATTTTCGATATTGCCATTATTGCGATCTAACTATTAAATATTATTATATTTAAATATATGGTATAAATAATAAAATATTTATAAAAACAGAGTGTTGAATAGATAAAATACCAAGCATGTCTATCCACGTTCAAACTAAAATAATTTAAAAAAAGACAAACCTTAGTTATATTGAGAAAGTTGAGATTCTTAGGAAAGAAAGGATTAACAGATACTGGAAAGACATTAGCTGAGGATTATAATAAATTCACAAACTGAGGGTGGTGCATAATTAAAAAATTTAAATATGGTGAGTCAAAAATAGAATACAAAAAGTGATAAAAATCGAATGGTGAATGCCCATGGACGCCGTTAAGATAGTTATAACTTCGATAGATAAATATCTTACTGATAAATCGGAGATTTAAAATTAACAGCGTGGCAGGATTATGGTGTTATACTTAAAACTGGACATAATCCAAGAAGATTGGGTAGAGATAAAAAGAAAAAAATGGATAAAAAGTTTGCAGAGATGAGAGAACGAATAGAGCAGTTAAATTCGATAATAAAAACCAGATTATGAATAGATTTTGGACGAATATAAAAGGTTTTAAGAAAAATACGTTTTCTGTATGTTATCGGTTGTAACCGCACAGATATTAGCTATTTACAACCTAAAAACTCATGGTTACCCATTAATAAGGATTAAAGATGTTAGGGCATAAATTTAGATGTATCAATTATGCACCACACTCAATAAATTATACTAAAAATAAAAAATAAAAATTTTAGCGAGGAAGATATATAAAGTTAAATTAGAAGTTACTCCATTAATATCTCTTTTGCTGCTTCTACTCCACTACCTTCTACTTTTACACCTAAATCCTTAAGTGCCATTTCAATAGCTCCCAATGTTGCTAAGATGTGGACTTCTTTAGCAGTTCCCATATGTCCAATTCTGAATATCTTTCCAGATAAGTGTGCCTGTCCTCCTGCTATAACTACATTGTATTTCTTTGATAACAAGCCCCTAAACTCCTTATCTTCAACACCTTCTGGTAAGTACGCTGAGGTAACAGTTACTGACCTTGCTCTTTCTTTTGCAAACAATTCAATACCCATTGCCTCTAAACCAGCCCTTGTAGCTCTTGCCAATTTTTCATGTCTCTTGAATCTGTTTTCTAATCCTTCCTCCAAAACCAAATCCAATGCAACATTTAATGCATATATTAATGAAACTGCTGGTGTGTATGGAGTTTGTTTTTTCTCATCGTATCTCTTTTTGTATTCTCTAAGGTCTAAGTAAAGTGATTTCTTCTCAGTTTTTTCAATAACTTCCCATGCTTTTTCACTTACAGTTATTGCACTCAATCCTGGAGGAGCAGCAAGACATTTTTGTGAACCAGTCACACAAATATCAATGTTGAATTTATCAACATCAACATAGTCTCCTCCCAATGATGAGACAGTATCAACAATATACAATGCATCGTAATCCTTAACTATCTTACCAATTTCTTCTATTGGGTTTTTGACTCCTGTTGAAGTTTCATTGTGAACAACTGTAACTGCCTTAATATCATCATGCTTATCTAAAAGCTCTTTAACTGCCTCAGGCTCTGCTATGTCTCCCCATTCGTTCTCCAACTTAATGCTTTCTCCTTTGTGTGCTAAGGTTATTTTTGCAAACCTTTCACCAAAGTTTCCATTTACAATGTTCAATACTTTATCTCCTTTGTCAATAACGTTCAAAATAGCCATGTCCATTGCCGCTGTTCCTGAACCAGTTATTATGTATGTGTCGTTTTTTGTTTGGAAGACTTTTTTCATTTTTTCTGTTGTATCTACAAGCAATTCTCCAAATTCAGCGGTTCTGTGCCCAATAATTGGTAATGCCATTGCATTTAAAACCTCTGCAGGAACCATTGTAGGCCCTGGAATCATCAAGAGTTTGTCTGTGTTTATTTTCATAATGCATCCTCCATGATGTTTTTTGATTTGTTGTTGTAACATAAAATCAATTCCAATTTTAGGCACCAAAAATATATAATTTACTATCAAACATTTCAAAAAATTTAAATACACAAGTTTTAATTGATTTTAAATATTTGTTATTACAAAAATTACAATTATTAACATGGAAATAGGGGTGATATGGGCATAATATCCTACTTAGTCAAGATAGTCATCCTTTCATCTATAGGAATTGTTGTTGCGGGGATTATAGAGGAGACAAATTTACTAAGTAAAATCAAAAAATAACAAACCACTTAATGACAAAACTTTTAAAATTGACTAAGGAATATCTGATTCAGTATTCTTAATTTGCCAGGTGAAACAATAGTTGTCTTAATTACAAATTTTGCATATTTATTTGCTGGATATGCCACTGTTGCATTTTAATGAAAAATGAAGCGTTAAATGAAAAGCAGGCACTAATAACTCTACTAATTGGAAACATTATTGGGGTAAGATGATATACATAAAACCATTGGAACCTATGTTGCATTGTTTGGTAGGTTTGGGTTAAAATTGGCGATGATAAATTACATGACTAGCACTATGATTAAAATCTTTTTAATATTCATGGTGACTATTTTCTTGTGATCAATTGTTATGAATTGAATATCACGTATTGAATATATATTTTAATACTGCAATAAGCTTATATAGTCCAACTACCATATAATCCCTTTTGCAAAGAACTATCAACAATTTTGGAATATTATGGGTTAATCATCACTATTATCAAATTTATTCAAAATTAACTCAATTTTATGGTGAGATTATGAAAGAGTATTTAAAAAAGGTATCTGATACGATATATGAACTACCAATGGATTATAAAGAATGTATGAAAGTGCCAGGAAGAGTATTTTTAAGCGAGATTTTACTTGAAAGTTTAGAGGATGATGTTCTCGAGCAAATAGCAAACGTTGCATGCCTTCCAGGTATTCAAAAGTATTCTTTGGCTATGCCAGATTGTCATTATGGATATGGTTTCTGTATTGGAGGGGTTGCAGCTTTTGATGTAAAAGGGGGAGTCATAAGCCCTGGAGGAGTTGGTTTTGATATAAACTGTGGAGTTAGGCTAATAAGAACAAATTTAACAAAAGAAGAAGTTAAACCAAAAATAAGAGAACTTGTAAGTGAGATATTCAAAAATGTCCCATCTGGATTGGGAAGTAAGGGAAAAATAAGAATCACCAAAAATGAGATTGATGACGTTTTGGAAGAGGGAGCAAAGTGGGCAATAAATGAAGGATATGGTTGGGATGAGGATATAAAGTTCCTTGAAGAACATGGGTGTATGAGGGATGCTGATGCTTCCCTTGTTTCAGATAGTGCAAAGAAAAGAGGTCTACCTCAACTTGGTTCATTAGGTAGTGGAAACCACTTTTTGGAGATTCAGTATGTGGACAAGGTGTTTGATGAGGAAACAGCGGAGGTTTTTGGGATTGAAGAAAACCAGGTAGTAGTTATGGTTCACACGGGTTCAAGGGGTTTGGGACATCAAATTTGTGCTGATTACATAAGGGTCATGGAAAAAGCTGCAAAAAAATATGGCATAAAACTCCCAGATAGACAGTTGGCATGTGCTCCAATAGAGTCAGAGGAGGGTATTGAATATTATAAAGCGATGTGCTGTGGGGCAAACTATGCATGGGCAAATAGGCAAATGATTACTCACTGGGTAAGGGAAAGCTTTGAAAAGGTATTTAAAACATCTGCAGAGGATTTGGAGATGAATATTATATATGACGTTGCCCACAACATAGCAAAGATAGAGGAGCATGTAATAGATGGAAAAACAAAAAAGGTCGTTGTTCATAGGAAGGGAGCTACAAGGGCATTTGGTCCTGGAAGTGAATTAATTCCAAAAGAATACAGAAAAGTTGGACAACCAGTTATCATTCCAGGGGATATGGGAACTGCATCGTATCTAATGCATGGAACTGAAAAGGCTATGGAAGAGACCTTTGGTTCAACAGCACATGGAGCAGGGAGAACATTAAGTAGGGCAAAAGCCTTGAAATTGTGGAAGGGTAAAGAAATTAAGGCAAAACTTGAAAAAGAGGGAATTATTGTTATGGCAGATTCTAAGGCCGTTATCGCAGAGGAATGTCCAGAGGCATACAAAAGCATTGATTTAGTTGCGGATGTTTGTCACAAATCAGGAATTTCATTGAAAGTTAGTAGAATGAAGCCGATGGGAGTAGTTAAAGGATAATTTAACCTAACTTTTTTCTTAATTTTATAATTGGTGGTATTTTCTCTTAAATTCAACATTTATATTATGCCGTTTGCGGTTGAAATGGCTAAAATTAAGCGTAAGTTTTCAAATAAGGTCTGTTTACGCCCTTAATCCCATTTTGAAGTTTTCAACTATTTATAACGCAAACGACTATAGGCAATCAAAAAGTTTATTAGTATGTTGCATGTAAAGGTTGAGTACCTATAGTGAGAATATTTTTCATGAGTATTTAAATTAACAAATATTTGGCAATTATCATTCTTGTCATCATTATTTTCTTTTATAAACACTTATTTTGAGATTTAAAAAATTTAAAAATCCTCTATAAAGGTGATGATATGGAAATTGAAGAATTGAAAAAGATAGCAAAGAGAGTTAGATACAATATTGTAAAAATGGTTGGTTTAGCAAAATCTGGACACCCAGGAGGTTCATTATCATCAACAGAAATTATTGTTGCTTTATATTTCAAAATAATGAAACACGATCCAAAAAATCCAAAAATGAAGGATAGAGATAGATTTGTTTTGAGTAAAGGACACTCATGTCCAGCATTGTATGCGGTCTTGGCTGAATGTGGTTACTTTGATAAAGAAGAACTTTGGAAGTTGAGAAAATTAGATGGACTATTACAAGGGCACCCATCCATAGATATTCCTGGAATAGAGATGAGCACAGGGTCATTAGGGCAGGGATTCTCTGCGGCAGTTGGAATGGCACTGGGATGTAAGTTGGATAAATTGAATAATTATGTTTATGTGTTGTTGGGAGATGGAGAATGCCAAGAAGGTCAAGTTTGGGAGGCAGCGATGGCAGCAGCTCACTACAAATTAGATAACCTTATTGGATTTGTAGACAGAAACATGCTCCAAATTGATGGTTGTACAGAGGACGTTATGTCATTAGGGGACTTAAAGGAGAAATTTAAAGCATTTGGGTGGGATGTTTTTGAGATAGATGGACATGACTTTGAGCAAATAATAAACACTGTTGAAAAAGCAAAGAAAATGAAAAACAGAAAGCCAAAAATGATTATTGCATACACAACAAAAGGTAAGGGAGTTTCATTCATGGAGGATAATGTAGGATTCCACGGTAAAGCTCCAAATGAAGAGCAGTTAGAAATTGCATTAAAAGAGTTAGAATAAAGCCCACAAGTCCAAAATTTAAAATTTAAATTTAATTTATATTTGAAATTATTAAAATTAATAAAATAAGTTGAAATTTATAATAAAACTTAAATGAAAATCTGCACCTAACAAATCCAATTTTATTTTATTTTGGTGATAGAATGGTAATGATTGGAGCATCAATCCTCTCAGCAGATTTTGGGTATTTGGCAGAGGAAGTTAAAAAAGCAGAAGAGGCAGGTGTAGATTTTATACATGTTGATATAATGGATGGACATTTTGTTCCAAATTTAAGCATAGGTATTGGAATTGCAAAATATGTTAGAGACATAACAAAGCTTCCCGTTGATGTTCATTTAATGGTGGAAAATCCTGAAATGTTCATTGAGAAGTTTGAAGGCATTGATATGATAACATTCCATATAGAAACCTGTAAGTTCCCATTTAGGTTAATAAATATAATAAAAAACCACGGTGCAAAGCCAATAGTTGCATTAAATCCATCAACTCCACTTGATACAATTGAATATATCTTAGGAGAAGTTTATGCCGTCTTAGTTATGACCGTTGAGCCAGGATTCTCTGGACAGAAGTTCATAAGACCAATGGTTAAAAAGATAGACAATTTAAAGCATAAAATATCAAAGGAAGGTTATGACACAAAGATATTTGTGGATGGTGGGATTAACACAGAGACAGCATCACTTGCAGTAAATGCTGGGGCAGATGCACTCATTGCAGCATCGGCAATTTATGGAAAAGATGATGTTAGAAAGGCGGTTGAAGAATTAAAAAAAGCAGCAACAATAACGGCGGTGAAACCATGGTAAAGTTAAGTGGAATTAAAAAAGGTATGAGAAATGGTTATGGAGAAACACTAATAGAACTTGGAGAGAAATATGAAAATTTGGTTGTTTTAGATGCTGACTTGTCTGGTTCAACAAAAACAGCAATGTTTGCTAAGAAATTCCCAGAGCGATTTTTCAATGCAGGGATTGCTGAACAAAACATGATTGGAATGGCAGCTGGATTGGCTACAACTGGAAAAATTGTGTTTGCTTCAACATTCGCAATGTTCGCTACTGGTAGAGCATGGGAACAAATTAGAAATTCTGTTGCATATCCAAGATTAAATGTTAAGATTGTTGCAACTCACAGCGGAATTACCGTTGGGGAAGATGGAGCAACACACCAAATGACTGAAGATATAGCAATAATGAGGGCAATTCCAAATATGGTTGTTATCGCCCCATCTGACTACTACCACACAAAAAATATCATAAGATGGTGTGCTGAATACGATGGGCCAGTTTATGTGAGAATGCCAAGGAGCGATACGGAAATTATTTATGAGAGTGAGGAGGAAGCGGAATTTGAAGTAGGTAAAGCAAAAACATTGATTGATGGGGATGACTTAACAATAATTGCTACTGGAGAAGAGGTTCCAGAGGCATTAAGAGCAGCGGAAATATTGAAGGAGAATGGCATATCTGCTGAAGTCGTAGAGATGGCAACAATTAAACCAATAGATGAAGATGCAATTAAAAAAGCAAAGGACTTCATCGTTTCAATGGAAGACCACAGTATTATTGGTGGATTAGGTGGGGCTATTGCAGAGGTTATAGCAACAAATGGGTTAAACAAAAGGTTGTTAAGAATAGGTATCAATGATGAATTTGGAAAATCCGGAAAAGCGGAAGAGTTGTTGAAGTATTATGGTTTAGATGGGGAAAGTGTAGCAAAAAGAATTATGAAAGAACTCAAAAAGGAATAAAAATAAATAAAAATAAAAAATAGTTAATTGGATAATTCTTTTTTCAATTTTTCATTTTCATTTTTTAAGGTATCATAGAGCTTCTCATAACCTTCTGCATTTAAATTTAATTCTTTCATAAGGTTTATAATAATTTCAAAGTGCTCTTCCGTATGCTCTAATAGGTGGAGAAGTTTTTTTATCTTTTTTTCATCTTCCATGATATCACCATGTTATTATTTCTGTTTATTGTATGCTACTAAAGTATAAATAATTTGTTATTAGTAATATTTCCATATTTAAATAAAAGTTAAAAAGGCATGTTTTTAGAAATCAAGTGTACCTAACATTTTTATAGAACCTATATAGAATTATTTAGGTTATAGAATTGGATTTTTCATAAATTATAAAATAAAATAACACAATTAATGTATCAAAATTCAGAAATTGCCTTTATATATCCCATATTAAAGTTTTGTGCTATTTTTACTGAATTTAAGTTTACAACAAAAACAAACTATTAAAATAAATTTATTATTTAAAAACTTCATAAAATTAATTAAAATGAGGGATAATTTATGAAATACATATTCATTACTGGAGGGGTAGTGTCCTCTCTTGGGAAGGGAATTACAGCATCATCAATAGGAAGATTGTTGAAAGCAAGAGGATTTAAGGTTAATATGATAAAGATAGACCCATATTTGCAGATTGATGCAGGGACAATGTCCCCCTATGAGCACGGTGAGGTTTTTGTTACAGAAGATGGTGGAGAAACTGACTTGGATTTAGGGCATTATGAGAGGTTTGTTGATATAAACCTAACATCAAGGAACAACATAACTACAGGGAAAATTTATTGGAGCGTATTAACCAAAGAAAGAAAAGGAGAATACTTAGGAAAGACAGTCCAAGTTATTCCACACATAACAAATGAAATAAAGGACTGGATAAAAGAACTTGGAGAAGGTTATGATGTAACTATTGTTGAGATCGGAGGAACTGTTGGAGATATAGAGAGTTTGCCATTCTTGGAGGCAATAAGGCAATTTAAGAAGGATGTTGGTAAGGAAAATGTTTTATATATCCACGTTTCTCTCCTTCCATACATAAGAACTGCTGGAGAGTTAAAGACAAAGCCAACCCAACATAGCGTTAAGGAATTGAGGGGAATAGGTATCCAACCAGACATTTTGGTTTGTAGAACAGAAGTCCCAATGGGAGAAAAGATTAGGGAAAAACTTGCTTTGTTCTGTGATGTGGATAAAGAGGCAGTTATTGAGGCAAGAGACGCAAGAACTATATATGAAGTTCCATTAAACCTTGAAAAAGAAGGTCTTGGAAAATTAATAACAAAAAAATTGAACCTTCCAGATAGAGAGCCAGACTTAAGAGAATGGAGGGCAATGGTTGACAGAATAATAAATCCAATGCATGAAATCACCATAGGTATTGTTGGAAAGTATGCTGAATTGAAGGATGCATATATGAGTATTACTGAGGCATTGGTGCATGCAGGGGCAAAGAACGACACAAGGGTCAATATAAATTGGATACACTCAGAGGTTTTGGAAAAGGAGGACTATGTTGAAATTCTCGACAAATTTAGAGAAGATGGAAAGTTAGATGGTATCCTTGTCCCAGGTGGATTTGGAGATAGAGGAATTGAGGGAAAAATAAATGCAATAAACTATGCAAGAGAGAACAACATCCCATTCTTGGGAATTTGTTTAGGTATGCAGTGTGCAGTTATTGAATATGCAAGGAATGTTTGTAAATTAGAGGGAGCTAACTCAACAGAATTTGATGAAAACACACCACATCCAGTAATTGATTTATTACCAGAACAGAAGGAGGTTACCCAAAAAGGAGGAACAATGAGATTAGGGGCATATCCGGCAATTTTGAAGGAAGGAACTCTTGCATACAAGTTGTATGATAAAAAAGAAGTTTATGAAAGACACAGGCACAGATATGAGGTAAACCCAGAATACCACAGCATTCTTGAAGAACATGGACTTGTTATTTCTGGAACTTCACCAGATGGAAGATTAGCAGAGTTCATTGAAATCCAAGACCACAAATACTTCATTGCTACACAGGCACATCCAGAATTTAAGTCAAGACCAAATAAACCACATCCATTGTTTGATGGTTTAGTTAAAGCATCATTATCAGGAAAACTTAATGAATAAAATTAAATTTTTTAATTTTTATTAATTTCAAATTACTATGCTTTTTTATTTAAAATTTTTAAAATTATTTTAGATATATAGGGGATCAATATGTATCTGCAATCAAACTTTTTGTATGGTGAGAATTTTGAACTAAAAAAAGGAACTTTAGTTATTGAAGGTGGAGTTATTAAAGGATTTACAAATGAAAAGGTCAATGCCATTAAATATAAAGGAATAGTCATCCCCTCTTTAATAAATGCACATACACACGTTGGAGATGCAGCAATAAAAGATATAGGTATTAATAAAACTTTGGATGAGCTTGTTAAGCCCCCAAACGGATTAAAGCATAAGTTCTTGAATAGTTGCAGTGATGAAGAGTTAATTAATGGGATGTTGTGTGCTTTAAATGAGTTGTTCGAAAATGGAATAAGATATTTCTGTGATTTTAGAGAAAATGGAATAAAAGGAATAAATTTACTAAAAAAAGCAATTTCATTAAGTGAATTAAACATCGATGCAATAATATTGGGAAGACCCACAAAAATAATCAAAGAAGAAATAAAAAAAGAACTAAACGAGATTTTAGACAACTGTAGTGGTATAGGATTGAGCGGTGCAAATGAGTATAGTGACGAGGCGTTAAAATTTATATACAGATGCACAAAAGATAAAGATAGGATATTTGCCATACATGCAAGTGAACACGAAGGCTCTCTTAAATACTCGTTAGAGCACTACGGAAAAACAGAAATTGAAAGAATTATTGATTTAAAAGTAAAGCCAAACTTTATTATACATGCTACCCATGCCACACCAAACGATATGGAACTTTTAAAGGAAAACGGTATAGGCGTTGTTGTTTGCCCAAGGGCAAATGCATCTTTTAATGTTGGATTACCAAATATTAGGGCACTTTTGGAGCATGGCATCTTAGTAGGAATTGGAACGGATAACTTTATGGCAAACTCACCCTCAATATTCAAAGATATGGACTTCATATATAAAATTTACCATATCGAACCAAAAGAAATCTTAAAAATGGCAACAATCAACAATGCAAAGATATTAGGCATTGAAAATGTTGGGATAATCAAGGAAGGATACAAACCATCTTTCACATTCATAAAACCAACAAATGCCATAAAATATTCAAAAAATATTGTAGCATCAATAATTACAAGATGTGAAAGAGGAGATATAGACTTGTATTTTATGAAAGAGTTTGCACAGCTATTTACGTTATAAAAAAGAAGAATTATGCTTTATTTGAAAATTTAGCACAATCATGACTATTTCAAATTTGTGACAAATACATGTAAAATTCACAAACAATCTACATATTAATCAAATTCAGAAGAAAAAGTTCAATATTGATTTGTATTTTATGTAGGAGTGATGTTCATGGCTATAGTGAGATTTCATGGAGGTTGTCATCAAATAGGAATGTCATGCATTGAGATAGACACAAAAAAGTCCAGAATACTGCTTGATTGTGGTATGGATCCAACGAACAATGCAATTCCAAAAGTTGATGAAAATGTTGATGCAGTTATTGTATCCCATGCACACTTAGACCACTGTGGTGCAATTCCATTTTATAAATTTAAAAAAATATATTGCACAACTCCAACAGCAGATTTGATGTATATTACATGGAAAGATACTTTAAACCTATCAAAGTCCTACAAAGAAGAAGACATACAAAGGTCATTGAATAATACTGAGACGCTAAACTACAAAGAAGAAAAACAGATAACAGAAGATATAACCTTAAAATTTTACAACGCTGGGCATATCCTTGGAAGTGCTTCCATATATTTGGATATTGATGGAAAAAAGATTCTTTATACTGGAGATATAAATGAAACCCCAACAAGAACACTTTTACCTGCAGATACGGATGTAGATGAGATTGATGTTTTAATCATTGAATCAACCTATGGTTCTCCATTAGATATAAAACCATCAAGAAAAGCCTTGGAAAAGCAGTTAATTGATGAAATAGCAGAGACTATTGAAAATGGGGGAAAAGTTATCATTCCAGTGTTTGCAATTGGAAGGGCACAGGAGATACTCTTAATAATAAACAACTACATTAGGAGTGGAAAATTAAAGGATGTTCCAGTTTATGTTGATGGTTCCCTTATTCATGCTACTGGCATATATATGAGTTACTTAGATTGGCTAAACCCAAAATTAAAAAATATGGTTGAAAATAGGGTAAATCCATTTGGTGAACTTAAAAAAGCAGATAATAGCGTATTTAATAAAGAACCTTGCATAATTATCTCAACTTCTGGAATGGTTCAAGGTGGACCAGTTTTACAATATCTGAGTTTATTAAAAAGTCCAAAAAACAAATTAATACTAACTGGTTATCAGGCAGAAGGTACACTTGGAAGGGAATTAGAAGAAGGAGCCGAAGAAATAACACCATTTAAAAACAAAATTCCAGTAAGAGGCAAAGTTGTAAAAATCGAGTTTTCAGCCCATGGGGATTATAACTCACTTGTCAGATATATCAAAAAAATCCCAACGCCAAAAAAGGCATTTGTCGTGCATGGGGAACGATATCAGACATTATCCTTTGCAATGACAATATGGAAATCCCTGAAAATTCCAACATTCGCTCCAGTAAATGGAAGCATCCTCCCGCTATAAGAGGCACTGCCGAGCGTAGCGAGGCAGTGCATCCGATTTGGATGAAACCTTTTTTAAAGGTTTCATGGGAGTATCTTGCCCCTATAGAGATACCAAACGTAGCTAGGTATCGGGACACATCAAGCACTCGGTATTGTTTCTGACCCATGTGCATTTTTGCATTTATTAAAGAGAGATTTAGATAATATAAATTAATTAAAAATCACATAGATACCAAGAACTATCAAAATAACACCTGAGATGATGTTTATTACTCTTGGCTTTGTGATTTTATTTATAATGCTTTTTCCTTCTGCACCAAGTGTGCTAAGAATTATTATTGGAATTCCAAAACCAATGGAATAAATAAATAATGCAATAAATCCAAATAGAATGTCTGATTTTGTTGCTGTGTAGGATAATATTGTTATCAAAACAGGGTCTGCACAAGTATTGGCTGTAACCCCATAGAAGAACCCAAATAAAAAGGCATTAAGATATTTTAGTGAAGAGAACTGAAACTTTTTATTTTTTGCCTTATTTAAATAGCTTCTGAATTTATTTAAGGAATCTGTCAAAATTGACAGTTTATAGTTAAACAGCGTGGAAAATCCAAATGCTATTGCCAAAATTCCAGCAATAAACTTTAATTTATACAAATCAAAAGTAGAGCCAAAAACCGCAGAAATTACACCAAGCAAACTGAAAATTAACGACAACCCTAAAACAAAAAATAGAGAAACAATAAACCCTTCCTTTTTTGAATTTGAAACTCCAAATGTGTAGGCAAGTGATATTGGCAAAATAGTTATTACACAAGGTCCCAACGCCGTAAAAAGTCCTGCAAAAAATATTAAAAGCAAATCCATTTTCTCACTACTTTAATTGCTTTGCTTTTTCTTTTATCTCTTCTGGGTTATAGCCAATGGTCTTATCAACAATTTTCCCATCCTCTACATAAAACACAGTTGGTAAATATCTCACTCCATATTTTGATGCCAACTCTTTATTTTCATCAACATTTATCCTCACAACTTTTATCCCTTCTTTTTCCAATTCATCCAACACTGGCTCTAATTTTTTGCAATATATACACCAATCAGCATAAAATTCTACAACACATGTTCCATTGAAATCAGATCTGCCCTCATTTATGCCTATACCTCCATTATTAACGCTACTATCCTCAACACACCCAGAAAATGGAACAGATAATCCCAAAATTAAAATTGGAAAAAGAAAGATTTTTAAATTCATTATCCCATCCTCTGGATGTATTTTGTTGCATTAACCATTGCTATTGCTCCCTCTCCTACTGCCTTAGATACCTGCATAACTCCTCCTGTCACATCTCCGCACGCATATATACCATCAATGTTTGTTTTACAATTTTTATCCACAACAACAAATCCATTTCTTAACTCTATTCCACTACCCTCCAAAAATTCCGTATTTGGAATATGCCCCAAACTCACAAAAATTCCATCTGCCTTGACTATTTCTTCTTTTCCATTTCTTTCAATTTTTAATCCCTCTACTTTATTTTCCCCAACAATTTCTATTGGTTTGGCATTGTATATAATCTCCACATTCTTTGCCTCTTTTAATCTATCTAGCATAATTGGTTCTGCAACTTTGATATTGGCTTTATCAGTTATAAGGTAAATTTTATTTGCAATATCTTTTAAATTTATTGCAGACATTACAGCTGGAGTATCTCTTCCCACAACGATAACGTCCTTTTTTAAGTAAAAGAATGCATCACATGTTGTGCAGTAACTGACCCCCCTCCCAACAAATTTATCCTCATTTAGTCCCAGTCTTTTTGGCCTTGTTCCTGAGGCAATTATAATGGTTTTGGTTTTGTATTCGTTATTTTTGGTTATTACCTTAAATGGTCTCTCACTTGTATCAATTCTTATAACTTCCTCATGAACTATTGGTAACCCAAACTTCTTGGCATGTTCAACAAACTTCTGTGCTAACTCAAAACCCCTAATCTCATCAAATCCAGGATAGTTTTCAACAATCCCTGCCTCTGCTATCCTCCCTCCAGCATTTTCCTTCTCAACGCATAGAACATTTAACTTTGCCCTCATCGCATAAATTCCCGCAGTTAACCCTGCTGGCCCTCCACCAATTATTATTGTATCATAAGTCATTATCTTCACCTCATAGTTTTATATAGATTTTTTCTAAGTGACTTTTTAATAACTCCAAGCAATCTTCGCATCTCTTTGATTTACAGTTTAAATCTAACAAGTGATTATCAAACTGCAAAAATGCCATCATGTTATAAACTGAGCATCCAAATGGAGATTTTGTATTATATCTGAGTTTTTTGAATTCATCTTCAATGTTGTTATTTAAGTAAAATATCTCATTTTCATCCCCCTCATTCATAACTGGCTTCATTGTGAGTGTTGGTGGGCTTCTTGTTATTATGGCAGATGCATTTGAAAGTTTAACAGCATTTACCATACCTTCTGCACTTGAAACTGGTTCTATTATTGTGGATGATTCCTTATCTATTGCCTCTGGAAGGAATGAAACCTTTATCCTCAACCACGTGGATTCTTCTGGATTTTTCTCTATTATCTCTCTGGCTTTCTTTGAGATATTGTTGTTTGATAGGTAGAATTTATAATACTCATTGCAGAGTTCTCTCAACCTACTATCAAATTTATTCTCATGAGTTAGGTAGTATTTTACTTTTCTACCATATAATTTTTTGTCATAATACTTCTTAAAGTTTTTTGCAGATTTCTTTGTTAATTTTAGGGCGTCATCAAAGGGAATATTTGTTTTATATTCTATTAATTTTGCATACTCGTATGTTTCAATAATTATGTGTGTTTTGTATTTATTCTCAATAGCGACAGAAACGTAATCCTCAAATGTAGGATGCCTCATAAGCATTCTTTCCAATTCCTCAGTTGTGGTATTTTTGTTTAAACTTTTAATTTCCTTTGGAGTTAGTAGGCAGGGACCCGTTGTAATATTCTCTGATATGAAGTTCCCCATCATTCCAACAAACCTATGTGGTGGGAGTTCCGTAAATTCATAAGAAATTATTGGTTTTAAATTGTATTTTTCAATAACTCTATTCCAATATTGAGGATAAATGTGTCTCCAATAAGTGTTAGCAAAATTTTGAATTGTGTTAGGGCATCCTCTACATACAATGCATGCGGTCAAGGATATCACCTTAATGCTATTAAAATTTCTAATGATGTAATTATGAATGTTTATAATTGTGTCATATTACTACACAATTATATTTACTCAATAGTATATAAATGTTTCTACAGAATTCGTTGAATGACATAATCAAAAAACCACACCGTTCATTAAGTTTTAAAATCCCTATGAAGCATATTTCAAAAATATTGATTAGGTAATATATAATGACTATGAATAACGAAATAATTTCAGGATACAACAAGTCAATAATAATGCAGTATATTATTTAAATATTTTAATTTTTTTATATTTGTATATTCAAATAAATTTTTACAAATAAATTTTAATTTAAGTAAGTGGACAAGTTAAATAAATAGAAGAAAAAGAGAATATATACAAAAATCTCACAAACGGATTGGAGGGGCAATAAAATGAAGTTCATAATAAAAACACAGAAGGGTTATGAGGGCATAGCGGCAAATTATCTCAAAGAAGAAGTAGAAGATATAAAAGTGCACATAACACCACATGGTTATTCGGGCATTGTTATAGTGGAGAGTGAAGATGACATAACAGATAAAGCACTAAAAATTCCAGAAATTGAGAGGGTTTTAAAAGTATTATTTGAAGTTCCAGCAGATTTGGAAAAAATTGTAAGTTTAGCTGATAAAATAGCAGAGCATATAAATGAGGGAGAATCCTTTGCAGTAGAAACAAAGAGAAGAGGGAAACACAACTTCAGCAGTGTTGATGTAAATATTGTTTTAGGGGCAAAGATTAAAGACCTCACAAACGCTGAGGTCAATTTAGATTATCCAGATAAAGTTGTTTATGTGGAGATTATTAAGGACATTGCATATATATGCATTGGAGAAAGAAAAGAATGGAGAAAATATGAAAGCAATAAAAAGAACGCAAGAGAACTATTTAAAAAAGTTACCATTGTCCAAATGCCTTATTGGGGGGAATTAAAAGTCTGCAGAAAATTTGGAGAGCAAATTGGAAGAGCTGCACAAGCATTTGAAGTTAAGGAATTAATAATAGCACCAAAGGGGAAAATAGATGCCTATGAACTTTTGGAATTTTTAAAAGGAGTTCAAATAGGACAAAAATCAAGATATTTAGTTCAAAAAGAAGCATACCCTTGGGAAGTTAAAAAAGTTCCAGTTAGTGTGCATGAGTTGTATCAAGTGGTTAGAGATAAAAGAAGAAACAATAGGTTATTAATTGTCACTGACCCAAAAGGAAATACACTTAACCAAGTTAAAGATAAGTTAAAGAAGGATTTAAAGTTTGCAAAAGAGGTTATAATTTTCATTGGTTCAAGGGAAGGTATTCCAAGAGGAATATTTAGATTTGCAGATTACGTCATTGACCTTGCCCCTTACATGACATTTGCAACAGAACATGGAATTCCGGGGGCGTTGATAGGATTATGGACAATTTATGATGAAGAAAATGACGATAATGAAAATAATGATGAAAATAATGAAAACAGCGGTAATGAAGAAACAACAAAATAGATTTAACTTAAATATGATTTAGTAAGTTAATTAAGTTAATTTAAGTAACTTTTCATACACTGTGCCCACTACGGAGCACAGTTGATAGAATACACCCTATTCACTATGGAATAGGGTAACGTAAAAATTAATAGTCCAAACTTATTTTAAATTCTCTAAAAATTATTTATAATAAGTGATATATAAATATTATGATTTACAGCATAAAATTATTTTAGAGCCAAATTATAATTAAGCAATTTTGGTGAAATCATGTTTATAAATGGAGAATGGATAAGAAGGGAAGATTTGGAAGTTATAAATCCATATTCATTAGAAGTTATTGATAAAATAACATCTTGCAGTAGGGAAGAGACAAAATATGCCATAGAGGTTGCTAATGAGCATAAAGATGTTATGAAAAATCTCTCCCCAACAAAAAGATACAATTTACTCTTCAAAATTGCAGAAGAAATAAAGAAAAATAAAAAAGAACTGGCAAAAATTATCTCCCTCGATGCTGGAAAACCAATTAGACAATCCATAATTGAAGTTGATAGGACAATAACAACCTTTAAACTCTCCGCATTTTATGCGAGGGAGTTGAGGGGAGAAGTCATTCCATCGGAGAGGCTAATTTTTACAAAGAGAGAACCAGTTGGTGTTGTTGGGGCTATAACTCCATTTAATTTCCCTCTTAATTTAGTAGCACATAAGGTAGGGCCTGCATTTGCTGGGGGAAATACCGTTGTCTTACATCCATCTTCAAAAGCCCCGCTTATAGCAATAGAATTGGCAAAAATTATTGAAAAGGTTTTAAAAAGTATGGATATTCCATTGGGGGTATTTAATTTAGTCACTGGAAGAGGGGAAGTTGTTGGGGATGAAATAGTAAAGAATGAAAATGTAAATATGGTTTCATTTACGGGAAGTGTCGAGGTTGGTGAATCTATAGCTAAAAATGCAGGAATGAAGAAAATAACGCTCGAATTGGGAGGAAGTAACCCACTTATTATTTTGAAGGATTGTGATTTGGAGAAGGCAGTTAATGCAACAGTTAAAAGCTCCTACCTAAACGCTGGGCAGGTTTGCATATCTGTTGGAAGGGTTATCGTTGAGGATGAGATTGCAGATGAATTTATAAAGAGAATTGTTGAAAAATCAGAAAGTTTAAAAGTTGGAGATCCACTTGATGAAAAAACTGATGTTGGGCCATTAATAACCCTTGAAAGTGCAGAAAGAGTTGAGAGTTTAGTCAATCAATCAGTTGAGGAAGGAGGAAAAGTTTTATGTGGAGGAAAGAGGGAAAAAACCCTCTATTATCCAACAGTTGTCGAGATTGATGAAGACAACATATTGGCAAAGGTTGAGATATTTGGCCCAGTAACCCCAATAATTAGAGTTGAGGGTTTGGATGAAGCAATAGAGGTAGCAAATAACACCAAATACGGATTACATGCTGGTGTGTTTACCAATGACATAAATAAAGCCCTAATGGTTGCGGATGCACTTGAAGTTGGAGGGGTTATGATTAACGATTCCCCAACATTTAGACAGGATAACATGCCATTTGGAGGCGTCAAAAAGAGCGGATTGGGAAGAGAAGGAGTAAAATATGCAGTTGAAGAGATGACAGAGATAAAAACAATTGTAATCAATAGGTAAAGGAAAATTTAAAAAACTTTGAAGGAGATATAAAATTTTAATTATCTATTTAATTATTAATTATTCATTATAATTATCCATTTTTATTAGAATTTCAAAGAATGAGCATTATTTCTCAAATTCTAAATAGTTATAAATGATTACAACGATTAGGTGGATTTTATGAACGTAATTGTAAACGGAAAACCAAAATCAGGAGAAACTCTAAGAGATGTTATTAAAGACGAACCTTATGTAGATGGAGCAAATATCGTAATCATCAAAGGAAGTAAAAAGGAAGTGGAAGAAGAGGCAAAAAAATATGTAATAAAAACAACGAAAGGTAGTATAACCATTGCAATAACAGAAAACAATGAAAGTTCAAAATTTTGGAAGGAAAATTATAAGCTTTTTGAAAACAAAAACCTAAGATGGAAAAGTGGAGTAGATGTTTCCTTTGGGGCAATAACCATCGACTTAGACATCAGTCCAGAGAAAAAGCAGTTTAAGAAGTGGGATGTAGTTTTAAGTTTGTCTGGATTGGATAAGAACGAGGGACATTTGGTTTTTGTTAAAAAGGATGTTGAAGAGATGTATGGTTTGGAAAACCCAAAAATAGGTATTGTGGTCGGAGGGAAAAGAGTTATCTCAAATTTAACCAAAGGGGACAAAATTCTTTCCATTGAGCCGATAAGGGAGACAAAGGAAGAAGTTGATTATTTAGTAACTAAGGATTTGAACTTAAAATTAGAAGATGGCTGGGAGATTTATACTTACTTTGAGGCAACATTTGATGGACTACCAAAGAGCGTTGAACATGCATTGGCTATAATGGAGGATGGATTTTTTGAAATATCCGAAAACACTAACACATACATTGCAGATTGTAGGTTGCAAACATTAATAATTGATGAGGAAAACTTTAAGGATAGAGATAGGGGAGTTATAACTGTAAGAAACACAGGAAATGGCATTGGGAAGGTTTATATTTACAGAGAGGGAAGGGTTTCATCCTTATCCCACACGGTAGTTGGAAAGGTAACAAAAGGTATGGAATTAATTGATTTTTCAGAAGAAGGGATATTAACAGTAGTTACAAACCCAAAGAGATTAAATGCTATTGGATTAACACAAAGAGAGGCAGAGGAGTTGTTTAAGGAATATGGCATAAAAGTTGTTAGAGAAGGGAATACAGATGATGACGCAATAGTAATTGAACAAATCCCAGAATACACAATGGATATATTAAAAACAAAAGAAGTTAAAGTTGTTGGAATTGAACCTGACAAGTTAGTTTGCATAGAGATATTTGATAAAGAAGCACCAATAACAGCATGGTATTTTAGAAAAACAACAGGATTGACAACGAGGAGAGTAGGAAAGTTGAAGGTTTACTTTAAACATAAGGATTTAATAATGTTTGAGGGTAACAAAGAGTATGCAAAAGGTCTTTTGCCAGAAAATACTCCAAAAGATAAAGTTGAGGCAAATACAATTGCAGTAACGAATATGGTTAAAAGATATAAAGGTATGATTGGTGTTAGGTTGAGTGATAGTGACAAATTTGGTCCTACTGGGGAAACATTTGAGGGAACAAACTTAGTTGCTAAGATTGTTAAAAATGCAGAATATCTAATGAATGTTAAGAACGGAGATACTGTATATCTATTAGAAATAAAGTAAAATTTTATATCCTTCTTCTTTTTTATTTGGGGGATTTTTACATTTAAAATTTTAAATAAATCAACACATAAAAAACTATTTAACACTAAGGATAAAAATTAATATGCTTTTGAGATTATTTAATATGGTATTCATAAAGGGAGGAATATTATGGAGTGGAAGGCAGTTTGCCCATACAACCCAAAGCTAAAGTTGGAGGACATTTATATTTATGACACCACTTTAAGAGATGGGGAACAAACTCCAGGGGTTTGTTTTACAAAAGAACAGAAATTAGAAATAGCAAGAAAATTAGATGAATTAGGGATAAAACAGATAGAAGCAGGGTTTCCAGTAGTTTCAAAGAAAGAGGCAGAATGCGTAAAAGCAATTGCAAATGAAGGTTTAGATGCAGAGATATTGGCATTGTCAAGAGTTTTAAAGGAAGACATTGACAGAGCATTGGATTGTGATGTAGATGGGATAATTACATTCATCGCAACGTCTCCACTGCATCTAAAATATAAATTAAAAAAATCATTGGAAGAAGTTGAAGAAATGGGAATGAGGGCTATTGAGTATGCAAAAGACCATGGGTTGTTTGTGGCATTTTCAGCGGAGGATGCAACAAGAACACCAATTGAAGATTTAATAAGAATTCACAAAAATGCAGAAGAGCATGGAGCAGATAGAGTGCATATAGCAGATACTACTGGTTGTGCAACACCACAAAGTATGGAGTTTATATGCAGTGAGTTAAAGAAAAACCTCAAAAAAGCCCACATAGGCGTTCACTGCCACAATGACTTTGGATTTGCGGTAATTAACTCAATTTATGGGTTAATTGGGGGAGCTAAAGCCGTCTCAACAACCGTAAATGGTATTGGAGAGAGGGCAGGAAATGCATCATTAGAAGAACTAATCATGGCATTAATAACATTATATGATGTTAAATTGGACTTGAACCTTGAGGTTTTAACAGAACTTTCAAAAATGGTTGAGGAGTATTCAGGCATCAAATTGCCAAAAAATAAGCCAATTGTTGGGGAAATGGTATTTTATCATGAAAGTGGTATCCACGTAGATGCGGTTATTGAAAACCCATTAACTTATGAGCCATTTTTACCAGAGGTTATTGGGCAAAAGAGAAAAATTGTCCTTGGGAAGCACTCTGGTTGTAGGGCAATAGCATATAAGTTAAAAGAAATGGGTATTGAAGTTAGTAGAGAAGAGTTATGCGAGATTGTAAAGAGAGTCAAGGAAACAAGGGAGAAGGGAATTTTCATTGATGATGAAGTGTTTAAGAAAATCGTTGAGGAAGTAATAAGGAAATAGATGAGTGCAAATAATGTGAATAATCTATATGGCTCCGGATGCTATCAAAGAATTAAGTTATAAATGTGACATAGAAAAGAAATAATAAATATGTCATTAACAACCTTAATAACAAAATCAAAATAAAAAGTTATTAATAATAGTTTTTTGTAATTTTAAAAATACCAAATAGCAAAAGAAAACGTAAGGAGGGAGAGGATGGAAATAAACGGAGTAATTATAGAGGACACCTTTGCTGAAGCATTTCCAATATGGGTCTCAAGAATTTTAGTAACAGCAGCAACAGAAAGATTGGCAAAAATTGCTGCAACAGAAGCAACAGGATTCGGGTGTTCAGTTATCATGTGTCCAGCAGAAGCAGGAATTGAGAAATACGTTCCACCAACAGAAACACCAGACGGAAGACCAGGATACATCATCCAAATCTGCCACCCAAAGAAATCAGAATTAGAGCACCAAATGTTAGAGAGAATTGGGCAATGTATCTTAACCGCTCCAACAACAGCAGCATTTGATGCTATGGGAGATGAGGCAGAAGAGCAATTAAAAGTTGGATTTAAGTTGAAATTCTTCGGAGATGGATACGAGAAAAAAGACAAACTTGGAGACAGAACAATATACAGAATTCCAATCATGAGTGGAGAATTTATAACAGAGAGCAAATTTGGAGTTAAGAAAGGAGTTGCAGGTGGAAACTTCTTCATATTAGCAGAGAACCAAACTGCTGCTTTAGTTGCTGCAGAAGCAGCAGTTGATGCAATTAGCTCAGTTGATGGAGTTATAACACCATTCCCAGGTGGAATTGTTGCATCAGGTAGTAAAGTTGGTGCAAGCAATCCAAAATACAAATTCATGACTGCTACAACAAACCACAAAATGTGTCCAACATTGAGAGATGTTGTTGAAGACAGCGAAGTTCCAGAAGACGTAAATGGAATTTATGAGATTGTTATTGATGGAATTAGCGAAGAAGCAGTTAAAGAAGCAATGAAAGTTGGTATCTTAGCAGCAACAAAAGTTCCAGGAGTTAAGAAAATCACTGCTGGAAACTACGGTGGAAAATTAGGTAAATACCAAATAAAATTACATGACTTGTTCGAATAAATTTACTATCACCTTATTTAATCTTCTTATTTTCTTGCAAATTAATTTCAATAATTTCAATGATTTATTTTATTTTCTTATTTTCTTTGAAAATATTCTTTTATTTGAATTTTTTAATGGGATTGCTATGAAAGATGAGATTGGAGTTATAGGGTTTGATGACGCGCCTTTCTATAAAAATGATAAAACTGCTCTACTAATTGCCACGTATTTTAGAGGAAATAGAATATTAGATGGAGTATATTTCAAAAAAATCCAAAAAGATGGAAAAGATGCAACTGAGAAGATCATAGAAGTTGTTAAAGGAAAGCATTATCCAAAAATAAATGCGATATTTTTGTATGGGGTTACGTTTGGGGGATTTAATATAGCTGACATATTTAAAATTAATGAAGAAACAAAAAAGCCAGTTATTGTGGTGATAAGAAAAAATCCAAATAGAATAGATATGATAAATGCACTGAGAAAGTATTTTGATGATTGGGAAGAAAGAGCAAAATTATTAAACTCATTTCCAGAACCAGAACCCCTTGAGGGAATTTATGTTCAATATGTTGGTATAGACAGGGAGGGAGTTAAAGAACTCATCAAAAAAACAAGGTTAAAGAGCAAAGTTCCAGAATGTCTTAGAGTTGCCCATTTAATTGGTAGAGGATTTTTGGAGTTATAATTAATGTTTCCATCCTTGTTTTAATGGATGAGGTATTCAAACTTCGCATACTTAAGCTCAGCAGCCACAGGCAATCTTGGTTTCCATCCTTGTTTTAATGGATGAGGTATTCAAACGAAATTACTTGTTTGAAGAAAGAAAGTCAATTAGGGACGTGTTTCCATCCTTGTTTTAATGGATGAGGTATTCAAACACTTCCAAGGCTTTTCTGAAACATCTAATATGGTTAGTTTCCATCCTTGTTTTAATGGATGAGGTATTCAAACAATCCAATATACGACCTTGGAAAAATTGAATTGCCTCGTTTCCATCCTTGTTTTAATGGATGAGGTATTCAAACACTAACTTCTTCCCAACTTCATTTCCGTTCTTGTCAAGTTTCCATCCTTGTTTTAATGGATGAGGTATTCAAACATTACATTCATAGGTCAAACATGGTTGAGTATCTTGGTTTCCATCCTTGTTTTAATGGATGAGGTATTCAAACTTATAGAGCGAAGACGGGGCGGGATGGGAGGGAGAGTTTCCATCCTTGTTTTAATGGATGAGGTATTCAAACAGAGGCATGGCATTGCCAGACGAATTAATGCAATATAGTTTCCATCCTTGTTTTAATGGATGAGGTATTCAAACAGGGAATGGGGGTTAAAGAAAATTATTGAATTAATGTTTCCATCCTTGTTTTAATGGATGAGATATTCAAACATATATCGCTGTGTGGTATTCTTATGTATGCGTTCGTTCCGTGTTTCCATCCTTGTTTTAATGGATGAGATATTCAAACATATATCGCTGTGTGGTATTCTTATGTATGCGTTCGTTCCGTGTTTCCATCCTTGTTTTAATGGATGAGATATTCAAACATACTATCCACCTATTCGTTTTTTCATATGAAATTTGTTTCCATCCTTGTTTTAATGGATGAGATATTCAAACTAGCCACCAACTTCCAAGTAAAGTGGAGCAAAAAAGTTTCCATCCTTGTTTTAATGGATGAGGTATTCAAACCCTATAACTTCATCCTTATTTTATACCCAAACTCCTATATAAATTTTTCTTTTTCAACATGATTTTTCTTACTGCATGATTATTAAAACCTTTATAATCTTAAAAACCCTAACGGGTTTTTAATCCCTCCTCGCTTCGCTCGGAGGAAGTAAGAAAGATTGTGCAAATTATTTATAAATCCAATGCACAACAACTCCAATAAATCTCAATAATTAGCGGAGATATTATACAATCCAAAACCAATCCAAACTTAAAACTACAAAAATAAAAACAAATAACTAAAATCTCCCAAAAATCTCAATTTTAATTTGAAAAAATTAGTAATACTTTTTCCCAATTTTCTAGTACCAAAATTCAACAACCCCTTTATAAAAGCAAGAAAAGTTAATTAGGTATTTTAATATCGGATATTAAATTCCCTAAGAGGCACTGCCGAGCGAAGCGAGGCAGTGCATCCGATTTGGATGAAACCTTTTTTAAAGGTTTCAGGTCAGTGCATCCCTTTTGATGAAACTTTTTTTAAAAGTTTCGATGAAACCTTTTTTAAAGGTTTCTTTTAGAGGTTTCATTGGGAATTATGGTTAATAATATGTAGAATTATACAGTTAATTGCTTTTATTCAATTTCTCCAATTTTCATTGGTTTTTCTGGAATTAATCCATAAGGTCTATACATTACAAACAATATCAACAACAACCCTATCAATATCATCCTCAAATTTGCCGGTTCTATTGGTAAGTCATAATTTCCTAAGATTTGAGTTCCTCTCTCAATCAAATCCACAATCAATACACCAACCAAAACCCCGTAATTGTTCGCCTTTCCCCCTATAATGACCATCATCCAAATCAAGAATGTTATTATTGGCATGAACATATCTGGACTTATGTAGCCGAGATAGTGGGCATATAATCCCCCGGCAATCCCTGCAAGTGCTGAACCAACACCAAGAGTTTTTGCTTTGATTAAGAAGGTATCTTTTCCTAATGCTTTAGTGGCAATTTCATCTTCCCTAACTGCCTTCATAAGCCTTCCAAATGGAGAATTAACGAGTTTTTCTGAAAATATAAACACTCCTATAAATGCAATTAATACGATAATAAGCATTGTTTTTAAGTCAAAATATTGTATATTAGTCCATCCTGACGCCCCACCAGTCCATTTTTCGTTGTTGAATATTAGCCTTAAAATTTCCCCAAATGCAATTGTTACAATAGCGAGATAATCATCTCTCAATTTTAGAGAAGGTATTGAAATCAGAAAACCTGCAATTCCAGCAATTATTACTCCCAAAATTATGTTTAATGGGAATGGTAGGAATGGATTTGATAACGCTGCTGTATATGCCCCAATAGCAAAAAATGCCACCTTACCAAAATTTGAAAGTCCAGTATATCCAAATTCAAGGTTTAAACTAACAGCAAGTATGGCAAATATCCCCGCATGAACAATAAAATCAAGGATATAGTTTGTTATGTCCATAATATCACCATTATAAAGCTTTCAACCCTTAAAATCTTATTGAGACAATAACCTCCCTGCTCCTTGGTCCATCGCATTCAACAAACAATATGGACTGCCAAGTGCCTAAAATCTTCCCATCTATTATTGGGATTGTTAAATCACTCTTTAAAAGACATGACATCAAATGGGCTCTTGCATTATTGTCTATCTTATCATGATTATAATCCTCATCTTTTATAAGTTCTTTTAACATGTTTTCAATATCCTTTATAAGATTTGGCTCATTCTCATTAATTAAGAGACCAGCGGTTGTGTGTGGGACAAATATATTCAGCAATCCATTTTTTACATTTGACTCCTTTATAATTTTATTGATTTTTTCAGTTATGTCTATAATTTCAAACCTTTTATTGGTATTTATTGATAATGTTGAATAAATCATCTTGCATCCCCCGAATCTTCTAACAATCTCCTTTACAATATCAAATGAACTGTGGAATGGGCATTTTGTATATTCTTTAACTTTAACAATCTCTGGGAATATGTTGTGTTTTGCCAACTCATTTTTTAATTCTTCAACATCAAATGTAGTTTGGTCTGGGCCAAGAACGATAACATCTGGTTTTATTTTTAGTATTGGCTCCAACTTATCTTTTAAACTCCCAAGAATGGCTTTATCCACGGGTTTTAATGCTTCAACCATTCTCCTTCTCTGTTCTTCTGGTATTACTGGCTTTCTTCCCTTTATTTTTTTAACTGTTTCATCCCTTGCTATAATGACAATTAACTCATCCCCAAGACTTTTTGCAAATTTTAGTGTCTCATAGTGTCCTGGATGGAGGAGGTCGAAGGTTCCTGCTGTTACTACAATCTTTTTCTTTTCTTTTTCCATAACTATCCCTGCAGAATTTTTAATCTATAGTTGCTCAATGAAATGGTGTGATTATTATCCATCTTAATTTCGATGAAATGGAACACTCTTAAAATTATCTGAAATAATCAACGAATTATTTAAAATTATTTAAAATTTTGGGGTAGAGTATCATAATTATTGAGCAATTATATCTCAACTTTTCTCTTTATTTTTGTGGCAAATATTGCATTCAATGCCCCAACAATCATAGGTCCTAAGGCAAACCCTTTTATGCCGAGTGTCAAAGGCCCTATTAAAAATGCTATTAGTATTAAAACTGGGTGTAAGTCCGCTTCTTTTTTAACAACAAATGGTCTTATAACAAAGTCTGGTAATGTAGAAAGAAATACTGCCCCAAAAATGAAGATTTCTAATGCTTTTATATAATCTTCACTTATAATGTAGTATATT
This sequence comes from Methanotorris igneus Kol 5, assembly GCF_000214415.1. Classification (NCBI taxonomy): domain Archaea; kingdom Methanobacteriati; phylum Methanobacteriota; class Methanococci; order Methanococcales; family Methanocaldococcaceae; genus Methanotorris; species Methanotorris igneus. Next base: position 720,848 of record NC_015562.1, read on the forward strand.
GTGAGTGGAATATAAACCGTCCAGCCCCCAACGATAGGAAGCAATGCAAACAATCCCGTCAATATAGCCAAAAATAACGCATTTGGAACACCAATTAAATAATATCCTATCCCAGCAATAATACCAATTATCAATGAAGTGAAAGCATTTCCAATGAATAAATTTTTGTATGATTCATTTAGATACTCCAAAAATATTTTTGTTTTGTATTGATATTCTTCTGGAACATGATATAATATGGCATCTTTAAGTTTGTATCCATCTTTGAGGAAGTAGTATGTTGTGAAAAAAATCATAACAATTTTTATTACTATATGGGGGAGGAGAGAAATTTGGTTTATCATGCTCTTAATTGACGGCTTTATAAATTCCCATGCTTGAACTAAAAGTTGGTTAAACTCCCCCACTGAAGTTCTGTTAATACCAAAATAATTGAGCAATATTAGAATGTTGTTAGTTATAGCATTAGTATCGATTGTTTGCACATACAAGAGGATCTCTTTCAACACCACAAGCATTAAAATTACCGTTGGGATTGTGAAAAGTAATAGACATACAAGTGCTGATAAGGATTTTCCAAGATATGGCAACAATCTATCGTATATTGGCTTTGTCATATATGCAAATGCACATGAAAACGCTAAAACGTCAATAAATGGCCATACCATGTAAAAACAAGATAAAAATACGGCAATGGCAATGATTCTTTTTAATAATTTAAATTCTTCAATGCTCATACAACCACACTCTTCCTCACTGATTATAGTCGTGTGCGGAATTGATATACGGCAAAACCTTTGGTTTTGCCATTTAATTTTTAAACTTATTTATACGTTAATGAATTTCCAAATAATCTTTATTCTTCCTTAAAATTTGAAATAAGGGATAAATCTTTAAGAATTTATCAATAGTATATTTCCAATTTCTAACGCACACGACTATAAAAATGTTAGTATAAATTTGCACATTATAAGATTTAAAAATATTGGTAATGACAAATATTGTAGCATGATATTGTAGGGGTGGTTAATATGAAAAACCCATCTCCAAAAACAACAGAAGAACTTTTAAAAGAACTTGCTAAAAGAAAGATTGTAGTTAATAAGGAACTAATTAAAGAGATAGTTAAAAGAGAAGACGCTCCAAAAGAAATTTTGAGATTAATTAATGAACTTAATGAAATAAGCGATATGTGGTTTCCAATACATGCAATATATATCCTTGGGTTAATAAGGACTAAAGAGGCACTTAACACTTTAAAATACATTATAAAGAACTTTGACATTGATGATTTTGTTGGTGACCTGCCTGATGTATTTTACAACTTTGGTGCAGAGTATTTTGATGACATAAAAGAAATAGTTTTAGATGAAAGTTATGATGAATATATTAGATTAAATGCATTCGAGTCCTTATTTATGATGGAAGATGTTGATAGAAATAAATTATTGGAATTCTCAAAAGAAGTTTTTAATAAGTTGTTAAAGGGGGATAAAGTTAGTGATAATGTCAAATGTTTCATGGCTGGGCTCATGCTTACTTTGGAAGATAAAGATAAGGGCTTTTGTTCAGAGGTTTTTAATTTTATAGTTGATGTTATTAAAGAATACAATGAACGCAATAAGCATAGTTTCTTTAAGCTTCATATAGATGATGTTTTATACTACAAAGAAGAAAATGATTGGAAAAAACCAAAAGACCTTTGGGAGTTTTACCATCCAAAAAATTTACTTCATCTTTTTGAAGTAAACTATGGTAAATTAAGCAAAATAGATAAGTATGGACCTTGTATATGCGGTTCTGGAAAAAAGTTTAGTGATTGTTGTTTGAAGTATTTAAAAGAGTAATTTTTGTTTGAATAAAAATAATAAAAATTAGAAAGTTTAAATTTATTCATCTTTTTGCAATCCACACATTTTTCTTAAATCTTTTCCAACTTTTTCAATTAAGTGCTCTTTTTCCAATCTCCTCAATGCGTTTAATTTTGGAGCACCAGCGATATTTTCTAAAGCCCACTCTTTTGCGAATTCTCCTGTTTGTATTTCTTTTAATATTTTTCTCATTTCTTCTCTTGATTGCTCGTTGATGATTCTTGATCTTCTTGTTAATCCACCATATTCTGCTGTATTTGAAACATCATTCCACATACCTTGTAATCCTTTCTGGTAAATCAAATCAACAATCAACTTCAACTCGTGGCATGTTTCAAAGTATGCCATTTCAGGAGCATAACCTGCCTCAACAAGTGTTTCAAATGCCGCTTTAATTAACTCTGTAACCCCTCCACATAAAACAACTTGCTCTCCGAATAAATCTGTCTCTGTTTCTTCTCTGAATGTTGTTAAAATAACTCCTGCTCTTGTTAAACCAATACCTTTTGCCATACCTAATGCTATATCTAATGCATCTCCAGTGTAATCTTTCTCAACACAAACTAAACCTGGGACACCAAATCCTTCTTCGTATGTTTTTCTTACCATTGCCCCTGGTGATTTTGGAGCAACCATGATAACGTTAACCCCTTCTGGAGGCCTAATTAATCCAAAGTGGATGTTGTAACCGTGTGAGAAACTTAATGTTTTTCCTTCTTTTAGGTAGGGTTTTATTTGCTCATTGTAAACTTTTGGTTGAACTTCATCTGGTATAAGGATGTGGATGATGTCAGCTTTCTCTGCTGCTTCTTCTATTGTCATTACTTCATGTCCATCATTTATTGCTTTGTTCCATGATGCCCCATTTGGTCTTAAACCAACGATTACATTTAACCCACTATCTTCCATGTTTAAGGATTGTGCTCTTCCTTGGCTACCATAACCAATAACTGCTATAGTTTTGTCTTTTACAGCATCAAATGTAGCATCTTTATCATAGAATATCTTTACCATCATCTCACCTCATTCTTTATTTTTGTTTTGATTTTTTATATTATGAATTTTTAATATTTGAATTGTGAATTTCAAAATAATTAATTATTTTTGGACTATATGATTTATATTTCAGATATTTATTTCTTTGGCTTTAGTATCTTTGGCCCTCTCATGAGTGCTGTTGGCCCTGTTCTTGCCATCTCTTTTATGCCTAAAGGTCTAACCAAATCAATGAATGCATTTATTTTATCCTCGTCCCCAGTAATCTCAACCGTTAAAGTTTCTGCACTTAAATCAACAATTTTTCCTCTGAATATGTTTGTGTATTGGATAACTTGGGACTTTGCACTTTCTGTTGGGGCATATACCTTTATTAAGCAGAGCTCCCTTTGGACTGTCTTTTTTTCATCCATGTCGCTAACTTTTATGACATCAATAAGTTTATTTAGTTGTTTTATTACTTGCTCAAGGACTTTGTCATCCCCTTTAACGACAATTGTCATCCTTGCTATTTCAGGATTTTCGGTAATTCCAACAGTTATACTTGCAATATTAAAACCTCTCCTTGTAAACAATCCTGAAATCCTTTGCAAGACCCCAGGTTTATGCAAAACTAATGCTGATATGACATGTTTATGTTCCATTAGAATCACCATAAAAGTTATGTTTTATACCTCCGAGCATAGCGAGGAGGTATTAGTGCGGGATGCAACGACGCGGCGTTGCGCTGAGATGGCATGTTTATGTTCCATTAGAATCACCATGAACAAAGTTATCTCTAAAAAATGTTAATTAAATAGGATTTTGATTTTATTCCTTAACTTCTGCCCTAACATTCTTTATATCCTCAAAGCAAGCTCTTCTTATTTTTGGTTCTTCCCTAACTGGCTGAATGATGTTAGTTAACCTGCCCCCTGGAGGAACCATTGATAATGCCTCTGCTGGGTCTATTACAAAGTCCAATAGATATGGTTCGTTACTTTTTATTGCTTCCAATAATGCCTCTTTTATTTCTCCTGGCTCAGTTATTCTTCTTCCTTTTATGCCATAACTCTCTGCCAATTTAACGAAGTCAGGGCTCTCTCCTAAATGAACTTCACACTGTCTCTTTCCATAGTATAGGTTTTGCCACTGATAGACCATTCCAAGTGTTCTGTTGTCAAAAATACATATTACAATTGGTATATCATATTCTTTTATTGTAGCGAGTTCTTGGGAGTTCATTAAAAATCCGCCGTCTCCTGTTATTGAAATAACGTTATAGTTTGGTTTGGCAACTTTTGCCCCTATTGCAGCAGGGAATCCAAAGCCCATTGTTCCTAAACCACCAGAGGATAAGAATGTTCTTGGGTTTTTAACTTTGAAGTAGTGTGCAACCCACATCTGGTTTTGCCCAACATCTGTTGTTATGATGGTTTTCTTTAAATTTGGGTCAATTTCCTTTAATGCTTCCATTAACTCCTTAACTATTCTTTGGGGCTTTATTGGTTTGTCATCATAGTCCATAAATGGAATTGATGCCTTTTTTAATTCGTTAACTCTTTCCATCCATGATTCTTTATTCTTAATTTCACATCTCATTAAATTAGCTATTAAATCCCTCAAGACAATCTTTGCATCCCCAACTATTGGAACATCAACTCTAACATTCTTTCCAATTTCTGCAGGGTCAATATCAATGTGGATTATCTTTGCATATGGAGCAAATGCCTTTATATCTCCTGTTATCCTATCTGAGAACCTACAACCAATTGCTATTAAGACATCACTCTCAGTAACACAGTAATTTGCTGCTTTTGTTCCATGCATTCCAACCATTCCAAGAGACAATGGGTGATCTTCTGGGAAGCTACCTTTACCCATCAATGTTGTACATACAGGAATTCTTGCAAGTTCTGCCAATCTAATAAGTTCTTCACTTGCATTTGCAATATTTACTCCACCACCAGCAATAATTACAGGCCTCTCCGCCTCAGCGATTAATTTGGCTGCTTTTTTTATTTGAAGTGGGTGTCCAACAGTTGTTGGTTTGTAGCCTGGTAAATCAACGGTTGCGGGGATTGGGTATTTTTCTATGTCAAATTCCTTCTCCTGCACATCCTTTGGTAAGTCAATATGAACTGGTCCAGGTCTTCCAGTTGTTGCTATCTCAAATGCTGCCCTAAATGTTGCTGGAATATCCTCTGGCTTTTGAATTTGAAAGTTATGTTTCGTGATTGGCATAAATAAGCCAAGTGCATCTATCTCTTGGAATGCATCATTACCAATCAAATGGGTAGGAACTTGTCCTGTCAATGCTATAACTGGGGAACTGTCTGCATAAGCTGTAGCTATTCCAGTGACTAAATTCGTAGCTCCAGGACCAGAAGTTGATACACAAACCCCTGGCTCTCCACTTGCTCTTGCAAAACCATCTGCTGCATGCGCTGCTGCTTGTTCGTGTCTCGTTAAGATGTGGATTAAGTCGCTCTCATATAATGCATCATAAAAAGGTAACATTGCTCCTCCTGGATATCCAAAGAGTATCTTAACTCCCTCTGCCTCTAATGCTTTTATAATTGCTTCTGCTCCTTTCATGACATCACCAAAAATAAAAACTATATGGTTATGTGCGTTAAAAGTTGAACAATAACACATATAAATTTATTGCTAATTTATTTTTATTTGACTTTTGGATAAGATTATGCCCTTTTAAAATCCCTGGATGAAATTAATTTTAAAATTTTAATTATGACCATAAATTTTGTAGTGTTTTGCTTATAATTTATGCTATATAATATTTATGAATGACTGATGAGAGTGTTATTTAAATAATGTTAAAATGATATATTTATGTTTTAGAATTTCAAAAATTTTGTAATGTTGGGGGTGAGATTATGGTAGTTGCAGAGGTTTCAATAGTCCCAATAGGGGAGGGGCCAAGTGTCTCAAAGTATGTTAAAAAGGCTATAGAGGTTTTTAAAAAATACAACTTAAAAGTAGAGCCGCATGCTATGGGAACAGTTTTGGAAGGAGATTTAGAGGAGATTTTGGAGGCTTTTAAGGAGGCACATAGGGAAGTTTTAAAGGATTCAAAGAGAGTGTTGAGTACTTTAAAAATAGACGAAAGAACAGATAAAGAAAATACCATAGAGAGGAAATTAAGAGCAATAGGGATAGAATGATATTGGGAATATGTGATGGCCACAATGCAAGCGCCTCAATAATAGACGGCAACAAAATCCTCTATGCAATAAGTGAAGAGAGATTCACGAGAAAAAAGAATCAACGTGGATTTCCAAAAAATAGTATAGAGTATATTTTAAAAAATGCCAATATTGATGACATCAAAGCTATTGCAGTTGGAGGAATTTTTAGAAAGGGGAATAGGTTAAGGACATTAAAAGAATTCCAAGAAAGGATGCAAATCCCCATGCTCTACTTCCACCACCACCTTTGTCATGCCGCTCTATATCAACTATCTAATTTTAAAGAGTGTATAGTTCTCACTATAGATGGGGGAGGGGACGGGTTATCAGCAACTGTCTCTATTGCAAATAAAAATGGTTTGGAAGTTATTGCACAGAGTGATTTAATAGATTCTGTTGGTGATTTCTACGCCTCAATAACTGAACTTTTAGGATTTAAGCCAATGGAGGATGAAGGTAAAGTTATGTGTCTCTCTTCTTATGGTGACATTTATGCAAAATCAAAAGGATTTTGCGGCTCTTCGCTTCGCTCCGATGATGATATTGATTTAAAGGTTATCGATTACAACCCAAAAACCAAATCCTTCAAAAACTACTTGGGAGTTATTGGGTATGAGGCAACAAAGGCATTAAAAAAACTTATTGGTTATGATGATTCATTTGAATTTAAAGTTAAGGTTTCAAAATATGCTCAAAGAACTTTAGAAAATGTTGTTTTGAAGTTGATTAGAAGTTTTGTTGATGAAATGGGCATTGAGAATGTTGTTTTTAGTGGTGGAGTTGCCCAAAATGTTAAGTTGAATATGAAAATTAGGGAAATTGCTAATATCTATGTTCCGCCTTTTATGGGGGATGAAGGTTTGTGTGTTGGCGCATCTCTCTTAATGAAAAAATGTAGGATTGATTTAAAAGATACATATTTGGGGATTAAAATAGATAACGATGAAATTGCTAATAAATTGGAAAGTATTAAAGATAAATACAAAATAAGATATTTAGAGGAAAAGGAGATTCCTGAGGTTGTTGGAGATTTAATTGCAAATAATAAAATCGTCTGCATCTGCAAAGGAAAAATGGAGTTTGGTCCAAGAGCATTGGGAAATAGGAGCGTAATTGCACTTCCAACAAAAGAAAATGCTGAAAAAATCAATAAAATGCTTAAAAGAAATGAATTCATGCCATTTGCTCCAACGATTTTATATGAGCATGTTGATGAATACTTAGAAAATCCCACATACAGTCCATTTATGACGATGTTGTTTAAAGTTAAAGAAGAAAATAAGGAGAAAATTAATGGGGTTGTTCATGTTGATGGGACAACAAGACCGCAAACATTAAAAAGAGAGATTAATCCTACTTACTATGATATTATAAGTTATGTTTTTGACTTGAAAGGAGTCCCAGCTGTGTTGAATACAAGTTTTAACATGCACGGAGAACCAATTGTTGGAACAGTAGACGATGCTTTAAGGACATTTAAGTATGTTGGAGATGCTCTGTTGTTGGGAAATTATTTAATAGAGAAGATTTAAACAATTTTTTAACAATTAATAATTTGTATATTAATGTTAATCAATTTAACACCGTTAAAAATATTAATGATGAAGAATATAGTATAGCCACTTGCATTAAATGACTATTATGCATGATCAAAATTAAGAAATAACTGTATTCTATTTGAAAATTAACCAATCATAGCCCTTTCAAAAATTAATGGCAAAACAAGGTTTTGCCGTATAGTAAAAACTATGTGAAGTGAAAAAATGAGATACAGTAGGCAGATACTTATAAAAAATTTTGGAGAAGAAGGTCAGAAAAAACTTAGAAAGGCAAAGGTTGCCATTGTTGGTGTTGGAGGTTTAGGATGTGCAGTTTCTCAATATTTAACTGCCGCTGGGATAGGGGAGTTGGTTTTAATAGATTACCAAACCGTTGAGATAACAAACCTAAACAGGCAGATATTGTATTGTGAAGATGACATAGGGAGGTTGAAGGTTGAGGTGGCAAAAGAAAGACTAAAATGCTTAAACCCAGAGGTTGAGATAAAAACCTATGCTGAAAAGTTGAAAGAGGAATTTATTAAAGATGTCGATGTTGTTGTAGATTGCTTGGATAATTTTGAAGGAAGATATTTGCTGAATGAGATTTGTGTTAAAAATAAAATTCCATTTGTCCATGGTGCAGTAGAAAATATGCACGGGCAGGTAACAACAATTATTCCATACGAAACCCCATGTTTGAGGTGCATATTCAACTTAAAGGATAGAAATGAAACCTTGCCTATATTGGGCTTTGCTGCAGGAACTATTGGGACTATTCAGGCAGGAGAAGTTATTAAATTGCTCTCAGGAGTTGGGGAGACATTAAAAAATAAACTGCTCATTATAAACCTTGCAAACAATGAATTTAACTTATTAAATTTGAAAAAGAATCCAAAATGCAGTGTTTGTTCTAAATTATGTTCAAATGGTGATAAAGATGATTAAAATAACCAAGGAAGATTTTAATGTTGAAGAGGAAATAAAGAAGATGCTCGAAAAACATAAAAACATAGGTGGAGTTGTGACGTTTGTTGGTGTTGTTAGGAATGTGGGTATTAAAGATGGTGAAGAGAAAGAGGTTGAGAAATTAGAGTTTGAATGTTATGAAAAAATGGCAATAAAGAAGTTGGAAGAGATTAGAGAGGAAGCGATGAAAAAGTATGACATAATCGATGCAATAATAATCCATAGAATAGGAACTTTGAAAGTTGGGGAGAAAATTGTCTTAATTGCTGTTGGAGCAAAACACAGAAAAGATGCATTCCTTGCTTGTGAGTATTTGATTGATGAGTTAAAGAAGGTAGTTCCAATATGGAAAAAAGAATATGCTAAGGATGGTTCTTATTGGGTTGAGTATAGTGGTTCTACAACTAAATGACAGTTTTTGCAAACTACTATAATTTTCGGTGAGTGTGATGAATTTAAATTTAATTGAGGAGAGGATAATAATAAAGGAAACAAACATGCTTTTGAAGGTAGATGGTAAAAAATACGTAAAATTAGCAAGAAATACTATCCTAAAAGAGAGAATGCAACTTGAAAACTACATATTAAGGAATCCAATATTTTTGACAACTTTTGAGCCAATAGATGTGGAGGAAGATGCTCCAAAGATTGTTAAGCTCATGGCAAGGGCAAGTAAAAATGCAAATGTTGGGCCAATGGCTGCAGTTGCAGGAACAATAAGCCAATTGGTGATGGAGAATTTATTAAAATATGGCTCGAGGAATGTTATTGCTGAAAATGGTGGAGATATAGCATTGAGATGTGAGAAAGATGTGGTTGTTGGGTTATTTGCTGGAACATCTCCATTATCTGGCGAAGTTGGATTTAAATTGAAAAAGGAGAAAATTAAAAATGGATATGGTGTTTGCACGTCCTCAGGGACTGTTGGGCATTCAGTAAGTTTTGGAAATGCTGATGCGGTGGTTGTATTTGCAAAAGAAGCAAGTATAGCAGATGCAGCAGCAACGAGCATTGGAAACTATGCAGTGGGAAAAGAGGATGAAGCAATAAATAGATGCTTAGAGAAGGCAGAGGAAATTGAGAACATTGATGGCGTTCTTGTGGTTGTTGGAAAATATGCTGGAAAAATAGGAAAGATCCCACAATTAGTTAAAACTGATAAAAAAGCAGTATTAAGCGAATTTTTTGAGATAATATAAACGTTGCTGAGTTATGATAGTCGTGTGCGTTAGAAGGGTTTTTGGCAAAACTGAAAGTTTTGCTGTATGTCTTTTGGCAAAATTCAAGGGATTTTGCCGTATAATTTGGAAATGTGCTATTGGTAAATTCTTAAAGATTTATGCATTATTTCAATTTTTTGGCAAAACCTAAAAGGTTTTGCCGTATATTTTAAGGAAGAATAAAGATTATTTGGAAATTCATTAGCATATAAATAAGTTTAAAAATCCACTGCAACCTTCGGTTGCAGGGAAGTTGAATAACTACGTTATTCAACTATTCCGCACACGACTAGAATTTGTAATTATGGATTTATAATTATGAATTTTTTAGACCTAAAAATACATAAGTAAAAAATTTAATGGGGATATCATGGAGATTTTTAAATTTTATGAAAAATCCATAAACAATAAGATTGATTTTGAAGATGCTTTAGAATTATATGAGAATTTTGATGCTTATGACCTTTTATACCTTGCATATAAAATAAAAAAGGCATTTAAGAAGAATAAAATTGACTTATGCTCTATAATCAATGCAAAAAGTGGAAAATGTTCTGAAAATTGCGCATTTTGCTCCCAATCAATATATCACAAAACAGACATTCAAGTTTATCCATTAAAATCTAAGGAAGAGATACTAAACAAAGCCAAAAAAATGGAAAAATGTTGTAATAGGTTCTCTATAGTTGTTAGTGGAAAATCTATAAGTGATGAGGAATTTGAGAAAGTTGTTGAGATTATTGAAGAGATAAAAAAACAAACAAAATTAAAGGTTTGTACTTCACTTGGTATTATAGATAAGGATAAATTAAAGGCTTTGAAGGAGTTGGATGTTAGATATCACCACAACTTAGAATCATCAAGGAATCACTTCAAAAACATCTGTACAACCCACACCTATGAAGATAGAGTTAAAACCATAAAAAAGGCAAAAAAATTAGGTTTAGAGGTTTGTAGTGGTGGAATATTTGGGCTAGGAGAGGATTTTAAAGAAAGAATAGATATGATGATGGATTTAAAAAAATTGGATGTGGATAGTGTTGCTTTAAACATTCTCCATCCAATTAAAGGGACGAAGATGTGTGATTTAATTGAAAAAAATGAGATAAAACCAATATCTCCAATGGAGGCTCTTAAAAGCATCGCTATTTGCAGAGTTATAATGCCAGATAAGGAAATAAGGCTCTGTGGTGGAAGAGAGTTTAATTTACATGATTTGCAGTGCTTGTCTTTACTTGCATTGGATGGGTTAATGGTTGGAGACTATTTAACAACAAAAGGAAGGGTTTTAGAGGACGACTTGAGGATGATAAGGGACATGGGTTTTATTTATTAATTAAAAAAGGTGTTTTCATGGAGGAATTAAAAAAGAAATTAGAAAATTTAAAAAAATTCTTTGAAGGTAAAAAGGTTATTGTTGCATATTCGGGAGGTGTGGATAGTTCGTTAGTTGCAAAAATTGCCTCAGATACTACAGAAACTTTGGCTATAACCATTGACAATGGATTCTTTTCAGAAGATGCTATAAAAAAAGCAGAGATTAGAGCAAAAAAATATGGAATTAGGCATAAAGTCATAAAACTTGAAAATGTTAAAATGCATGAATTAGAGGAACCCATCACTCAACTAAAAAAGAATCCAACAAATAGATGTTATCTATGCAAAAAGATAATGGCTATTATTTTAATTAATGAAAAAGAAAAATTAGGATATGATTTAATTGTTGATGGTACTATATATGATGATTTGTTTGAAGATAGGCCAGGAATACAGGCGTTTAGAGAGCATGGAATAAAATCCCCACTGGCAGAATTTAAAATCTCAAAAAAGGATGTTTATGAACTTTCAAACTATTTGGGCATGGAAATTCCAAAAAAAGAAACATGCCTTGCCACGAGAATAAGATTTAACCAAGAAATTACAGAGGAAAAATTGAAAAGGGTGGAGATGGCAGAGAAATTTTTATCAAAATATATAAAAGGAACTTTGAGAGTTAGGGATGATGGTGGAATAGCAAGGATTGAAGTGAATAAAGATGAGATAAAAAAATTTTTCAATGAGGAGTTTACTAAAATGGTCGTAGATGAGTTGAAAAAATTGGGATTTGAAAGGGTTAGTTTGGATTTGGAAGGATATAAAAGACCATTAAAAATAAAAAATAAATAAATTAATTTTTTTATTTAATTATTGATGTAATTTGAATCTCAATATTGCTGCTAAACCTTTAAATGCTTTTGATATTTGAGCTCCTTCTTCTGTTTCCCTTGAAACTATACACAATTTTGTTCCGCTCATTTCACAGAGTTCTGAAAGATATTCTATGAAGTCCTTTGTTTCTTCTATTACCAATGCTCCCTCACATTGTGGACATGTTTTTTCTTTCAAAGCCTCTTCAAGTTTAGGTAATTCATCCTTTTTGATGTTTAATTCTTCAGTATATTCACAGTTATTACATTTTATCTTGACTCTGACCATATTTATATCCTCTGAAACGATGAGTGTATCAACTGCTCCCATTATCAATGCTTCAAGAACCTCTTTTTCACCATACGCTGCTAATCCACCATCTTCTTTAATTAACTCTTTAAAGAATCTTTGAACAACTTCCCTTTCTTTCATCAATTCTAAATCCTTCAATAAGTGCTCTGCTTTGCTTAACAATTCCCTTATACCAAACTCCTCAGTGTAGCACAAGTCAAAAGTATCCAAAACAATCTTTTTTAATTCGTGGTGTAAATAATCTCCTTCCACGAACTCATTTTTTGTGTTTCCTGGACCTCCAACTAAGATACCTCTTAACTGTTTCTTTTCTAATAGTGGGAGGAATACCTCTGTTGCATGCTCTCCAACCCTAACCATGAACTGGTGAGCAGCATCATCAATAAGCCTCTCCAACCTTCTTGCAGACTGTCCTCCTGCTTTAAATTTACCTGGAACTCCACTTGTTAATCTTTTATGAATTTGTATGTTTTTCCCTTTCACTGTTGCTATTGTCGCCTCACTTCTATCAATTAATATAACACCATAGGTGTCTTTTTCTTCTAAGAATTCTTCAAGTGGTTCAGTATAAAATTGAGAATCACATCTGTATATGAATGTTTTTATTGGTTCTGGAGGGATTAAAACATAGGTTTCCATTTTTTCAGTTCCTGGACCGCTTCTTGGAACCATTCCAGCAAATATAATGACCCCTTTTTCAAGAGGATCTTTTAAAAGCTTTAATCTTTGCAAGATAACTTCGATTGCTGATTGGACGTTTTTCCTTGTACTTTTACTCTTGATGTTTGAGGATTGTGATAACTCTTCCCTTAAATATTGAGTAACGTCAGATATTCTTCTTCCTGCTGGAATATACAAACTGATAAGTTCGGTTCCTTTTCCTTTTTTACTTTTTAGTTCTTGGAGTGTCTTTTTAAACATATACAATTCTTTTGATTTGTCCTCTTCCATTAAAATCACCCTTATACAATAGATAATAATTATTTAGAATATTCAAATTAGATAAAATTTAGTTGTTTGCATTAGATATTGGACATAACTATAATAAATTTTTGGTCTATAAAACATTATTTCAAAGTTTTTAAGTAAAGAATATGTTTTGAAATTCTTTTATGCATAATGAGTAATTACAAAAAAATTTGACCATAATAACCCTACACAAAATTAAGAATAAGTGAAAATAACTAAGTTTCACTAAAAAATAATAAAACTGCATTAAAAACCGACAAAATATATAAATATTATGGTAGTATATATTATTTTTGGTGATATTTATGAAGAAAATAGAGGCAATAATAAGACCATCAAAGTTAGAAGATGTTAAGAACGCTCTCAAAGATGCAGGGTTTATAGGAATGACTGTATCTGAAGTTAAGGGAAGAGGGGTTCAAGGAGGAATTGTTGAGAGGTATAGGGGTAGGGAATATACGGTTGATTTACTCCCAAAAGTAAAGATTGAAATTGTTGTTAAAGATGAGGATGTGGAAAAAGTCATTGACATAATCTGCGAGAACGCCAAAACTGGAGAATTTGGGGATGGAAAGATATTCGTTATTCCAGTAGAAGAGGTTATAAGGGTAAGAACAAAAGAAAGAAATGAAAAGGCAATCTAATTTTTGTTATTTTTTGTTATTTTTGAATAATGTTTCTTACTTATTTTTTATATTATTTAAAATTATTTAAAATTTTTATGATTGAGGGGTATTATGGCAAAAAAGCAAATAGTGGGCATTCTGTCTGATGATAGGGTAGTGGTTTTTGATAAAAATGGAATTTCAAGGTTATGCTCGAGATATTATGGGGAGAAAAATGACGATTTTTTATCATTATCGTTAATAGAGGCACTTTACTTAACTTCTCTTGGATGGCTTGTTGTTAAAGATTCTAATGGTAGGTTATTATCTTTTGAAGAGCTTTATGAATATGCAAGAAATATAGAGGAGAGTTTATGCATAAAGTATCTTGTTTATAAGGATTTGAGAAATAGGGGCTATACTGTAAAAACTGGGCTAAAATATGGCACGGACTTTAGGTTATATGAAAGAGGGGCAGATATAGATAAAGAGCACTCAGTTTATCTTGTTAAGGTTTTCTCTGAAGAGAAGCCATGTAATATTTCAGAACTCACTGGATTTGTTAGAGTTGCACACTCTGTCAGAAAAAAATTGCTTATTGCCATTGTTGATGCTGATGGAGATGTGGTTTATTATGATATGGGGTTTGTTAGGCCTTAATTGAAAAATATAACAATGGAGAGGGAGAAGATGATATTGTTGCCTGAAAATGAAAGAAAGTTGATTGTTGATATTTTAACAAAATATGGAGTGAGTGAAGAGGATGCAAAGATTACAGCAGATGTTTTTGTTGATGCTGATTTGAAAGGATTCACTTCCCATGGAATTGGAAGATTTCCTCAGTATGTTGAGGGACTTGAATGTGGAAATATAAACCCAAACCCAAACATAAAGGTAGTTAAGGAAACACCTGCAACTGCTACAATAGATGGAGATTTTGGACTTGGACAAGTTGTTGGAAAAAAAGCAATGGAGTTGGCAATTGAAAAGGCAAAAAATGTTGGAATTGGAGCAGTAGCAACAAGAAATTCAAACCACTTTGGTATTGCTGGATACTATTCAGAGATGGCTATGAGAGAGGGGTTAATTGGTATAACTATAACGAACACAGAACCTGCAATGGCACCGTTTGGAGGAAAGGATAAGATTTTGGGGACTAATCCAGTAGCCATTGCATTTAAAGGAAAAAAATATGTATTCTCTCTTGATATGGCTACAGCTTCAATTGCGAGGGGTAAAATCTTAGAAATGGCAAGGTTGGGCAAAAGTATTCCAGAAGGATGTGCAGTTGATAAAGATGGAAACTTAACAACAGACCCAATTAAAGCATTAGAAGGGAGTATTTTGCCTTTTGGAGGGCCGAAGGGTTATGGTTTAGCATTAGCAATTGAGGCTCTTGCGGCAATTGGTGGGGCAGAGATGGGGACAAAGGTAAAAGGAACTGCAAATCCAAAAGATAAGTGCACAAAAGGGGACTTGTTTATGGCTATAGATCCTGGTGCATTTTGGGATAGGGAGAAGTTTATGGAAAAGGTTGATGAGCTGATGGATGAGATAAAGAACTCTGAACCTGCAAAAGGATTTAGTGAGGTTTTAATTCCTGGAGATATTGAAAGAATGAACATGGAAAAAAGAAAAAATGGTTTTGAGATAGATGAAGTTTTATATAAAAGATTAAAGGAGATTTGTGAGAAAAATGGGTTAGATATTAATGATTATGTTAAAGTTGAATAATTTAAAAATTTGAGGAATTAATTTTCAAAAAAGAGTTCAAAAAGAAGAAGTGTGTAGATATTCCCTTTTTAGAATTTCAATGAATTTTCTTAGTCCTTTTTCAATGCCGTTTCTTTGCCTCTCCAAAATATTTTCATGTTTTAGTAAATTCCCATAAACATCCGTTGTGAATAAGTATTTATTTTTGTCTGTTAATATGCAAATTCCTCCCCTCCCAATTCCTGCAGTAGTTCCTATTGCAATATTACAGTTTAAAATATCCTTTAATCCTTTAGCCATTAAATAAGCAACCTTTAAATCATTTTTTTCCGTATATGCCTTTGCATATGCGTAGTCGTAATCAGGTTCTGGGAGTTTAATGTTTAGCAATTTTTCAGCAGCATAGATGGATGGGATGAACATTGATGCCAAAACCCTAACATTGCTCATCATTCTTAACTCCTCTTTATCAAAAATTTCTTTGAATTCAAAATCCTTATATCCACTTGCTGCTTTATGGATGGTTATGCCAATTTTTGCATGAGTAAAACATTCAGCAGTACCTACAGAGATTTTAACATCAACCATAAAAATCCCCTTAAAACACATTCACGAGATATAGTTGTTTGCCAATTTCTTGCACGGATTTAGACGCAACCAAATTTTTTTTAAAAGGACGATAAATCAATTGTAAAATTCCAAATAAAGGTTAATTACTTCATATAATTTAAATGAAGAAGTAAAGGCAAACAACTATAAATAAACTTTTAGAAAATTTAATTTAGGAATTTGACAGTTTTATTTTTTTAAATATTTTCACACACATATACTAATTTTTAATTTTATATTTCAATGTGGGGTGTAAGAATGAAGGATAAACTCTATCATTATTTCATATCCTATTTTTTAGATAAATTTAAGTATATAAGCCCGATTTTATATATTCTTACAATATGGTTAATTCTCAAAATATCGTCCATAATAATTGATACATTTAATTTTTCTTTAAATGAGTTTGTTGTTTATTGGTGGATAGTTATAATATTAATTATAATGACAGTCTCAAGTTTTATATTAGATAAAATATACAAAATCCTTAAAAAATATGGTGTAGAAAGTAGTATTGATAAAGGAAAATTTTTAAAGGAAAAATGGTTATTTTATCCATTAAAATGGTATTTACTGTGGTTTTTAATTTTCATTGATATATATGTTTTGATTTATTTGCAAAATGAAATTATTTCGTTTATTCCACAATATTGGTGTAATTTTATTATATGGTGTGCTTTTATTATATCAATTGCCCAAATATCTCCAATTAAAATAACATTTTACAGTAATGGAGTTAATATAGGGGGTAGATTCTACAATTATAACCAAATCAAAATATTGGATAAAAAACATAAAAAGGTAGTATTTATAAATAACATTCCAAAATATGTGTTCTTTGATAAAAACAAATACATAAATTACATTTTTAAGTTAAATAATTTAGAAAATATATTAATTACAAATGAATCAGGTAATGATTAGTAAATTTTTAATGATTGTAGGGTTATTTCAAATTTTAATGAATGGATAATAATTATTTAGAAATTTGGCAAACATAGTTTTGCCGTTATATTTTAATTTGAGGGGAGATCATGTATAAGCAAGCAATAGTGATAAGGAATGACTTAAAAATGGGAAAAGGAAAAATCGCTGCCCAAGCATGTCATGCGGCAATAGAGGCATTCTTAGATGCTGAAAAGATATGCCCAAATGTTGTTAAAGAATGGTTAAGAGAAGGTCAGAAAAAGGTTGTTCTAAAGGTTAATTCAGAAAAAGAGTTGTTTGATATTTATTTAACTGCGAAATCTCTTGGATTACCTTGCAGTTTAATTAAAGATGCTGGAAGAACACAATTAGAACCTGGAACGACAACTGCTGTAGGCATTGGCCCAGAAAAAGAAGAAAAAATTGATAAAGTTGTTGGGCATTTAAAATTATTATAATAACCGTAGTTCCCATCAAACATATAATATCTTTATTATTTCAAAAGAAACCTCTAAAAGAAACCTTTAAAAAAGGTTTCATCCAAATCGGATGCATTGCTTCGCTTCGCTCAGCAATGCCTCTTAGGGAATTTAATAGCATATATTAAATTTCTTAATTTTGTTTTCTTGCTTTTATAAAGGGGTTGTTGAATTTTGGTACTAGAAAATTGGGAAAAAGTATTACTGATTTTTTTGAATTAAAATTTAGATTTTTTAGAGATATTAGTTATTTGGTTTTATTTTATATGTTTTAGGTTTAAATTGGTTTTGGATTGTATAATATCTCTGCTAATTATTGAGATTTATTGGAGTGGTTGTGCATTGGATTTATAAATAATATGCACAATCTTTCTTACTTCCTCCGAGCGAAGCGAGGAGGGATTAAAAACCCGTTAGGGTTTTTAAGATTATAAAGGGTTTGATAATTGGGTAGTAAGAAAATTCGAGTTGAAAAAGAAAGATTTATATAGGAGTTTGGGCATAAAATAAGGATGAAGTTATAGGGTTTGAATATCTCATCCATTAAAACAAGGATGGAAACGCAATATCTCTAAACATGCTACATCACCATTTTCACGGTTTGAATTGCTTATCCATTAAAACAAGGATGGAAACACTTCTTGCCTATCAAGCACTATCGAAGCACCTTCAGTTTGAATTGCTTATCCATTAAAACAAGGATGGAAACTTGTAAAATTACTAAAACCGCTTATGAAAAAGTCTGGTTTGAATTGCTTATCCATTAAAACAAGGATGGAAACTGAGTAGATATATAGTGGATTTAATAGGCGATGGTTGTTTGAATACCTCATCCATTAAAACAAGGATGGAAACAAACAAGGATAGAAAATACTGCACTCGAAAACTCGAAAGTTCGAACACCTAATCTATTAAAACAAGGATGGAAAAGAAATATATAAAAAAAGCACAAAGATATTTTATTTTTAAATAAAGATTTGGAAAAATGTATAGTTTTACTATTTAACTTTAACTACACTTCCAAATCCTTTGGAAACTTTTCTCCCAATTCCTAAGTAATTTGGGATATCGAAGTTAATTTCAAATTCTCCTTTAAAACCAATGAACTTGTTTCCCTTATACCTAACAATTAAACTTTCAACATCCAAAATTTCCACAATTAACTTCTCTTCAACAGTATAATCTAAATACTTACTCATAGATAATACATTTCCAATTAAGATTTTTTCAAGTAAATTTTTTCTCCCGTCTTCATCCAACTCTTTATATTTCAGATAATTCTTTTCATTTAATGCCACCCATGGGGAGATAAACTTGTATCTTTTCATCTCATCAGAAACCCCAAATTCCTCAAATACAACCTTTACATATCCACCAGTAACAGTGTAAACCTTATGGTTTAACTCTAATTTTTTAATATCCAATACAATCTCTCCCAAAATATTAATCCCTTCCTTTATGCCAATTAAAACTGCATCTCCACCAATAATTTTATATTGAATTTTTGGATAGGTGTAGATAAATCCATTATTACTATGATTATGCAACTCTTTATAATCCTCTTTATTAAATTCATTCAAAATATATCCCCTTAAATATGGAGTTTGGGATTTTTTTAGAGGCTCATTTGTTTTTAACCTACACATTAAAATAGGAAGTTCCATAGTCCCACCAAATTTAAAGTATTATTGTTTTATCCTCAACAATTTCAAAACCAGTTTCTTTATCATAATATTTCTTATCTCAAGGATAGGTATTTTAATAACTTAAAAAACTACAACAAATTCCACAAACTGTCCAAGCCATTAATCCCTCTGGATAGATGGAAATTTTATCAACATTTTCAAAATCAACATTCAATGTCCCCTTAGGAAAGCCCCCTATTATAAATGTATCGTAACCCTTAACAACAGATGGATGGGAAAGTTTACCTTCCTTACTAAATAAAATAACTCTTTTTGCATTAATTTCATGTAAAAGTTCCTCTAATGTCTTTTCTTCAACTCTCATTAACGGATTTGGATTACCTTTTAACAACTTCTCCATAACCCCTAAAAATCTAAAGTAATTCCTTGGCAATCGTGTTTTTGGATTTATATAGATAACTTTATTATCATAGGTGTGGACATACACGTTTAATTTTCCTTCTCTGCATATTGGACTATCTAAAATTGTTAAAAGAGAGAAATGAACAATATCAGGCCTTCCCCTCATCTCCCAGTCCTTCAAATCCCTCATAAATTTGTAGTGATAATTTGAATCTAAGATATCATATTTAAATAATGATTTTCTTTTTTTAACTTTACCCTTAATTTCCTTTGGAATGAGCTCCAATGCAGATTTTGCCAATATTATGTTTTTCATTCTCTCCCATCTTAATCCTCTTTTGTAGCATCCAACACTGTATAACCTATTTTATGTTTATCAAGAACCCTAACAACTTTTTCAGTCATCTTTCCTGTTATCAACGCCAAAACGTCACAACCCCTATTGCACGCTGCAACAATTCCCTCTGAAACTGCAAACCTAATATCAGGATGCAAACCCATCTTAGAGGCAACAACATTTGCAACAGTTCCCATTGTGGCAATTGCCACATCTTCATTTTCCTCAAGAACTTTTTTAATGAGTTCGTAGTTTGTGTTTTTTGAACCCCCCTTTATCCTTGGAGGGATTTTTATTATTGTCACTTTCCCTCTTGGCACATCAATAATTCCCTTAATATCACATATTGCGACATCTTCCCCTTTTTTTCCGCCTTCAAGAACCTTCCCCTTAGCATCTGTTTTTATCTCTTTTGAGGCATAAAGTAATCCTTTCCTCATAAACAAATAGACCTCATCCCCTTCATTCAAGTCCTCATTTGCTATTGCAGGCCATACATCCTTATATTTATACAAATCTTGAGTGACATCATCCAAATATCTTTTAAATTCAGAAATCCAATTTTTTAAAACCCTCATACCTTTATCTGTAATTATATACTCTCCCCTACCTCTTGATTTGATGTATCCTTTTTTTAGTAAGTTCCTCATGTGTTCTGAAACCGCCTGAATTGTTATATCTAAGGCATCTGCTATTTCCTTCTGCTTCACATGTGGCTGTTTTCTAACTATTTCAGATAATATTTGGAATTCTGTAATGTTCCTTTTTTTCATTATACCACCAAATAACTTTAAGCTAAGTTTAGTATATATAAAGCCGATTATATAAAAATAATTATCAATATTAATGTTGATGGTGATGGCAAATGTTGGATATACTGCTTGTTAATGATGATGGCATTTATTCAAATGGATTAATAGCTTTGAAGGATGCATTATTGGAAAAATTTAATGCGAGGATTACTATTGTAGCCCCAACAAATCAGCAGAGTGGTATTGGTAGGGCAATAAGTTTATTCGAGCCGTTAAGGATAACTAAAACCAAATTAGCAGATGGTTCTTGGGGATATGCAGTTTCAGGAACCCCAACAGATTGCGTTATATTGGGCATTTATGAGATATTAAAGAAGGTACCTGATGTAGTTATATCAGGAATAAACATTGGAGAAAACCTTGGGACTGAAATAACAACTTCTGGAACGTTGGGGGCTGCGTTTGAAGGGGCCCATCATGGGGCTAAGGCATTAGCATCATCACTCCAAGTTACCTCTGACCATCTAAAGTTTAAAGAGGGGGAGACCCCAATAGACTTCACAGTCCCAGCAAGAATTACTGCAAATGTTGTTGAGAAGATGTTGGATTATGATTTCCCATGTGATGTCGTCAACTTAAACATTCCAGAAGGAGCAACAGAAAAGACACCGATTGAAATCACAAGGTTGGCAAGGAAAATGTATACGACACACGTTGAGGAAAGAATAGATCCAAGAGGGAGGAGTTATTATTGGATTGATGGGTATCCTATTTTAGAGGAAGAGGAAGACACTGATGTCTATGTTGTTAGAAGAAAGGGACATATTTCTCTAACCCCATTAACATTAGACACAACAATTAAAAATTTAGAGGAATTTAAGAAAAAATATGAGAGAATATTAAATGAATGAATATTATAAATGAATATAGGGAAATAGGGGGAATATGAAGGTAGTTTTCCCAAAGGATTGCATTAAATATTGCATTGAAGGCCATCCAGAGAGTCCAAAGAGAGTGGAGTTGATTTATAATGCATTAATGGACAAAGTTGAATTTGTAGATGCAAAACCTGCAAAAAAGGAAGATATATTATTATGCCATACAGAAGAACACTACAACAAGGTTTTAAATAAAGATTATTTTGATTGGGATACTCCTGTTATAGAGCCATACTATCCTCTACTCTCCGCAGGAAGTGCAATAAAAGCAGCAGAAATAAACGGTTTTTCTTTATCAAGACCTCCTGGGCATCATGCTGGAAGTGATTTTTTGGAGGGATTTTGCTATTTCAACAATATATGCATCGCCACTAAAAAATTGGGGAAGAGAACGGCAATCTTAGATTTAGATGTGCATCATGGAAATGGCACAGAAGACATCGTCTTTGGAGATGAAGATATTTTATATGTTTCCATTCACCAACATCCACTCTATCCTGGAACTGGATTAAAAAGCGAAGAGAATTGCATAAATTTTCCTCTACCTCCACTAACTGATGAAGATTTATATTTAAAAACATTAAAAAAGGCACTCGAACATGTTGTAGCATTTGAACCAGAAGTTCTTGCAATATCACTTGGATTTGACACATATATTGGAGACCCTCTTGCAAACTTTGCATTAAAAGAGGAGAGTTATGAAAAAATTGGGAAATTAGTTGGAGATGTTGTGGAAGAATACAACTTCAATTATTTCATTGTTCTTGAAGGCGGATACAGCGATAAAATTGGAGATTTGGCATTAAAATTCTTTGAGGGATTTGTATGGTCGAGAAAATAATAAAAGAAACAAAAGAGGGTATATTAATTGATATTGATGTCACGCCAAACGCCAAAAAGAATGAAATTGGCAGCATAAATGAGTGGAGAAATAGGTTAGAGGTAAAGATAAAAGCAATGGCAAAGGATGGGAAGGCAAACAAAGAGATTGTAAAATTATTTAAGAACATTTTTAAGAAAGACGTTGAAATCGTAAGTGGCTTAACTTCCCCACAGAAAACCTTGCTAATAAAAGATGCAAAAAAGGAAGAAGTTATTAAGATTTTGGAAAATTTGGTTAAAAAATAAAATAAAACATAACAAAAACAATAAACGAAAAATAAAACACAAGAAATAACAAAAAATAAAAACAACAGTGGTATTATGGATGAGATAACTTACACATTAGCATCTTATAGGGTTTGCTCCCCAGAAGAGACGTGGAAAAAAATTGAACCAATATTGAATGATATTGGGGTTACAAGGATTGCAAGGATTGATGGGTTGGATAGGGTAGGCATTCCTGTTTACTCAGCAATTAGACCTACTGCAAAGGAAGGTGCAATAAGCGTCTACTCTGGGAAGGGTGCAACTGACATACAAGCAAGGGTCTCTGCTGCAATGGAAGCAATTGAAAGATACTCAGCAGAGCAAGATGAAAAGACAAATGTAAAAACTACCCAAAACCCAAAAAACCCAATAGATGTTAATGAATTAATTCTTCCACCAAATATAAAACCAAATGTTGATTTATGGGTTGAAGGATATGATATAATTAATGATGAATTTGTTGAAGTTCCTGCTAACGCCGTATTTCACCCCTATGAAGGTAGGCGTCTTTTTAGGAGCAATACAAATGGCTTAGCATCTGGAAATACAAGAGATGAAGCAATTTTTCATGGAATGTTGGAAGTTATTGAGAGAGATGCGTGGAGCATAGCAGAACTTTCAAGAAGAACATATAGGGGAGTTAATATAGAGGATGCAAAAAACCCTTTAATCCATGAACTCATGGAAAAATTTAGAAAGGCAAAGATAAATGTCATCTTAAAAGATTTAACAAGTGAGGTAGGTATTCCAACAATTGCTGCAATATCTGATGATGATGTTTTGAGAGACCCTGCCTTACTGTGCATGGGAGTAGGATGCCACATCCATCCAGAGATTGCTGTTTTAAGGGCATTGACGGAGGTTGCTCAAAGTAGGGCAACGCAAATCCATGGAGCAAGGGAAGATGCTGTGAGGGGAGATATTGTTAGAAAAGTTAGTTATGAAAGAATGAAGAGAATACATAAGAGATGGTTTGAATACAAAGAGGAAATTAGCATTTCAGACATTCCAAACAATGCAAAACTAAACCTGAAAAAGGACATGAAATTTGTTAAGAAGAGGTTAGTTGAGAGCGGCTTTGAGAGGGTTATTGTTGTAGATTTAAATAAAGTTGGGGTTGATGTTGTTAGAGTTATAATCCCAAAAATGGAAGTTTATTGCATAGATAGAGACAGAATTTCCCCATGGGCAAGGGAGAGAATAAGAAATATGGTAGATAAAAGGTGAGACAATGTTAGTTAATGAAATTAAAAACATTAAAGAATTTAAGGGGATAAATAAACTTAAAAAACCATTAGGTTTGGGAAAATTTAATATCTTAATTGGAAAAAACAACTCTGGAAAAACAACAATACTTGAAAGTTTATTTTTATTTCCGAGTCCTGGAAGAGTTTATAAACTAACACCACATAATAAAACTATTTTAAACTTTATTTCAGGTGGGAGAAGTGGTATAAAAAGTTTAGTTTACAAATATGAAGGAAAGGGGAATATTGAACTTAATGTAAATTTAAATAAAAAATCACACAGATGGAAGATTACTATATTTTCAGAAGGAAATTTTGAGGTTTTTAAAGATGGTAAAAAATGTGTGGGCATATATGGTGATTATTTAGAATTTCTAAAAGATAATCAAAAGCCAATACATGGTGGCAATATAGAAAAAATATCCTTAGATAGTTTGGAAACAGTTTATTTTCCTTATGACACAACTTTCATTAGAACATTGGACAATTTTCTATCACATAATGAAAAAAGAATAATAAAAGAGAATATTCACATAAAAGTGGCTAATACAATAAGTGAGGTTTTAGATGAGAAATTTACCGAGATTGTCTTAAAAAAAGATGGTTGGTATTTGAGGAGGGAAGACGCATCTTACATTCATGTAGATGATATGGGAGATGGAGTTAAAAAAGTTGTAAGAACTATGCTTATTTTAGAATTGTTAAAGCCAAAATTAATCCTATGGGACGATTTCGATACTGCAATGCATCCGTCAATGGTTAAAAATCTCTTAAACTATCTCATAAAAAAGGACTGGCAAGTTGTTATTTCAACACATAGTATTGATGTCCTTTACTATATTTTAGATATGGATGAAGATATACGAGTCATTACATTGAGAAAAACGCAAAGTGACATCTTAGAGCATAATACCTTCTCAATTGAGGATATTGAGGACATAATTGATGCAAATCTTGATCCAAGATATGTTTGCCAGAACTTTGAGATTTAGGTGAAAATGATGCTTGTTAGTGAGGAATCAAAAGATAATTTTATTGCTTTTGTAATAACAGGGAATGGAAGGTGGGAGCAAGTAATTTTAAAAAGTATCGCAAAGAGATATAATGGAAGGGATAAGGTTTTGTACTTCCCAAAAAGTCCATTTAAACATTCAAGGAAAACGGGTTTAAGTTGTTTGGATATTTTGAGATTGGAAAAAGAAAAACTTAATATTATTAAAAAATGTGGTAAATTGTTGGTTCTTATTGATAAGGAGCACATTTCCAGTGTAGATGATATAACCAAAAAACTTGAGAGTTTAAGGGTTTTTGAAGATTTTGAAATGGAAAATAATGGAGACATAGTTAAAATCATTGGAAACTTGGGAAACAGGGAAATTGTCATCCACATTGTTATTTTTGGAAAAGAAAAATGTATTGAAGAAGATGTATCGGAGTTAATAAAACTTGAATTTGGTGAAAATATATATCCAGATAAAAATGCCATCAAGGACTTTTTAAAATCAAAAGGACTTAAAAGGAAAGATTTAATTGAAGATGCAAAAATTGAAAACTTAGAAATTGCCTTTAATCCATTGATAAGAGTAATCAAATTTTTAGAAGGTGAAAAATTATGATTTTAGAGTTAAATGGACTTCATGCTGGGTTGAGGTTTTCCTCTGCACATATTGTGTTTGGTCATGAGACGTGTGGAGTGATTCATGGGCATTCTTACTATGTGGATGTTAGAATTTGTGGGGAACCAAGTGGAGAGTTTGGATTTGTGTGTGATTTTAAGGTTATAAAATCTATTGTAAAAGAGATATGTGAAACATTAGACCACAAACTGATGATTCCAAAAAACCATCCGCAAACAGAATATAAAATAGATAACGATTCAATATATTTAAAATACTGTGGAGATGGAAAAATCAAAGAATACAAAATTCCCTTAGAGGATGTAGTATTATTACCATTAAAATCCACAACTGCTGAAGAACTATCCCAATTTTTTTCAAAATGCATAGTTGATAAATTGAAAGATATGGGGTTAATAGATAACATTAAATGGGTTGAAGCAGTAGTAAATGAGGGTATTGGTCAAGGAGCATGTTATAGATTAAACATAAAATAAAAATAAAAAATAACAACTAATTTCGTCGAAAAATATATATAAAAAGATATAAAAAAGATATAGTTAAATTAAATCAACAAAAACAAAAAGTTTTGAAAAAACCTTGCTAAGTTTCAGTGAAAAAGGGAGGGAAGCAAAATGAAAGAAATAGTAGCAAAGGTAAAAGAAAGAACATCAATCCCAGTCTACGAGCGCAGTGTAGAGAACGTTATAAGCGCTATAATGACAAGTGGCGATTTTTGGAGCATTGTTGATGTAAGCGAGGAACCATTACCGTTAGTTTGTGATATTATTGATGTTTTGAAGGAAAATGGTTATGTAGAAATTAAAGAAAACGAGATTGTTTTAACAAACAAAGGAGAAGAATTTGCAAAAGAACTCGGAATCGGTCCAAAAATTAACGCTACATGCAAATGTTGCGAAGGAAGAGCAGTAAGTTTAGATGACTACAAGGACTTATTAGAGAGATTCAAAGAAATCGTCAAAAACAGACCACAACCATTACATGAATTTGACCAAGGTTATGTTACCCCCGAAACAACAGTTTCAAGAGTCATTTTGATGCACTCAAGAGGAGACCTCTTAAACAAAGAAGTATTTGTCCTTGGAGATGATGATTTAACAAGTATTGCATTAATGCTCTCTGGATTACCAAAGAGAATTGCAGTTGTTGATATAGATGATAGGCTAATAAAATTCATAGAAAAAACTGCAGATGAGATTGGTTATAACAACCTTGAAATATTGACACTTGATATCAGAAAACCATTACCAGATTACTTGGTTGGTAAGTTTGATACATTCATAACAGACCCTCCAGAAACATTAAATGCGGTAAGAACTTTCATCGGTAGGGGAATAGCTACATTAAAAGGGCCAAGATGCGCAGGATACTTTGGAATAACAAGAAGAGAATCTTCAATTGACAAATGGAGAAACCTTCAAAAGATTTTAATTAATGAATTCAATGTTGTTATAACAGATATTATAAGGAATTTCAACCACTACATAAATTGGGGATATGAAAAGGAAACAAAGGCATGGAGATTGGCACCAGTTAAAGTTCTTCCAAAGGATATTTGGTATAGATCATATATGTATAGAATTGAAACATTAGAAGGCTCAAAAGGTTTAATGGAAGAGATGAACGTTGGGCAGGAGTTGTATGATGACGAAGAAAGTTCAACAACATAACCCACTTTTTATCTATTTTTATGCACTATTATTTGAACATTTTTTAAATTAAAATTATAAAAATTAAAATTATAAAAAGAAAAATTTAAAAAGGTTTAAACTATAAGTTTCAACAGTTATTTAGATTATGTGGTGATATTTATGGAAGTTAATATGGTTGTTAGTGATGCAATGAGTACTCCAGTTATAACAGTCGATACCAACACAACCGTCTATGATGTGGCAAATATAATGAAAGAGAAAAAAATAGGTTGTGTGGTTGTTGTTGAAAAAGATTCAAAACCTTTGGGTATTGTAACTGAGAGGGATTTAGTTATAAACATAGTAGCAAAGAATTTAAAACCAAAAGATGTTTTGGTAAAAGACATAATGACCACAAAATTAATTACAATAAGTCCTAATGCAACACTAATGGACGCCGCAAGAAAAATGGCTGAAAAAAATATTAAGAGGCTTCCTGTTGTAGAGGGGGATAAATTACTTGGTATAATAACAGTTAGTGACATAACAAAAATCTCTCCAAAGATTTTCGAAATTATGTATGAGATGAGTAAGATTGGCGGGGAGCTTCCATATCGTGGGGATGAATATATTGAAGGTATTTGCGAAGTTTGTGGTAGCCAAGGTTCTGTAAGACTTGTAAATGGAAGATACATATGCGACAATTGTATTGATGAATTATAATTATAATTTTTAGGTTCTCTATAGTCGTTTGTATTATAAATTACTACAATCTTCCAATGAAATGAAGAAATAGAAATAATTTATTATACCTAAATAAGTGCAAAAAATTCCATAAATGACTATATTTTCACTTTCCAACTTTATGAGCCCAATATACAACTTATTTTAAAAGCTTTTAATTAAAAATGGCTCATATACACATATTTTAGGCAAACATTTATTAAAAATAAAGCACCATATTGAATATTTATAGTTAGTTTATCAACTTATGCACTAATCATACCTTTTTCATAAGTATGCGGTAAAACCTTTTAGGTTTTGCCGTAATATTAAAAGACTCATCAAAATAACCATTAAAAAATAAAAAATTTGGTTTTTATCAAATAAATCGCATCAACATACATTAGAACCTTAGAGATTTTGCTAAAAGAAACAATAATAAAAAACATTAGAAACATAATACGGTAAAATCTTTAAGGTTTTGCTAAAAAATATAGAAAGGTAGTCAGTTAAAATATACAGATGAGCCATTAAATATATTGTTTAAATATACCATTGTTTTACAAAACTATATTTAGTGAGAAAATGGTCAATCCAATAATTACATTAACAACAGATTTTGGAAGTAATGAAGGTTATGTTGGAGCAATGAAAGGTAAAATATTGTCCATACTAAGAGAACATTCAAAATCAGCAGAAATTATTGATATAACACATGAAATAAAACCATTTAACATTTACCATGGAGCCTATGTTCTATTAACATTCGTCCCATATTTTCCCCCATCAATACACGTTGCTGTTGTAGATCCCACTGTAGGAAGTGAGAGAAACCCAATAGTTGTAATAACAAAAAACGACCACTACTTAATAGGGCCAGATAATGGCTTGTTCCACCATGTTGTTGAGAGATTGGGCATAAAAAGAATAATAAAAATAGATGAAGAAAAATATGCCCCATCATCAACATTTCATGGAAGGGATATATTTGCAGTAGTTGCAGCAGAAATAGCGGTTGGGAAAGACATTGAAGGGGAGGAATTGGACTCAATAGTTAAACTAAAAACAGAACCATGTATCATACATATAGATAGATTTGGGAACATAATTACCAACATCAAAAAAGAAGATGTTAACTTTGAGTATGGAGAGAAGGTTAAGATAAAAATTAAAAGAAACAATAAAAAAGAAAAGATTATTGAATGCAAATTTGTTAAGTCATACTATGAGGAAGAAGATGAGTTTTTATGCCTAATAAATAGTGAAGGATTCTTGGAGATTTCAAAATTTATGGATAATGCTGCTGAATTACTTGGAGTGGACTATTTAGATGAAATTGAAATTTTAAATGAATGATTTATAGCCGTTTGCATTATAAATGGCCACAACCCCTAATAAAATTATAACAAGGAAATGGCATTATTTGAAATTTTAACCATAATTTAGTCCCCCTTTCAAAATTCCATTATGATTCCATTATGCCTGAATATATGCAAAGAATTTCACAAACGGCTATATTTCATATTTTATGATTTAGGTTTTTGCTTATAATGTTTTTCTCTCTTCTTTCTCCTAAATTTAAAAACAAAAATCTAACTTTTTTGAAAAATTAAATTTGAAAAAATTAAAAATTTACGGGGTGTTTTTATGAAAGGATTTTGTTATAGATGTGGTATTGAGGATGAATTAATTGAAGGTTTGTGTCCAGTTTGTTATGCAATGGAGAATCCTTTAATAGATGTGCCAGATATTGTTGAGATAGAAGTTTGCCACATGTGTGGGTCATATAAGAGGAGAGTTTGGCAAAATCCAAAAGGAAATGACGTATATGAAATTTTAGATGAAATTGCATACTTTGCAACAAAAGATAACATAGAGAAACATCATCCAGATATTGACGTTGAGATAATCCCACATGAACCAAGACAGCTTCCAGGAGGTAAGCGTTCAAGGGTTGAGATTCCAGTTACAGTAATAGCAACTGGAAAATTGGCTGGAGAAAAACAAGAAAGGGAAGAAAAGAAAGACATAGTCGTGCATTTAAAAATGGTTCAATGTCCAAGATGCTCAAGATACAAATCAAACTACTATGTGGCAACACTTCAAGTTAGGGCAATGAATAGGTTTTTAACTGATGAGGAAGTTGAAGAACTCGATAAGTTCATAAGAGAAGAAGTAGCAAAAAGATTGGAAAAGGATAGAATGGCATTTATAACCAAATTTACAAGATTAAAGGAAGGAATTGATTACCAAATGGGTTCAATGGGTGGAGCAAGAAACATTGCCCAAGCAATAAAGGCAAGATATGGAGGTAAAATAACGGAAACTGCAAAATTGGTTGGAGTTGACAAAGATACTGGAAAAAATCAATATAGGATAACCATTGTTGTAAGAATTCCAGAGTATAAAGTTGGGGATGTTGTGGAGTATAATGAAAAATTGCACGTTGTCACTTCAATGAATGAAAACAAATTATATATGCTCACCATGGACAATAGAAGAGATAAAATTTCATTATCATGGAATGAAGTTGAAAAACATACAAAATTGGTAAAAAAAGGAGATGAGTGTAGCACATCAACAGTTATCTCAGTAACAAAGGACAACATCATAGTAATGGATGATGAAACATACGAGGTCTATGAATTAGATAAAGTCATGGAGATAAAAGAAGGGGATAAGGTTAAGATATTTAAAAAAGATAATGTAGCATACTTCATAGGCAAAATTGAAGGGAAAAAGTTGATTTTTAGTTAAAAAATTAATTTTGGTAATATTATGGTAAAAGTTGAGGATTACACATCTGGGAGGATATTAAAAAGACCAAAATTACATTTTTTCTCTTAAAATTTATTAATTATACAATTTCATCAGAACTTATTCATCAGAACTTGCTATTAAGGAGATAAATACGTTTGAATCCATTGTTAAAGTTCAAAAATTAAAAAATGAAATTATTTGGTGATGGTATGGTTAAAATTGAGATAGATAAAAGAGCATACAACTCAATACAAAATTTTTCAAGGTTAATTTATACAAACGCAGTTGTTAATAAGGAGGACTTACCAGACAAGGAGGACATAATAACACTAACCTATAAAGGAAAGTTTGTTGCAAAGGCCATTTATAGCCCAAAATCAGTAATTATTAAAGTTTTAACAACAAAAGATGAAGAAATTAACAAAGAATTTTTTTATAATAGGATAAAGAAGGCAAATGATTACAGAACAAAAATCCTCAACTTTAAAGACACCTATAGAATGATTTATGCTGAGGCAGATGGATTACCAACAATAATTTTGGATAAATACAATGAAATAGGAGCAATGCAGGTGAGTTCAAAGGTTATGGAAAGATATTTGGATATTATTGTTGAGTGTTTGGAGGAATTTGGCTTAGAGACCATTTATGTCAAAAGAGGGAAAAAAGGAGATAAAATTAAGGAGAGGGTCTATGGAGACAAAAGTAAATTTGAGACAATAATCGAGGAGGGATACGAAAATCAAAAACCTGCAAAATTTAAGGTTAATGTCAAAGGACATAAAACTGGATTTTTCTTAGACCAAAGGAATAATAGATTAGATCTTAGAGATTACATAAAAGAGGGGGATAGAGTTTTGGATATTTGTTGCTATACTGGAGGCTTTTCAGTCCATGCGGCATTGGAAGGGGCAGAGGTCGTTGGAGTTGACATCTCAAATAAAGCAATAGAGGTTGCAGAGGAAAATATGGAGCTAAATGGCATTCCAAAAGATAAATACGAGTTTATTGTCGGAGATGCGTTTGCGGTCATGGAGGAGATGATTGAGGATGGAGAGAAATTTGATGTTGTTATCCTCGATCCACCCGCATTTACAACTACAAAGAAAAATTTAAAGAATGCATTAAGGGCATATAGCACTTTAAATTATTTGGGTATTAAATTGGCAAAAAGAATACTCGTTACATGTTCATGCTCCCATCACGTAGATAGGGAAACATTTAGAAAAACTGTTGTATCCTCTGCATATAGAGCAAAAAAAGAACTCAGACAAATTGGAGGATATAGAACCCAATCCCCAGACCACATAATAACTATGGCAAACAAAAACTTAGAGTATCTAAAATGTCTATTTTTCCACATAAATGAACAATAAAATAATAAGAAAATGATAATTTAGAAAAATATAGTTGTGTGCGTTAGAAGTTTAGGCGAAAACTCCTGCGGAGTTTTCGCTGCTCGAACCTTCGCTTCGATGAACATAACTTCAATAAAATTTATGGGGTATTAAATACTCAATTTCAAAATTTAAAGGAGGAAAAATGACCACTTAAAATTTTATAAGTTTTTATAATAAGTTTAAAAATTAATGGCAAAACCCCTAGGTTTTGCCGTATATTTCGCACACAACTATAATTAAAGTAACAAAGAGCAAATAAGGAATTTGAAAAAGAATTTACTCATTATTTTTCAATTTTTCAACTATCATTTCGGCACATTTTTTTCCTGAGATGTACATTCCTCCGAAGATTGCTCCCATTCTGTGTCCTGCATAAACTGCATTTGCAGCCATTCCACAAACGAACAAGCCAGGATAAACTTCCCTCGTATTCCTTAACAAAGCATTCTCACCCTTCTCAGCCCACATTGACTTTT
Source organism: Methanotorris igneus Kol 5 (assembly GCF_000214415.1). Classification (NCBI taxonomy): domain Archaea; kingdom Methanobacteriati; phylum Methanobacteriota; class Methanococci; order Methanococcales; family Methanocaldococcaceae; genus Methanotorris; species Methanotorris igneus. The sequence continues at coordinate 753,529 of NC_015562.1, forward strand.
CCCCTGGAACTTCTAATCCTAACTCTGGATTTTTCCTTGAGAGTGTTGTTACTACCGAAGCATCATGCCCTGTAGCATCAACAACATACTTAGCAGTTATGGTTATTGGATCAATGTGCAAACCTGCTTTTTCTATCGCATAACTGTTGATAACAACTCCTGCAACCCTATTTTCTCTTAAAACTAAATCTTCAACGACTATTCCAGTCAACACTTTTGCTCCTGCATCTATAGCTCCAACTGCTAACTTAGCAGGAACTTCAACAGAATCTGCAGTATATAACCCATCCTCACCCTCAACCTTCTCCAACTTAACGCCTACTTCTCTCAAAATCTCGTCCGCTGGCTCTTCAACAACAATGTACGGGAAACCCATACCTCCACCCCAAGTTCCGCCACCAAAAGCCAAATGCCTCTCCAAAACAACGACTTTATAACCCTCTTTTGCAATATACCTTGCCGCTGTTAAACCACTCGGCCCACCTCCAACAATAGCAACATCAACATCAATAATATCCAACCACATGTCAAACGCTGACTTTAAGATTGCCCTAGTTGTTGCATATTCATCAGCCCTCAACCTCACATCCATCTCTACCACCTCAACTTTTTTATTTTAGATGTTTAATCAAGACAAATTAAGGAATGTAAGCGTAAAAATTCAATAATGAAAGATAATTATATTATGAAAGATAATTAATAAATAATATTAATAAAGATAATTATATATTATAATCATAATTAATCTCATTTTAATCTCATTGAAGTTTATGCCGTTCAAAACTGTTTAGTTTTTTGTGAGTATTTGTGAGGATATGTGTGTTTATGAGTTTTAGATATATTTATATAGGACTTTATAAAGATAAAAACATAGATGGGTGGAGCTCGGGGTCATCTCGGAGCGAAGCGACGAGAACTTAAAAACCGTTAGGTTTTTATGTCCACGACAGGGGCAGAGACACTCTTGTGTGGCTGATGACGCCCAAGTCCAATATGGGTATTTACTCACCAATACCCATATTGGACAGACCCCCAATTATAATGCATTTTCTAAGGTCATATCCATAATTCTTTTTATACGGGATGCAAGTTCTTGAGGTAATCCTTTAATGTCCATGCTTAGGAATCCTTTTATTATTAAAGACGTTGCTTCATCCTCATTCAAACCTCTCGCCATTAAATATTGAACCTGTTCTTCTGCAATTTTACCCACTGCTGCCTCATGGGATAACTCTAAGTTATTTTTATATGCATCTAATGTTGGAATTGCACTCATGTGGGCGTTATCTGACAGTATAAGGCCTCTGCACTCCAAATGACCCTTAACATTTTCTGTTTTACCAACCAAATGTCCTCTTGCAATCACTTCCGCGTTGTCATCAACAACGACTCTTGAAATTATCTCTGCACTGCTACCTTTTCCTTCCAATATGGCTCTTGAACCAACATCCATTTTTGTCTTCTCTTTACCATACAATATTGTTTGGAAGGAAACCTTTGAATTTTCCCCTATGCAATGTGCAGTAGGATACATCTGCATGGATTTAAATGGCTGCATGGTTACGTAGTTGTTTATGGCAACGGCATTATCCTCAAGCACAAATCCAGTTCTTGGCCTAACATGGACATTTTTCCCCCCAATTGTGTATCATTGTGAATGTTAATTTTCCGTTCTTTTTTATGTAAAATTCTGATATTCCAATATGCAATCCTGATTTTACATGGGGGGCTGTTGCACATCCTGTTATAACATGCAGCTCTGCATTTTCTTCAACTATAATTATATTATGCACATTTTGGGATGTATTTTCACTACCTATAAACAAACATGCCTGCACAGGCATTTTTACCTTTACTCCTTTTGGTACTCTTATAAAGTAACCATCTGTCCTTTCCAATTCAGCCCTTGCAGTGTATTTATCCATATCAACCTTTACAGCTTTCCAGTAGTAGTTTATTAACCAATCATACTTTTCCAAGGCCTTACTTATTGGCATAATCTCAACATTATCAAAGGCCTTTGAATAAATTACCTCATTATCTATTTGCAAGTAGGAACCAGACCTCTCCTTTTCTTCAATATCAATCCCAGCATTTAAAAGGGATTTTTTATAATCGTCATCAATATCTTTTATAGATGATATCTTTCCATACTCAGTATCTTCTTTTGTAGGGTATTTACTTAAATCAATGTCCTCCCCAAATGCAGCAGGTTTATCAATTGCCTTTTTAGCCAGTTCCTTAAGTTCTTTTAATCTATCTTGTAGAATCATTATAAACACCCTCATACCCTTCTTCCACGATCCTATTCAAAATTTCTTTTGGTTTTCCAGACAGGATAATTTTCCCATTATACAGCACATGGGCTTTGTCAGCATCTATGAAATTTAAAATATATCCCAAATGCGTAACTATTAAGCCGGATTTTCTCCTCTCATCCGGTTCTTTGTTTTTGTCGAGCATTTCATTTATTATTCTTCCAATTAGCTCCACATTCTCAACATCAACTCCAGAATCTGGCTCATCAAACATTATAAAGTCAGGATTTTGGGCATATAATTGCAAAATTTCAGATTTTTTCCTTTCACCACCAGAGAACCCAACATTCACATCCCTATCTAAGAAATTTTCAAATTTTAATCTCTTTGCCATTTTTAAGATTTCCTTCTCATCACGCTTTGCTATAATTTTTAACAAATCCAACAACTTAACACCTTGAATTGCTGGAGGAGTTTGAAATAATATTCCAATTCCCCTCTTAGCCCTCTCATGCATTGGAAGATTGGTTATATCCTCCCCTTTAAAGATCATCTCCCCACCAACAACTTCATATTTTGGATTTCCCAATATCGTACCTATTAACGTTGATTTTCCAGTACCATTGGGCCCAAATAGAACATGCACCTCTCCTTCATTAATTTTTAAATTTAAATCTTTTAATATTGTTTTATCCCCTATTTTTACGGATAAATCATGAATCTCCAACATAAAAACCACCAATGTAATCTTTAAAAGATTAAATGAGATGAGATTAGGCAAATTGATTACTTTACACTTAACATCCTCTCTATTGCAATTCTTGCTTTTTTGATTATTTTCTCATCGAGTGTTATCTCGTATTTTTCCTCTCTTAAGCATCTTTCAACCTTCTCTAACGTTATTCTCTTCATTGGGTCACAAATAGCATCCTTCCTTAATGGAATTAATACCTTCTCTTCTCCAGTTTTTTCGAGTTCGAGTTTTATCCTCGTAATCAACTCACACTCAGTGCCTATAATAAACTCTTTCTTATCAGAATTCAAAACATGCCTTATCATTCCACCAGTGCTAAGAACATAATCTGCCAAATCCTGAACTTCTGGATCACACTCAGGATGCACAAGAAGTTCCGCATTCGGATACTCTCTCCTAACCCTCTTAACATCCTCGACAGTGAACTTCTTATGCACATAACAATGCCCATCCTCAGGAATTGGAATAATCTCTTTGTCAGTTCTTTTTGAGACAAAGTATGCGAGATTTCTATCCGGACCGAATAAAACTTTGTCACAATCGAGAGAGTTAACTACCCTATCCGCATTCGCTGAAGTACATGTTGCATCCGCAAGAGCCTTTGTCTCAGCAAGCGTATTAACATAAACAACAACCATCGCATCAGGATGCTCCTCCTTCGCCTTCCTTACAACCTCAGCCGGCAACTGATGAGCCATAGGACACTCGATATCTTTTATTTCTGGTATGAGAACTTTTTTGTCACTATTCAAAATTTTAGCAGTTTCCGCCATAAAATCTACTCCACAAAAGACAATAATATCAGCATCCGTCTCCTTCGCCTTTATACAAAGCTCCAAAGAATCCCCAACAAAATCCGCAATCCTCTGAATTTCCTCTCGTTGGTAGTTATGAGCTAAGATAACAGCATTCTTCTCTTCCTTTAACTGACTAATCCTCTGAACTATGTCCATTTAATCACCCCATCTATTTTTTCTTTTTGTTGAATGGATTAGATACTCTCAGAAATTTTTATAGCTTTAACCACACATGCCTTAATGCAGCTTTTACATCCTATACATTTTTCATCGTCAAACACAACATTAAACTCCTCATCCATTTTAATAGCATCTACAGGACAGAGGGATACACATGAACCACAATCAATGCATTTTTCTTCATCTTTTTGTATGACTTTTTGAATTTCTACAACTTCCCCATATTTGCTAAAGAAATCTAATGTTTTATTTATCTGCTCTTCTGTACCCTCCAATTCCAAAACCAAATGTCCTTTTTGTGACTCTATTTTTGCCCTGAGTATGTTTAGGCTAATTTTTGTATTCAATATTGCCTTTGAAATCAAAGGTTTGTGGACATTTTCTGGAGGCACATTGAGTATGATTTTCTTTTTCATAGTGACCACCATAACTCTTATTTTATTGGAATGTAATTGAATAACCGACTAATTTCGATAAATCTTCGGAGGTTACCATTCCTACGACTTTGTTTTCTTTGTCTACGACTGGGACTCCTGAAATATTGTACTTATCCATTTTTCTTGCTACAACGTCAACTGGCTCGTTTACAGTAGTAGTAATCACATTCCTCGTCATAATCTCCTCTATAGACTTCTTGTTCTGAGCAATAGCTCTCGCTATATCCCAAGAAGTTATAATACCAACCAACCTTCCAAACTCATCCACAATAGGCAAGTGATTTATATTATTCTTAATCAATATCCTAGACGCTTCTTCAATAGTTATGCCAATTGGAGCAACAATTGGTGGTTTGCTTAATATTTCTCCAACAAGCTTCACATCTGACTTCATCGGTTTTGCAGAACCCTTTCCAAGAACATCAACCCTCTCAGTTAAGAAAAACTCTCCTTTTAAAATCCAATCCTTCAACTCCTTAGCAATCTCTCTGGACATTTTATAGCTTGAGACGGATGATGTTTTTATCGTCTTCTCAACCTTCTTACCATCAATTTCAACTTCGATGGTGATTTTTCCTTTTCTTAACTCTTCGTAATTAGTCCTTGCTACGACAGGCCTATCCCTCCTTGGAACTCCGTAATCTATAATCGACACTTCGATATCTCTATCCCTTATAGCACAACACTTTGCAACCTCCGCATTCAATACTGGAATCGGTACACCAACACCAACAAACAAAGTACTTCCATAGTTTGGTATAGTTGCTGCCCTCAAGTATTTCCTATCCATCTGCTTCAAATCCCCTTTAACCATTAACGTTCCAAATGCATTATCTGGATTATGTTGCGTTCCTTCCCCAATTATATAACCAATTCCCCCACCTAAGAAGATTCTTGTTCCAATTCCAATAGTATTGTAGGTTTTGGTTTTTCTATTGTAATCGTTTTGTAGTGGGTTTAACTGCCCAGCCCCAGAGTAGTTTATGTTTCCAAACTCTGGAAGGAGTGTTCCCATGTAGGTGTAAATCTTTTCATCCCTACTATTTGTTGCAGCATTGTAGGTTTGGTAGGAGTTCCTTGGGTTTACCAATATTGCTTGGTTTATATCATCCAAAGTTATTGTTGTTCTAACTTTCTTTCTTGGGTAGCAATCAGTTGTATAGCCCTCTGCAACGAGTTCAACCTCTTTCCCAGCGACTAAATCCTCTATAACGTGAGCTCCTCCATAGTCGATGTCTATATCTGGGTCTGAGTTTGGTTGTGTTGCTCCTATGTAGGTATCTACAGCCGCAAGTCCTCCATAGCACTCAACACCATTCAAATAGATTTTTAGCATTTTTATTGGCGGGTCTGCATGTCCAAAGTTTAAGAAGACCCCACTCGAGCACATTGCTCCGAACGTTCCAGTTGTAACAACATCAACTTCTTCAGCCGCCTTCTCAGACCCAACATCCTCAACAATCCCAATCATCTCCTCCGCAGTAACAACTACAACATCACCACTCCTTATCTTTTCATTGATCTCCTTAATTGTTTTCATACTAACACCTCATTTAACGGTGTTAAGTATTTGATTATTAAAATCATATATATACTTAACGGTATTAATCAAAAAATTTGTATATTCCAAGGTATTTTGCATGTCATAGTATTTTTCCAGATTCTCGAAAAGTATTTATAACTACACCGACACAATTTAAAATAGTGTTTACAAAGTTTTAGAAATTATTTTTAGAGTTTGTTTTTTGTTAGCGTTTAGATTTTGATGTTTATTTTAACTTAAATTTTTGACCTAAATTAATGTATAAAGTGGGAGAGTATGGACAAAGAGATTTACAGGCTTATTTATGATTTAAGTCCGCGATTTAAAAGGAAAACTTTAGGAGAACTTTTAAATGAAGATAAGCCATATATTATTGTAAATGGTAAAAGACATAGGATTAAAAAGAGGGAACTTTTAAAATTAAAAGAAATTGCCAGTGAAGATTTGGAAATACCAATAGTTTTAGAAGTTGATGCTTCATTAGAAAGTGGAACTATAAAGGTCTCGGGAAAAGAGGCGGTTAAAGTTGTATCAAAGATACTTGGGAGAGAATATAACCCATTTTCAGAGGAGGATGTTTTATACATCTACAAACCAGAACTCAGAATTTTAAGGAGAGAACTGCCAACAACAACACAGTTATTGTTTAGGTTGTCTATGGATTAATATGGTGGTTTTATGCTAAAAAGGAAGAAATATTATGGTAGAGACCCTCTAAAAAAAATTATGAACGACCCAGAAAAAAGAGAAAAAATATATAAAATGCTATTCATATTAAATATATGGGTTTGGTTTTCAATGTTTCTTGGAGCAATTATTTTTATAGTTTTGATGTATTACTCACTCAAAGGGTGATTTAATGCACGAATATGTGATATATTTCACACTGTTCTCGTTGGCAGTTGGAGCATTAGCGTCTTTAAAATTGTCATTTAAGAAAAATACTGCCAATGTTCTTGTTGGGGAAGGATTATTGGCAGTTATAGTAGCAACATTCATAGTTGTTGTTTCAAATTATTATGGAATCTCTTTTGGAGAGACGATAGCACTTTTATTGCTTGTTAGTGGCCCAATTGGAACAATAGCATTCTCAAAAATTATGAAAAAAAGTAATTCTATTTCTAATTCTAATAAATGTTAATTGTTAATTTTATTAATAAATATAGTTTTATTTATTTAGTATTTTAATTTAATTTTTAATTTGGTGGGATCATGAACAAGGATGATATATTTGTCGTTATCCCCGCATATAATGAGGAGAAAATGATTGGAAACACGTTGAGGAACTTAAAAAAAGAGGGTTATAAAAATATCATTGTTGTAGATGATGGAAGTGTAGATAAAACTTCAGAAATTGCAAAAAAAGAGGGGGTTATTGTCTGTAGGCATATATTAAATAGGGGGTTAGGAGGAGCATTAGGAACTGGCATAAAATGTGCCTTATTATATAAACCAAAGATTATTGTAACTTTTGATGCTGATGGGCAACACCATCCTAAGGATATTGAAAAAGTCGCTAAGCCAATTTTAGAGGAAGGTTATGATGTTGTTGTAGGGAGTAGGTTGATGGATAAAAATGAAGTAAAAAACATGCCATTAGTTAAAAGAATTGGAAATTGGGGGTTGAATTTTATAACCTATCTAATGGGGGGTTATTTCACAACAGACAGCCAAAGTGGGTTAAGGGCATTCTCTTATGAGGCGGCTAAGAAAGTAATAAAGGATTTAAAGAGCAATAGGTATGAGGTTTCATCTGAGTTTATTGTATTGTTTAAAAAACATAATTTGAAATTTAAAGAAGTGCCAATAAAAACTATTTATACCGAATACTCAATGTCAAGGGGGACTAATGTTAAAACGGGCTTTAAGATTCTATTTAAGTTGATTATGCAGAAAATTACATGATTTTTTTATTTTTTATTTTTGAGTGGATTTTGTGGAATAATAGAATTAGAGTTAGGATTATTAAATAATATTAACTATTTTCTTTAATTTAATATTCCTTTATAATCGAAAAATTTATATACATGTTTTTCCAATTACATAGTGAAAACATTAAAATAACTATCTAAATTGGTGATGGTATGAAATTTAGAAATATTGAGCCAAGGTTTTTGAAAGCTTATAATATATTAATGGAGAAATTTGGGCTATTTCCATTTACCTATGACATGGCTGAAAAGGTTCTTAAAGATAACTATGGAAATATAAATGAAGTTTTATCCAAGTTGGTTGATGCGGGATTATTAGAAAAGGCAGCAAAAAAGGAAGATAAAAGAAAGAAAATTTATAAAATAAAGCCATTAACCAGTGAAAAAATTGAAAAGGCAAGTAAAGATAAGTTAATTAGCTTGCTTAAGCAGGGGGCTGATTTGATAAGAACGCAGGTAGATTATAAAGTATTACTGTTATTTTTGTTTTTTAAGGCGATTAGTGATAAATATCTCTTAAAAGTTGATGAATTAAAAAAGGAGTTTGAAGATTTGGATGAAGAAGATATTTATGTATTGGCAAATGAGGAAATTTTAGAACTTTATGATGTTGAGAGTAAAAAGTTGTATGTATGGCATGAAGTAGCAAATAAGCCAGAAGATTTTATAACTGCATTAAATAAAATTATTGAGATGAATAAGGAGAAATTGAGCGGGTTAGATGAGTTAATAAAAAGAACTGGACTTCCTACATTATTTGAAAATGAAAATAGGCACATTGTTCAACATTTAATTAATTTATTTAGTAGAGCAGATTTTTCAGAAGCATCTTATGATATATTGGGAGATGCTTATGAATGGACTTTAAATTATTTCGCTCCAACAAAGGCAAAAGAGGGGGAGGTTTATACACCTATTGAAGTTAGCAAATTAATTGCTCATTTAGTAGAGCCAAAAGATGATGAAGTGATTTTAGATCCTGCATGTGGTTCTGGTTCTATGTTGATAGAACAGTATAGATTTGCAGGAAGTAATCCAAATATTGTATTAGTTGGACAGGAGAGAAACGATGTAACTGCTGTTTTGGCAAAGTTGAATTTTATACTGCATGGAATTAACTTAAAAGATGCTAAGGTGTTTATTGGAGATTCTTTACTAAATCCAAAGTTTGAGAGTTTTATTAAAGAAGTTAAAGGAACTGAAAAGGCAGATAAGGTTGTAGCAAATCCACCATGGAATCAGGATGGTTATGATGAAAACACCCTAAAAGTGAATGAAAAACATGAAGATATTTATGGATATGGCTTTCCAAACAAAAACTCAGCTGATTGGGCATGGGTTCAGCTTATAAATTATTACACTGAAAAAAAGGCAGGGATTGTTTTAGATTCAGGGGCTTTGTTTAGGGGAGGGAAAGAGAGGATAATAAGGAAGAGATTTGTAGATGATGATTTAATTGAGGCAGTTGTTTTATTGCCTGAAAAGATATTTTATAATGCCCAGGCACCAGGGATTATTTTAGTTTTGAATAAGGACAAACCACAAGATAGAAAAGGAAAAATTTTGTTTATCAACGCCTCTAATGAATATATTAAACATCCAGAAGTTAGAAGGTTAAATAAACTATCTGATGAGAACATTGAGAAAATAGCGAAAGCATATAAAGAGTTTAAGGGTGTTGATGGCTTTTGTAAGGTTGTAGATATTGAGGAGATTAAGAAGAATGACTATAACTTAAATGTTTCTTTGTATGTTGCACCTATTGAAGAGGGAGAAGAAGTTGATTTAAAAGAGGTCTATGAAGAGCTTAATAAATTGCATAATGAGTATTTGGAGAAGTTTGAGGTTGTTAAAGGTTATTTAGAGGAGATTATTAAGCTTTAAAAGGGTGATAGAAATGGATTTGACACTCTTTATTATTTACTTTATATTTTGGATAATTGTCAATACTATTGAGAGTTTTAGAAAAATTTCAGCAATCATTGGGTTATTTCTATTAATGGGAATCTTCTTAAAGTACATGGTTTTTGTTCCAACCCTATACAATACAGGAGATGTTAGTTTATGTGCTAATTTGATAACTTCTTTAATCTATGATTTTGTTCAGTGGGCATTACCACCATGGGCAGGTTTTTTCATAGGTTCAGCACTTTCGGGTAATTATAACAATATACAACAAATTATTTAATTTGAGACAAGAGGGGGATTATTATGCAATTTTATAAAGAAGAGAATTTCAAAGATTCAGAGATTGGCAAAATTCCAGAGGATTGGGATGTTAAAACATTAGATGATATTAGTAAAAATATGTATTATGGAATTACTGCTAAAGCTGTTGGTGAATCTACTATATTAAAAATGATTAGGACTACTGACATCAAAGATTATAAAATCGATTGGCAAAATTTACCATATTGTGAGATTACTGAAAAAAGAAAAAACAATATTAGTAAATATTTTATTAAAAAAGGAGATATTTTAATATCAAGGGCTGGAACTGTTGGAGTATCAGTATTGGTTGATAGAGATGTTGATAATGTAATATTTGGTTCTTATCTTATTAAAATAGACCTTAAAAATGATTATGTTAATCCACAGTTTGTATATTATTACTTACAATCTCCTTATTACTGGAATCATATAAAAAATACTTCCGCAGGCAGTACATTGAAGAATATTAACCTACCAATTATAAAATCCTTAAAAATCCCCCTTCCTTCCTTAGAAGAACAGAAGGCAATAGCAAAGGTTTTAAGTGACTTTGATAGTTTGATAGAAACAATAAATAAACAAATTGAGACATTAAATAAAACAAAAAAAGGAATGATGCAGCAGTTATTAACTGGCAATATAAGAGTTAAAATTAAAGATGGAAAAATAACCTTCCAAAAGGAAAATAATTTTAAAGACACAGAGGTTGGCAAAATTCCAGAGGATTGGGAGGTTGTTAGGTTGGGGGATGTTGCATACAAATTTATAAGTGGTGGTACACCTTCTACTAAAGTACCGCAATACTGGAATGGAGACATCCCATGGATTAGGAGTGTGCATATTACTAAATTCTATATTGATAAAAACTCCATTGAGCAATATATAACAAAAGAGGGACTAGAAAACAGTGCAGCAAAGATTGTTCCTAAAGGCAATCTAATAATTGCGACAAGAGTGGGAATTGGAAAATCTGCTGTTAACTTAATAGATGTAGCGATTAATCAAGATTTGACTGGGATTGTGCTTAATAAATCAAAAATTGAACCCTTCTTTCTTGTATGGTATCTTAATTCACCCAAAATCACGAGTTTACTTGAGTCGTTCTCAAGAGGGACAACAATAAAAGGCATTCCGCAAGATTACATTAGAAAGCTGGTAATCCCCCTCCCTCCCCTCGAAGAACAGAAGAAGATCGCCGAAATATTAAGCAATATAGATAAAAAAATAGAGATAAAAAGAAAAGAAAAAGAGCAAGTAGAGAAGGCTAAAAAGAAAGTAATGGATTTATTGTTATCTGGAAAGGTGAGGGTAAGAACATGAGTATAGCCATAGATGAAAAAAGATATTTAGAAGATCAAATAAAAGAAAATTAAAGGAAGAATTAGAAAAACAAATAATGCCTGCCAGCTGTGTTATCGTAATTGCGGGGATGTATGTAAATTATAGAGAATGGATTCAAGAAGAAATTAAAATTGCTAAAAAATATGGAAAACCAATTATAGCGGTAAAGCCACGCGGAAATCAAAAACTTCCAACATTTATTCAAGAAAATGCCGATAAAATTGTTGGCTGGAATGCTAACTCAATAATTGATGCAATAAAGAAACTATGTAAATAAAAACTCAAATTCTTAAATTAAATTTTTTAGCATTAATAAAATTTGGTGAAATTATGCCTACAAAGATAATCATAGAGTTGCCTCAAACATTAACAAAAAAAGAAGCAATAGAAATTTTAAAAAGAGAGGCATTAAAAAAGAAATTTAAAAAAACCAAATTATTTGAGAAATACTCAAAAAATAAAGATATTGCCTTTAAAATTGCTGAATATGTTGATAAATATTTAAAAAGATATTATAAGGACTTAAAATATGAGATTTTATTAGATTACGATTTAGATGATGAGGTAAATATAATTAGGGTTTTTGTCAAAGGCATTGACTTAGATAATCAACTACAAATTGAGGAAAAGTTAGATAAGATAATAAACTCAAAATTTGAAAATGCCTCACTGCACAACATTGTAATTGTTGAGGGGTAAAATGGGGTTTAAATGCGAGGAATTTAAAGAAATTGCCGATAATCTTCCAAATTTTAAATCTCTTCCCAACGAAGGAAGATATAGGGCAGCAATAGGAAGATATTACTATTATACTTTTTTAACAGTAAGAGACATGATTTATAGAGTAGATAAAAGAGAAGATATTGAGAAATATTATTCATCAGGATTAATTCATAGTTTTATTAGGATATATCTCAATAAATTTTCAAAGAACATTGGCAGTGATGAGTTAAATATCGCATCAATGTTATTATCTAAATTACATTTTCTTAGAAAATTGGCAGATTACAACACTAATGAAAAAATAACCTATAAGCATGTTTTAAGAGCAAAAAGATATTCCCAATCCATTATTGAAATACTCAACAATTTAGAATACAATGGTGTTGTTGGCTTTGAAACTATTTTAAAGCACTTAAAAGAACATGGAAAAGAAGAGGGAGATGAATATAAATACTTTCCAAGAGTTTAAGATTTTGATGAAACTATTACCACAAAAATAACCATAGAACTACCTCAAACTTTTATTTCAGGTGAATAAAATGCCAATTCCAGAGAATTATGTGCATAAAGATATAGAAGAGAATTTAAATAAATTAGGTTGGGGAGAATTGAAAGGATATGGGGGGGAGGCATTTAGCAACTACATAATAAAGCCAATATTAGAGGAACAACTAAAAATTATAAATGACCATATAGAAGAATACAAAGATGAATTTATTGAGAAAGCAATAAATAAACTAATGAATGAACCAAAACCAGAGGAGATTTTAGATTATATTAAAAATGGGGTATTAATAACTTTAGATAAAGGAAGGAAGGGGCAAATTTCCAATAGAGTTAAATTAATTGATTACAAAAATATTGAGAAAAATCTTTTTAACTATGCCCACGAACTAAAATTTAAAGGAAACGACAACATTATTCCAGATTTTACCCTATTTATTAATGGCATTCCAATAGTTATAATAGAGGCAAAAAGGGAATTTTCTGAAAAAGAAACTTATGAAGAGGCAATAAATCAAATAAATAGATATGAAAGAGATGCCCCAAAATTATTTAACTATGTGCAGTTTGCCATTGCTTATGGAGATGAAAAACTTTATGTTCCAACATATCCAAACGAAGAAAAAGAAGATAGATTTAAAAAGCCATACAAATGGAAAAATGAGAAAAAAGAGGAAGATATTTGGGATTTATTAAAAAGGGAGAGAGTTTTAGATATAATAAAGAACTTTATATTTTTTAGTAAAGACAGGGCTGGAAGAAAAACCAAAATTATCCCGAGATATATGCAATATTGGGCAGTAAAAAAAGCTTATGAAAGAATAACCAACTACCTAAACAATAAAGATTATAAAAATAGAGGGTTAGTTTGGCATTGGCAGGGAAGTGGAAAGACCTTTGAAATTTTATATTTGGCAGAACTATTTTATAATGAATTTAAAAATAAAGACCCTATTGTTTTTATAATGGTGGATAGGAGAGAATTGGAAAATCAATTTAATGATGATATTATAGCTTTACAAAATGCAACTTTTAAAGATAACTTCAAAAAAATTAACAGCGTTGAAGAACTTAAAGAAGTTTTAGAGAGAATAAAAAAGTCAGAAGAAAATCCAAATATTTCAGAGAAGGGCGTTTATTTAGTTATGATGCACAAATTTGATAAAAATAAATTAAAGGACTTTATAGAATCTTTTGGCTCAATTGATAAAAAAGAAATTTTGATTTTGAGGGATGAAGCCCACAGAACTGAATCAGGTAAATTTGCCACTTTAAGAAATAAGATTTTAAAAAATGCCATTGCTATTGGTTTTACAGGAACTCCAGTTCATAAAAAGGATATGAGCACATTTAAAGAATATGCCTATCCAAAAGAAGGAGAGTTTTATTTAGATAGGTTTTTTATTGAAGAATCGATAAAAGAGGGCTTTACTTTACCTTTAATTTGGAGAGTTGTCAGACCGAGGGATATAAAAGATATCTCAGAGGTAGAAATAAAAAACATTATAGAAAAATTGTTTGTTGATGAAGAAGATGCAGATAATATTGTTGTATCTAAAAAGGAAATTGCTGAGAAAATAAAATTATCTGATTTATTGAAAAGTGAAAGCAGTATAAAAGAGGCATCAAAATACATAGCAGAGCATATTTTAGAAGACACTGAAAACTTTAAATTTAAGGCGATGGTTGTAGCTCAAGATAGAAAATCATGCATTTTGTTTAAAAAATATTTAGACAAATATCTTAAAGAAAAAATAAAAGAGTATAATGAAGACTGGACTCAGGTTGTTATTACATATCTTCACAATGATGAGGTAGAGATTGAAAACTACAAAAAAATGGTTGAAGAGAAATATGGTAAAAATATAGAGGAATTAAATAAAGAATGGGCTGATAAATTTAAAACTTCAGATGAACCAAAAATTTTAATTGTCAATAGAAAATTATTAACCGGTTTTGATGCTCCAATATTAAAAACTATCTACATCCACCAATTTCTTAAAGATTATCTCTTACTTCAAGCGTCTGCAAGAGCCAACAGACCAGCAAAAAATAAAAAATATGGGCTTATTGTTGATTTAACGGGGATATTAATTGAAAACTACAAAAAGGCAATTGAGGATTATAACCTATACAGGGATGAGGCAATAAATAAGGATATTTTAAACAACTTATTTGTTGAGACATCAAAAATCTGGGAAACCTTCTTAAAGAAATTAGATGAATTTAAAGAGTTATTTAAGTTAATTGTAGGGATTGAGTTTGATGATTTCACTGCTAATTTAAAAAAACAGAAAGAAGCAGAGAAAGAATTTAAAAAAATTATAAGCAAAATTATTTTAAGTGATAAATTTGATTATTTCTATGCAAAACTTAGAGAACTTATTCAATTATTTGAGGCTGTTGGAGCTTATGGGGAAAAACTAAATTATTATGAAACCTATGAATGGCTGAAAATAATATCTGCTGGAATAAATAAGCAGATGAGACCTAAAAGTTATAAAATTCCATATAATCAAATAAAAAAGGAAGTAATAAAATATTTAGAGTTTGATAATTATACAGATATTGCCTCAATCTTAATAAATCCTCAACTATTGGAGAATTTAAAAAATAAAGATGAAATTAACATAATAGTTGCGGATATGATTTATTATGCTTTAGATACACTTCAAAATAAAAGAGAGCCAATATATAGGATGATATACAACAGGATAAACGAGCTAAAAAACGCATATATTTCAAAAACTAAAAAAAGCGAGCATGTAATTAATGAGCTAATAAATTGCTTAAATACATTAAAAACCTATGAAGAGGAAGAAAAAACATTATCAAAATCAGAAAAGGCAATAAAAAATATACTATTTTATTTAAAGAATGTAGAGAACTACAATATTAAAAAACTTCCATTAACTGAAAAGACCTTAAAAAATTTGGAAGATAAAAAATTAATAAAACCAAGTGATTTTGATAAAATTAAAAGATTTTTATTCGTTGATTTGAAAAATGCTATTAAAGAAACTGAAAAAAGAAGAAAAGTATCAAGCAAAATAGTTGAAGAGATTATTAAACCAATTTTTACTTAAATAAAAATTCTGTGATAGAATGAAAGATAGAAAAATGTTAAATGAAATATTGAGCGATACAATAAATGAACTAAACCTAAATGACAAAAAAACAAATATAAAAATTAAAATAAAGCCACTTAAAAGAAAAATCGCTTCTATCTCATTAACCAATAAAACAATTTATATAAATAAAAACATACTGCCCTATTTAAGTGATGAAGAAATAAAATTTATTTTAGCCCATGAACTTCTACATCTAAAATATGGAAAATATCATATAAATGAATTTGAAGAAGAACTTTTATTTTTATTTCCAAATAAAGAAGCAATTTTAACAAATCTTATAAACAAACTGCATCAGAAAAATAATAACAAGGAGTAAAATGTTATGTGGAAGGAATATATACTGAAGATGAGAGGAAATTATTATGAACGAAGAAAAAGCAATAAAAGAGTTCGTGAATGCATTAAAATCAAAATATAAAGGCAGAATTAAAAAAATTATATTATTCGGCAGTTATGCAAGGGGGGACTATACTGAAGAAAGCGATATTGACATTTTGATAGTTGGAGATGTGGATTTTGATTATGTCATTGATTTATGCACTAAACTGCTGTTAAAATATGGAGTTGTTATAAATGCAATTATTGAGAGTGAAGAGGTGTTTAACAAAAAAATAAACTGGTCATTCCATAGAAATGTTTTAGAAGAGGGGAGAGCGTTATATTAAATAACTTTAGGTGAGGGATGTGGAGAAGAAAGTTATAACAAATAAAGAATTTATTGATAGATTTGTTAAATGTTTGAAAAATGGAACAAAATTTGAATTAAAGGATTATGTTGTTGATGGGAATGTTGATATTTTAGAGATTTACAAAAAGATTAAAGAAGAAATCAAAGATAAGGAAAAATTAAAAGAGTTGATTGAAGAAAAAGATGATGTAATTTATGTTAAAATTAATATTGAAATACGCTCATCTTCGTTTAGGGTTACATATATAAATGATAAACTTAATATTGTAATCTTATGAGCGTCGAGGTATATAAATTATTCATACCAAAGGATGAAGAATGTATTGAAGTTATAAGAAGGGTTCGATGGGGTAATGGATATATTTGTCCATACTGTGGTTCGAAAGATGTTGTTTTAAAAGGTAAAGAAAGACGCAAACCCTACATCCAAAGATACAGATGTAACTCGTGTAAAAGACACTTCAACGATTTAACTGGAACGATATTTGCTAAAAAAACGAATAACTTTGGGAGAAATGTTTTATATAGCCAAAAATTTAGGAAACTCCTCAATCAATCAAATGTCTAAGGAATTGGGAAGAGATTATAGAACAGTTCATTCGTTTGCAAAAGAAATTATGGAGTTATCTGAAAAGGACAATCTTTTAAAAAAATTACTGGAAAAGAATTGGAGATAGATGAATTCTACGTTAATGCTGGAGATAAAGGCATTAAAAAAGAAAATAGTCGAAAAAGAGGTCTAAAAAGAAAAGGCAGAGGTACGTATAAAAGTGAAAGGCCTCCAATAATAACCCTATATAATCGAACGGACAAAAGAGTACTTACTTCCGTTGAAACGAATTTAAGCAAGACCAAAATTTGGAAAATGATTAGCGAGGTTAATTCAGACGATTTAATTGTTAATACAGACGAATATACCATTTACGAAAATTTAGAATCCCATCCAAAAGTATTTAAACATTTGACAGTTAATCATGCATCGAAAGAATACTCTAACGGCATCTCCCACGTTAATAACTGCGAATGCTTCCATTCGATAATCAAACCCCATTTAAGAAAACATCGAGGCATTAGTCGAAGAAATCTCCACTTATATGTAAGCTTCCATACATTTATCTATAACTATAAATCGAACTGGTTCTCTAAATTACTATCGCTTATATTATGTAATGATACTTGAAGATGAGCGATTGAAATAAATATTGAAAATGTTGTATTTAATGGTAATTTCATAATGTTCAAGATAGTAGAAAAAAATATAAGAATTAGAATTGTATTTGAGAAAAATGTTAATTTTAGGTATTCAATATTTAAAGGAGGAATTGATTTTAGGTGTTCAACATTTGAAGGAGAAGTTGATTTTTGGGGTTCAACATTTGAAGGAGGAGTTTATTTTATTTTTTCAACATTTAAAGAAGGAGTTTATTTTATTTTTTCAACATTTAAAGAAGGAGTTTATTTTATTTTTTCAACATTTAAAGGAGGAGTTTATTTTTGGGATTCAACATTTGAAGAAGAAGTTTATTTTTGGGGTTCAAAATTTAAAGGAGAAGTTGATTTCAGCAATTCATCTTTTAATATAGCAAAATTTGAAAAATCAACATTTAAATCCATAACTAAATTTACAGATATTTCATTTGGTCAGTTATCCTTTTTAGAAACAATTTTTGAGGACATTGTCTTTTTTAAAAAGAAAGAAAAAGATAAAGATAAAGGAATAGTAATTTTCAACTTGGTTAATTTTAAAGAGCCAGAAAATACAACATTTATCAATTTTTCGTTATCAAAAACATCTTTTTTATTAACGGATGTAAAAGACATAACAATAATTGCAGAAGCGGAGAAAATTTTAGATGATTATTTATTAAAATTTATAAAGGAAGAAAAAGAATTGTTTGACAAATTTAAAAATCTATTAAATGATATTAATGAATTAAATAATAAAAAGAATTATCCTTTTACTAATGAAAAAGAGTTGCAGGAATGCGAAAATAAACTAAAAGAAAAAAATCAAGAATTGGATGAATTAACCAACAAAATAAAAGAAAAAATAGACAAAAAATATGTTAATTTTGATAATACTAATCAATATAAGGAATTTTTAAGGGCTTTGGTAGATATTATTTCACCATATTTAAGAGAGGAAACAGTCCTAAAAGAATATAGAAATATAAGAAAATCTTTTGAGAACAATAGGACATTTGTTGAAGCTTCTGAATTATTTATTTATGAAATGGAGTTAATGAGAAAAATAGTTGTGCCAAATTATGAAAAATATAAAATTATTATTTGGATTTTAATAATTTTAATATCTGTATCATTACTATTTGGTTTGTATTTTACAATGATGCTAACACTATTAGTAATCTCGCTACTGGTGATTTCGTATATAGTCGCA
Organism: Methanotorris igneus Kol 5; assembly: GCF_000214415.1. Taxonomy (NCBI): domain Archaea; kingdom Methanobacteriati; phylum Methanobacteriota; class Methanococci; order Methanococcales; family Methanocaldococcaceae; genus Methanotorris; species Methanotorris igneus. The sequence continues at coordinate 772,428 of NC_015562.1, forward strand.
TACTTGGGGATTACAAAATATTTATTAAAAATCATAAAATATCTAAAAGAGCTTTTAGAAGGAATTTCATTTGATATATACAAAATAACATCAAACTATGGAGAATCAATAACAAAACCAATAATAATATCATTAATTTTTGTGTTGTTTGTATTTCCTATTTTACTACCGAACATTGACTTAAAAGCTTTTGATTCAGTAGGTTTGTATATCTATAATCACACACCAGAACCATTAAAAACTACAATGGCACATTATAATGAATTACTTGGGCAGACATTAAGAGCATTTTTCCAATTAGGAATAGATAAAGATATCATAAATTCAACTACTAATCCAATACAAAAAGAACAATTACAAACATTAGCAAGTTATGAATGGTTTATAAGAATCATCTCATTAATCCTACTCGGTAGTTTATTCATAGCAATTAAAAGAAGATTAGAAAGAAAGTAAAGTGGGAATATGTTCAGCATAAGGAAAATAATAACCATCTCTGATTATGTTACAATGGCAAACATCATATTTGGACTTTTAGCAATATTGTTGCATGATTTTAGGTTTATCTACTTATCCATTATTTTTGATGCCATGGATGGTTTTGTTGCAAGGAAAACAAATACCGTCTCTGACTTTGGGGCTGAGTTGGATAGTATTTGCGACGTTGTAAGTTTTGGTGTTGCCCCTGCGTATTTGCTTTATTATAATTTTGAAAGTAACTTTGCCTTAATCTCTGCGTTGATTTTTGCTCTATGTGGGGCTTTGAGGTTGGCAAGGTTTGGAATATTGAATGTTAAGCATTTCGTTGGCTTGCCCATTCCAGCAGGTGCTTTGGTTTTGGCATCATTTTGTGAGGTTTTGGATAATAAAGTTTTAATTTCAATTATTGCAATAATTGTGGGGTTGTTGATGATTAGCGACATAAGTTATCCAAAATATCCACATAAAGTGTTGATTGGAGTATTTTTTGTGTCTTTGGTATTGGCAATGTGGGGCTTTGTGTATCCAGTATTGCTGTGTGGGGTTGGTTATGTGTTATACGGCATTTTTAAAACAAAATCACATTAAATCATATTAAATTGAATTAGCATTTAAAAACAACAAAACTGGGAAAACCATGCTTGAGATTAAAGGATATAACGAAATTATAAAAAACATTTTAAATGAGGAAATCCTTAAAAAACTTATAGATGAGGGTGTAGTTTTTAAAGAAGTTGTTGGTAAAGGACATAGGGGGGTTGTTTTAAGAGGAGAGTTTGATGGCAAAGATGTAGCCATAAAAATACCAAGGAAAGACACCCCAAAAAATACTGTCCTCCATGAAGGAAAGATGCTGGAAATTGTTAATAAGGTGAGCGTTGGGCCAAAGGTTTATAGATACAGCAATGATTATTTAATAACTGAGTTTGTTGATGGTGTGGCATTGAAGTATTATGTTGAAAATCTAACAAAAGACGATAAAGAAAAACTGCTAAAAATTGTAGAAGAAATTTTTAGGCAGTGTGTTAGGTTAGATTTAATTGGTATAGACCACGGGGAAATTCAAGGGGGGAAGCATATCCTTATTAACGACTCAAAAAATAAAGTATGGATTATTGACTTTGATAAAGCAGATATAAGATTCCCAAGGAACTTTACAAGTGCAATATCTTTATTATTTGGTGAAAGTCCTTTATCAAAGAAAATTAAAGAAATCTTGGATGTTTCTGAGGAAGAAGTTATGATGTTGAGAAAGTTTGCAAAGATGTATAAAAAGAAACTTAAAAAATGAGTGACTATAAATATTATTAATAATAAAAATAATCTGAGGAGGGTTATCTATGGTAAAGATTATAGAAAGAAAAATAAGGGATGTTGAGCCATTAGAAAATGCCATTCTTGTGGAGGGGCTTCCTGGTATTGGACATGTTGGGAGGATTGCGGCAGAGCATATTGTCCGTGAGTTTAAGGGGGAGAAGTTCTTAGAGTTGTATTGTTATGACTTCCCACCACAAGTTTTGGTTAATGAGGATGGAACTGTTGAGTTCATGAACAATGAATTTTACATAATAAGAGAGCCAATTCCAATGATCGTTGTTTTAGGAAATACTCAAGCATTGTCCCCAATAGGTCAATACTACCTCGCAGAAAAACTCGTTGAGATTGGAATTAAGTATGGGGCTAAGATGACGTACACATTAGGGGGATTCGGTGTTGGAAAAATAACTGATGTTCCAAAAGTCTATGCTGCGGCAACGTCAAAAGAACTTGCTGAAAAGTTGAAGGAGTATGGAGTTGAATTCAGAAAGGATGGTGGAGGAATTGTAGGGGCTGCTGGGTTGATGCTCACATTCTCAAAATTGAATGGTATTGAAGGAGTTTGTTTGATGGGGGAGACACCAGGGTACTTGGTTGACCCAAAATCAGCAAGGGCAGTTTTAGAGAAATTCTCAAAGATAGTTGGGTTTGAAATTGACATGAAAGAATTGGAAGAGAGGGCAAAAGAAATGGAGAAATTCCTTGAAAAGATTAGAAAGTTTGAAGAAGAAGTTATGATGCAACAACAACCAAAACCACCAAGTGATGAAGACTTAAGATACATTGGATAAATTTGCCGTTTGAAACTATAAAACTATATATACTATAAATGTGTAGTTATTAATTGTGTTTAATCTTGTAAGTCAATACGATTTCGGTTGGAAGTTTGTTTTTATACCCCTGCCCAGATGCGGGAGTAAAATGGAGTCCCAAGAGGGCAGGGTTAAAACCATAGCATAGGCGGAGCTGGAGTTCTCCCGGAGCGAAGCGACGGGAACTTAAAAACCGTTAGGTTTTTATGTCCGTGACAGGGATGGAGACCGATGATATGTTCCCGATGAACCTAGAGGGAACTGAGGCTGATGACATCCAAGTCCAACGTAGACATTATGTCTATGATTGTTCACGTTGGACAGACCCCTAACAATAGTCCTACTTACTCTATTTTTAGTTTAGTTCTGTTTCTTAATACGTGTAATTAATTTTATTGTAATTCTGTTTTTTAAGTTTCTATTGCCAAAATTTTAACCCAAGCCAATATTTTGAAATGTTATCCGACTAAATTTAAATATTGGATATTCAAACATTCATTATCCGTAAATTGAAATTTTAAAATTAAAGATTATATATTACTCGTCACAAAATGATTTTGAACACAAACGGAGGGATAAATTTGGGGAATGTAAAACCTAAGAAGAAACTTGCAATAGTTACTTGTATGGATGCTCGTCTTGTAAATTTCCTATCTGAAAAATTAGGAGTAAAAAGAGGAGACGCTAAAGTTATCAAAAATGCAGGGAACATAATAACTGATGATGTAATAAGGTCTCTTGTTGTTGCAATTTATTGTTTAGGTGTAGAGAAGGTTATGGTTGTTGGGCATACGGATTGTGGAATGAAATCCATTGATGTTGAAGAAATTAAAAAGAAGATGATTGAGAGAGGGGCTAACCCTTACTTCACCCCAAACCTCAAATGTTGGTTAGGTAAGATTGACGATGAAGAAAAAAATGTAATTGAAGGTGTAAATATAATAAAAAACCATCCTGCAATTCCAAAGGACATAACTGTTGAAGGATATCTGATAGATGTTGAAACTGGAGAACTCAAAAAACTTTGCTAATATCAATTTTCATTTTTCATCCAATTTTCTATAAATAAAATTAATATTCTAATATTTTTAATCTTTAATCCTATATTTTTGAATCTTTTATTTATTTTATAGTTGTGTGCGCTAAGAGTTTAGGCGAAAACTCCTGCGGAGTTTTCGCTGCTCGAAGCTTCGCTTCGATGAACATAACTTCAATAAAATTTATGAGGCATTAAACACTCAATTTTAAAAATTTAAAAGGGAATAATGACCACTTAAAATTTTACAAGTTTATAAATTAATTTAAAAATTAATGGCAAGATCCATAGGATTTTGCCGTATATATTTTACCATTAGTCGCTCTACTCCATGGCACCCGCCACTCTGCGAACCCTCTTGGGAGCAGGTGGCGAAAAAAGACCCAAAGGCTTCCCAATTACAAAAATAATGGTGATGGATTATGAACTTAAAATTTGTCCATACAATTTGCCCATACTGTGGAACTGGTTGCGGGGTAGATTTAATTGTAAAGGATGGGAAAGTTGTAGGAACTTATCCATTTAAAAGGCACCCTATAAATGAGGGAAAAACCTGCATTAAGGGGAGTTATTGCTATGAATTTATTCATAGCAAAGATAGATTAAAAAAACCATTAATTAAAAAGAATGGAGAATTTGTTGAAGTTACTTGGGATGAAGCATTGAATTTGATTGCAAGTATGTTAAAAGAATATTCCCCAGACGAAATTGGATTTTTCTCATCTGCAAGATGTACAAATGAAGACAACTATATTTTCCAAAAATTTGCGAGGGCAGTTATAAAAACTAACAACATAGACCACTGCGCAAGGCTTTGACACTCTGCGACTGTTGTAGGTTTAGGGGAAGCCTTTGGGTCCGGTGCCATGACAAACTCAATTGAAGATATTGAAGATGCAGACTGTATATTAATAATTGGTTCTAATACCTTTGAACAACACCCATTAATCGCAAGGAGAGTTGTTAGAGCAAAGGATAAGGGAGCTAAGGTAATAGTAATTGACCCAAGAAAAACACCTACCGCAAAAAATGCCGATCTATTCCTCCAAATAATCCCAGGAACAAATGTAGCGCTTATAAATGCAATGATGCATGTAATTATAAAAGAGGGACTAATTGATGAGGAATTCATAAAAAATAGAACAAAAGGATTTGAAGGGTTAAAAAAAGTTGTGAAAAAATACCCTCCTGAATATGTTTCAAAAATCTGTGGAGTTTCTCCTGAGTTAATCATAAAGGCAGCAAAAATGTATGGAAGTGCTGAAAGAGCATCAATACTTTACTGTATGGGAGTTACTCAATTCACATCGGGTGTAGATGGAGTAAAAGCATTATGCAATTTAGCAATGATAACTGGAAATATAGGGAAGAGGGGAACTGGAGTTAATCCACTAAGAGGGCAAAACAACGTCCAAGGAGCTTGTGATATGGGTGCTCTACCTAATGTATTCCCCGGTTATCAAAAAGTAAATGTTGCCTACGAGAAATTTGAAGAATTTTGGGGAGTTGAGTTGAACCATGAGCCAGGTTTATCAATTCCTGAAATGATTGAAAATGCAGGTAAAGATATAAAATGTCTCTACATAATGGGAGAGAACCCGATGGTATCAGATCCAGATATTGGGCATGTTGAACATGCTTTAAAATCCCTTGATTTTCTGGTAGTTCAGGATATATTCCTAACTGAAACTGCAGAATTGGCCGATATTGTCCTTCCAGCGGCATGCTGGGCAGAGAAAGATGGGACATTCACGAATACAGAGAGGAGAGTACAAAGAATAAGAAAAGCAGTAAATCCACCAGGAGAGGCATTAGAAGATTGGATAATAATCAAAAAACTTGCAGAAAAGATGGGATACAAAGAGTTGTTTAATTACAACTCACCAAGAGAAATATTTGAGGAGATTAGAAAAGTAACACCTCAATATGCAGGAATTACCTATGACAGATTAGTAGTTGATGGTATACAGTGGCCGTGTAAAGATGAAAAACATCCAGGAACACCAATTTTACACACTGAGAAGTTCTTAACTCCAGATGGTTTAGGAGTTATCTTCCCAGTTGAATACAAAGAACCTGCAGAATTGCCAGATAAAGAATACCCATTCATCCTAACAACCGGAAGAATAATATTCCACTATCACACAGGAACAATGACAAGGAGAAGCAAGCACATAATAAACGAAATAAACGAAGGATTCATGGAGTTGCACCCAGAAGATGCTAAAAAATTAGGCATTAAAAATAACGAGTTAGTTAAAGTATCATCAAGAAGAGGAGAGGTTGTTGTAAAAGCGAGAATTACTGAAGATATTAAAAAAGGAGTGGTATTTATGCCATTCCACTTTGCAGAAACTACCGCAAATATACTAACAAATACTGCTCTTGATCCAAACTGTAAGATTCCAGAACTTAAAGTATGTGCTGTAAAGGTTGAAAAGGTTAATCAATCATCCAGAAAAAAAGATGTCAAACAAAACGAAACATCCTATTCATTTTGATGAAACTTTATTCTAAAAGTTTCTTTCAGAATTTAAGTGTGCTGTGAAAGTTGAAAAGATTAGTTATAGTCGTGTGCGAAATAGTTGAATAACCTACGGTTATTCAACTTCCCTGCAACCGAAGGTTGCAGTGGATTTTTAAACTTATTTATGCATTAATGAATTTTTAAATAATCATTATCCTTCCTTAAAATTTGAAATAATGGATAAATCTTTAAGAATTTATCAATAGTATATTTCCAATTTCTAACGCACACGACTATAATTTTAACCTAATTTATTTTTCAATATTTGTTTTTATTTCTTAACAACCTCTTCAACAAAATACTTATAAACTCTATATCCATCCTCTGAAAGTTCTGGGTGGAAAGATAATCCTACATATTTGCCTTCTCTAACTCCCACAATCTTATCATCATCCATTGCAAGAACTTCAACATCATCGCTCAATATTTTATCAACAACTGGAGCTCTTATAAACACAGCGTGGATTTTCCCTACACCTTTCATCTCAAGGTCTTTTTCAAAACTTTCCCTCTGACTTCCGTAAGCATTTCTTTTTATAGTTACATTCATTAACTCCAATAATGGTTGTTTTCTACCAGTTCCTTTCGATAAGAGAACCATACCTGCACAGGTTCCCAATATTGGTAAATCAGAATTCTTTAATGCATCCATAAACCCGTATTTAACCATTAACTTACCCATTGTTGTGCTCTCTCCACCTGGAATAATTAACGCATCTATGTCTTTTAAATCTTCAACAAATCTAACTCTTTTTGCTTCATAACCTGCTTTTTTTATCGCTTCTTCGTGTTCTTCAATAGCCCCTTGAATTCCTAAAACACCAATTATCAAACTCTCACCTTCAGTTTTAATTCAATTTAAAAAACGCTAAAGGTGTATAAAAATTTTAGCAAAAAAAGAACGATATATCTAAATTTATCAATTTAGATGCCTAAAATTAAAAATGGTGCAGGGGAGGGGATTTGAACCCCCGAACCCCTTCGGGACCGGATCTTAAGTCCGGCGCCTTTGGCCAGGCTTGGCGACCCCTGCACAACCCATGTCGGCACAAATACAATACTCAAAACTATTATATATACTTTTTGGTTTTGTGTGCTTTTATAACACAACTGTAAAATTTTTTAGCTCAATTCAATTGAATACATTGATTATAGTAGTTCTGCAATTTAAAAACACATAACAAACTTTGAATTTAAATTAGAATTTGTTAAACAATCTTCAAATTGAAATTTACGCTAAGTATTATAGTCGTTTGCTGAATTTTGTTAGCTATTTAAACATAATATATCAGAAAGTTTTGTCACTGACTATATAGTAACATTCACAGAACAACTATACACAAAATAGAAAAATTGTAAAAACATATAATTTTAGGAATATCTACGTATTTTCTATATTATCTATCATTTTAAAAATCTAAAAGATTAACCCTCTATGACCTTGACATAAAAATTCCTATGTCTTGGACCGTCAAATTCACAGAAATAAATGCCCTGCCATGTTCCTAAGAGCAATTTCCCATTTGTAATTATAACCGTCAAAGAACATCCAAATGTGGAACTCTTTATATGAGCATCAGAGTTCCCTTCTATGTGTGTAAATGGATAATCCCTTGGGATTTTATCTTTTAGGAATGCTATTATATCCCTCCTCACAGAAGGATCGGCATTCTCGTTTATAGTTATGGCTGATGTTGTGTGGGGAGTAAATACTACTACCACCCCTTCCTTTACATTTGCTTTTTTAACACTTTCCTCAACATAACTTGTTATATCAATCATCTCTTCTCTTGAATTTGTTTTTATCGAATATTTGAAGAGCATACTATCCCTCAAAATCCTCTTTCTTTATTTCATCAAATACATACTCAAATTCTCCCTTTATTAGCATTTCTAACTCCTTTGGAGTTAGTATTGGTTTGTCATATAGAGCAGAATCATCCATCACAATTCTCGGACATGCAACTATTACATACGCATCAACATCATAAATTAAGGATTGGGGAGATAGACTATTTACAACAATCGATATATAATCAATACCAGCATTTTTTAATAAATCCTTCACATATTCAAAGATTTTCTTTCTACATTGTCCTTTTTTTGTAGATAAAACGATACCAATTTTCTTTGGGGGATTTATCACCAACTTTGAGATTATGCCAATTCTCCTCTTAATCAATTTGTTTATCTCATCCTCTTCAATGGACGAAATTTCCCTTGTTGCTGGGTTGTAAATAGTTACTGACTTTTTTATTTTGTATGCAATCATCAGCGGATGAAACCTCCCAGTTCCAACAAATAAAACATTGCCTTCTTTATTTATTTCTGCTCTACATCCCAATATAATGGTAGGGTTGTATTTTTTTAGAAGTTCTTTGTATTGGATTGTTGTTGCTACAGTGGTGATGTTTTTCTCTTTTATAATATCCTCAATATCTTTTAGTATTTCATTTTTCTCTTCTTCATCAAAAATATGATAAACTGGGACAAAAATCGTTGGGATTGAAGGTTTTGCATATTCTAACTCCTCATGCCCATAGTGGATAATCAAATCAATTCCTAAATGTTTAACTTCATTATCAACCAAATCACAACCACCAAAGCACGTTCCTCCCCAAATCATCAACTCCAAACTTTTTCCCTTCTCATCAAAATATTTTTTTATTTTCTCAATCTCTTTCTCAACATCCTTCTTTAATCCTTCTGGAGCTTGGAATAAAATTCTTTTTGCATTTCTTTTTTCTATCTCGTTAATGATTCTTTCAGTTTCTAAGTTCCACATTTTACCACTCCATGCTTAGGAATAACCATTGTAAAATAATCATATAGCATATGTATCAAAATTAAATGTTAAGTTTTGTTTTTTTTAATTACTTTAATAATGATTAAAAAGGTGATAAGGATAATTCATATATGTAAATATTTAAATATATAATGAGAATTAGGTTATATTAAGGGTATAAAAATAATATTGCCAATGTTTTTATAAGTTAGATTTATATATTTAATTTAGGGATAGTGGTAAGAGATAGAAAATTTTTATTTTTTGCCGTTTATGGGTTTTTGGTTCATTTTCTTGATTTTTCATAGGGATTATTGGAAGTGATAATTATGACACAAATGATCGATGCTAAAAACGGTATAATCACAAAAGAAATGGAATTCGTCGCAAAGGAAGAAGGTATAGAAGCTGATAAATTGAGAAGATTGATTGCAAAGGGATATGTTGTCATTCCAAAAAACATAAACAGAGACACAAAACCAGTAGGTATTGGAGAAGGGTTAAGGACAAAGATAAATGCAAATATAGGGACTTCCCCAGATTTCGTGGATATTGATTTGGAAGTTAGAAAGGCAAAGATTGCCGAAAAGTATGGGGCAGATGCAATAATGGACTTAAGCACTGGAGGAGACTTGAAAAAAATTAGAAAGGCAATAATGGAAGCAACAAACTTACCAATTGGAACAGTGCCAATTTATGAGGTTGGTGTTGAGGCAAAGAAAAAGTATGGTAGAGTTGTAGATATGGATGAGGATTTAATATTCAATGTTATAGAAAGGCAGGCAAAAGAAGGCGTTGACTTTATGACCTTGCATTGTGGAATAACAAAGGAGAGCGTAGAGACGCTTAAAAAAAGTGGCAGAATAATGGGTGTTGTTAGCAGAGGAGGATCATTTTTAACCGCCTACATACTATATCATGGAGAAGAAAATCCACTCTATAAGAACTTTGATTATTTGTTGGATATACTCAAAGAATATGACGTGACCATAAGTTTAGGAGATGGTATGAGACCGGGATGCTTGGCAGATAATACCGATAGGGCACAAATCCACGAACTCATTATATTAGGGGAATTGGTTGATAGATGCAGAGAAAGAGGCGTTCAATGCATGGTTGAAGGACCAGGACATGTGCCACTAAACAATATTGATGCAAACATAAAGATACAAAAGAGCATCTGCAGAAATGCCCCATTCTATGTTTTGGGGCCAATTGTTACTGATTTGGCTCCAGGATATGATCACATTACTTCAGCAATAGGAGGAGCTTTTGCAGCATATTTCGGAGCTAATTTCTTGTGCTATGTAACCCCTTCTGAGCATGTTAGGATAATGACTGAGGAGGATGTTAAAGAGGGAGTTATAGCAGCAAAAATTGCCGCTCAGGCAGCAGATGTTGCAAAAGGAAATGCGAAAGCATGGGAAAAAGAAATTGCAATGGCACATGCAAGGAAAAACCACGATTGGGAAAAGCAGTTTGAGTTGGCTATTGACAAAGAAAAACCTAAGAAGATGAGAGAAGAGATTCCTTCAGTAGATGAAAAGGCATGTAGTATTTGTGGAGAATATTGTGCATTGCTTATGGTTGAGGAATTGGGGAAGAGATAAATGCAAACGAAGTGAAGTAATGCATCCTTCTTAAATGAAACCTTTTTAATTAGCGATATGAGATATTTTCTTGATAAAACTTTTTACATCTTCACAATTGAAGAATTTAAAATAGAGCTTGTATTTTTGAGAAATTTTTAAAGCATAAAAAGTATTGGTGTCCCTTATGGACAAAAAAGAATTAATGACAAAAATTTTAAAGAAAGAAATTGTTAAAGCTCTTGGATGTACAGAAGTGGGATTAATTGGTTATACTATTGCTCTATGCAAACCAGAGAATCCTTATGAGATAGAAAAGATAAATTTAACTCTCGACAAGGGGACATTTAAAAACGCATTCTCTGTTGGAGTGCCAAACACAAATGGTTTTGGAATTTTGCCAGCGGTTGTTGGTGGGTTATTAGGAGATGCGGAGAAAAGATTGCTAATTTTTGATGGGATAGAATACAGCAAAGAATTGGAAGGTTATATAAAAGACAGGTTAAAAATTGATGTTGTTGATGGAGACATATACTGCAAAGTTGTAATAAAAACCAAAAATGGAGAGACAAAATCAACTGTAATAAAAGGTAGTCATTTAAATACAAAAGAAGAGGATGAAGAATTAAAAAATGCATTTAAATCGTTGGGTTTATCTGATTTTTTGGAATATATTGAAGACATCCCAAAAGAAGTTGAGGACATAATATTAGAAACAATAGAAACAAATAAAGAACTTGCAAAGAGTGAATATTTAAAACTTGGGAATGATGAGCTTTCGTATATTGTAGAAAAAACTACATCAGCATGCTATGAGAGGATGAAAGGAACTAACAAACCAGCGATGGCAATTGCAGGTAGTGGGAATATGGGTATAATGGCAACGATGCCAATTATTGCATATCATGAAATAAATAAAGGCAAAGATATTGAAAGATTAATAAAATCCCTAACCTTATCTGCACTGGTAACAATCTATGCAACCTACCACTCATCCTACATCTCCTCAATGTGTGGGTGTGTGAATAGAGGAGGTTTAGGAGCTTTGTGTGGGTTATGCTATTACATCCACGGAAATGATACAAATAAAATAACAGAGGCAGTAAAAAGCTTCACAGCAAATTTAGTGGGCATTATATGTGATGGAGGAAAAATCGGATGTGCATTAAAACTTGCCTCTGGATGCTTTGCGGTTTATAGTTCTTTATTTGCAGAAGTTCCTCCAAATAATGGTATTGTTGGAAAAACCTTTGAAGAATGTGTCAAAAATATAAGTAGAATAGGACATGCAATGAAACCCGTTGATGATGAAATTATTAATATCCTCAAAAACAAAAAATAAAGTGGTAAAATGCTTGAACCCATAGCTTATGATATAGGAAGAGTTTGCAAAGATAAAAGTGGAGTATTAACTCCCAACCTAATAGATATTGAGATAAAAACACCAACAATAAAAATGCCGTTTGATACTCCAAAAGAGATTGTGGGGATTTTTGAATCATCATTTGTTGAAAAAACAACATACAAAGATGAGGAGATAACCTACCAAATTATAAATGTTGGGAAGCATGTTGATTTGTTAAAGATAGAGGACGTTGATTTGTATATAATAGCAGATAGCAGGAGGTTAATTGAAAGAAAAGAACTCTTAATCATTCCAAAAATAAGGGAAAAAATCTCTCCGAATTCAGGCATATATTTCCCATCTGCATTACCTTATGAAATACCACTTCTTGTTTATATGGGTGTTGATTATTTTGATGACATCTCTGCAAAATATTACGCATCCCTTGGCTATAAATTTACAAAAAATCGCCTAATTAAATCCAACGATGATTTTGAAACACTCTACGCACACAACAAAAAAATAATAGACGAGGTTTTGGAGGAAGTAAGATACTGTATAAAAGAAGGGTGTTTAAGGAATTTGGTAGAGGAAACAGTAATATCCCACCCACATTTAAGGGCAAATTACAGAAGATACAATCCAGATTTAAGGAACATCCCATTATCAAAAGGCAAAAAGATTATCGTTTGTATAGATGAAACAAGAATCCCAGAGGTTAAAAAATACATTGAAAGAGCTAAGAACTATGAGCCATTTACAAATGTCGTTGTTCTCCTTCCATGCTCATCAAAAAAGCCCTATTCTACATCCAAATCACACAAATTCTTTATAAATGCAATAAACTCATCTAAAATGGTTGTAGAGGAAGTTATATTAACATCTCCTTATGGTTTAGTGCCAAGGGCATTGGAGGGCGTTGTTAATTACGATATCCCAGTAACTGGGGAATGGAGTAATGAAGAAGTAGAGTTTATAAATGAATGTCTAAAAAACTACATAAAAAAGGTTAAAGAGAAATTTGGGGATGCTATAATTATCTCCCACTTACCAGAACATTATTTGGAGATTTTGGATTTAGATGATTACATAAATACTGCAGTTGATGGAAATCCACTCTCAGATGAATCCCTGAATAGCTTAAAAGAAACTCTCAAAAAAATAAAAGAGGAACATAATATAAACCTAAAAAAGAAAGAGCAAAAAATACACAACTACCAACAATTGGCAAAGTTCCAGTTTGGAGTCAATTTTATTCCAAACGATGTTGTTATAAAAGAAAGACCTAATAAAAGATTCCTCATAAACAAAGATGGAAAATTAGTTCAAATTTGCTCATTAAATGAAAATAATGGTCTATTTGTCTTAACTTTGCAAGGTGGAGAATTACTTTGGGAGTTGAGTAGAAAAGATTCTTTATATGTAGAAGTCAACTATGACATAAGAAAAGGAAGTTTATTTGCTCCAGGATTTAAGGACTGCAATGAGAATATATCTGTTAATGATGAGGTTATTTTAATAAAGGATGATGAAGTTGTTGGTGTTGGCAGAGCATTGATGAGCGGTTTGGAAATGAAAAAGGCTAAACATGGGGCCCTCGTTAATATAAGGCATGTTAAGCCCTGATTACGAGGGAAATCATGGAAGAGATGGACCTTAAAAAAATAGCAGAGCTAATTATACTAAAAGATAAGGATTTTGAAGAAAAGGACAAACTAAAAGAACTGCTTGTTAAATACGTAAAAATCCGTGATGAAATTGGAATACTCGAAAGTATCCTTGAAGATTTTGAAGAATTGGACATTAAACTTAAGAACTTAGCAAAAGACATTGAGATAACTGAAAAACTTTTAGATAAGTTGAATAAAAATATAAATATTTCAAATTATAATGAAATTAAAAAACTTTTTAAAAAATTTAAAAGTATTGAAATTAGTTTAGATGAATCTTCAAGATGGGATATATACCATAAAATTGAAACTTTAAAGAAAGACCTCGAAGATGTTGAAAGACAATTAGAATTTGCAATTCTAAACTATGCCATAGCAAAAACTGGTAATGATAATTATTTAGAGCTTATGAGGTATTTAGAAGAACGTTAAGGTCGATGGTGATTTTTATGGAGGATTTGTATTATAAAAGGATTGTTGCAATGGTTGATAAAGGACTCAACTTAGTGGAATTAGTTGAAGAACATCCCTGCCCAAATGGAGCAGAGTGGGTCGTCTATCAGTATCAAAGAACATCTCCCTTAATTGTCTCAGCATGGAGAGAGGGAAATAAGCACCATTTTGTCACAAAGATTGGAAAAGCAGAGTTAAATTTAATTCCCTCACTATCTGCCGCTGGTATTGAGGAAGTGTTTTTAAAGGGTGATAATGTCCACATAGTCCATGCTGGATTAGCTGGAGCTGGAGTAGGGGCGGAGATGAGAAAGAAGGCAGAGAACGTAGTTGATGTAATAATCCACCAAAAGGGTGGAGGTTCAAAATTAGGAAAAGCAGAAGTTATAACACCAAAAATGGAAAAGGTTATTGTTGGGATAGATGATACTGATACAAAAGAGGAAGGAGCCACATGGGTTTTAGCTAATGAAATTGGTAAGGTCGTTGAAAAGAAGGGTTATGGGTATTATATGGACCATACAATTGTTCAACTCTATCCAGGAAATCCAAACAAAACACAAAATTGTGTCTCTATTGCTTTAACCTTTGCTGTTTATCCTAAATATAAATACAAAATTGATGATTTAATAAAAAAAGAGTTAAAGGAAAAGAGTTTGTCTGATGATACTGCTATGGCAATATACTATGGGATAACCCCATCAAAGAGTATGAAGTTATTTACTTTGAGAGCAAAGAGGGAATTGGTTTCAATAGAGGACGCGAGAGCAGTTGCAATGCAAAATGACATAAGAATTATTAAAGTTAATGGTGAAGGCGGAATTATTGGGGCAGTTGCTGCCTTAGGTCTTGCTGAACACCATGACATTGCTGCAAAATTGCCTGAAGATATATAAGAAACCTTTAAAAAAGGTTTCATCCAAATCGGATGCATTGCTTCGCTTCGCTCAGCAATGCCTCTTAGATATATTATTTGGCAAAACTGAAAGTTTTGCCGTAATTGTTGTAAATTCTTAAAGATTTATACCTTATTTCAAATTTTAAAGATGGATAAATGTTATCTTAGAAATTCATTAATGCATAAATATAATGGCAAAACGTTTTACCGTATATCAAACAACCATAACCAAAATAAATTTTTTAGACGTTTGATGAAACACAATAATTACATAAGTTAAAAAATATTCAAAAACAATCTTGTTGAAAGCAAATAATCATTCCTAATGCGCAACTATACCCGTTTCGCTCGGTGATGCCTCGTAAATTGCTTTATAACTGTTATCACTTTGCTTGGCATCTCTCCTTATAGTATTTCCATTGATAATATTTTTCTATATTCCTATAACCAATAAAACACACCTTTTTTAGATTAAAAATTAATTAGAGGTGGAACGTTGATAACTCCATGGGATGTCTCAGATAACATCGACTACAAAAAAACTATGGAAAACTTTGGGATAAAGCCCATAAATGAAATCATTAAGAACATTGAAAATCCCCACTACCTAATGAGAAGAGGGATTATTTTTGGGCATAGGGATTTTGAAAGAATCATTGACGCAATGAAAAATAAAAAGAAATTTGCCGTTGTTAGTGGAATGATGCCATCTGGTAGAATGCACTTTGGGCATAAGATGATTGTTGACCAACTCCTCTACTATCAGGATTATAACGCAGAGATCCACATTCCGATAGCAGATATGGAAGCGTATGCAGCAAGGGGTATGGACTTTGAAACCACAAAAAAACTTGCGGTTGAGGAATATATAACAAACTACATTGCACTTGGATTAGATCCAGAGAAGATAAATGTTTACTTACAATCAAAATACAACAAAGTTAAGGATTTAGCATATATACTATCAAAAAGAACAAATTTAAGTGAGATGAGGGCAATTTATGGGTTTGGTGGAGAGACAAATATTGGACACTTATTTGCTCCTTTAATTCAGGTTGCAGACATATTGCATCCGCAGTTGGAGGACGACCTAAAAACAAGTAGGGGAATTCCTGTTGTTGTGCCAGTTGGTATTGACCAGGACCCACACATAAGATTAACAAGAGACATTGCAAATAGGGCAAAGGAATACAAATTCATCCCACCATCCTCAACATACCACAGGTTCATGACGGGACTCTTAGGAGGAAAGATGAGTTCATCAAAACCAGACACTGCTATATTCTTAACAGATGATGAGAAGAGTGTTAAGAAGAAAATCATGTCATGCAAAACAGGAGGAAGATCAACATTAGAGGAACATAAAAAACTTGGTGGTATTCCAGAAGAATGTGTGGTTTATGAACTCTATGCATACCATTTAATAAAAGATGACAAAGAACTCTTAGAAATCTATGAAAAATGTAAAAAAGGAGAACTAACCTGTGGAAAATGTAAAAAATACTGCTATGAGAAAATTGTTGAGTTTTTAAAGGACTTACATGAGAAAAGAGAAGCGGCAAAAGAAATTGCATACAAGATCATCAATAACCAACTATAGCCGTTTGTGTTATAAATTAGATGAAAACCTTAGGTTTTAGTTGAATAATTTATGATTATTCAACTTCCCTGCAGCTATAGGTTGCAGTGGACATTATAGTTGTGTGCGTTAGAATTTAAATATACCTATTAAATAAATTTTTGGAAAATTTAGGGATTATTTCAAATTTTAAAGAAGAATAACTACCATTTGAAATTCATTAATGTATGGATAATTTCAAAAATCCACTGCAACCTTCGGTTGCAGGGAAGTTGAATAACTACGTTATTCAACTATTCCGCACACAACTATACTCAAACCTTCGTTCGATAACTACAATCCATAATGAAATTAAAAGTACAAATAGACTTTATACTTTGAATTATAACTAATAATTTGTTGCCCTTTAAAAAATTTGTTATGTTAAAATAACTAACAGTGGTCAAATATAGTCGTGTGCGGAAATGATATACGGCAAAACTATGTTTTGCCGTTTATATTTATTTCGACAAAAGAAAGATTTATATATCAAAAAATTAATAATGATGGCGATTAGGAGTTTGACATTTGAGATACATTAAATTTAAATAAAATCATAACTTTAATAGTAAACACGTAACAAAAGTATGGAGGAATGATTATGGCATTGAGACCAGGTAAATGCTACAGAGGTGTAGATAAACCACCATACACAAGAAAAGAATACATAAGAGGGGTTCCACAACCAAAAATCGTCCACTACATAATGGGAGATCCAAGAAGAGACTTCCCTATACAAATGAGCTTAGTTGTTAAGGAACCTGTCCAAATAAGACACAATGCCTTAGAAGCTGCAAGGGTCGCAGGAAACAAATACTTGATGAAAAAATGCGGTAGAATGGGATACAGATTCCAAATTAGAGTTTACCCACACCAAGTTTTAAGAGAGCACAAAATGGCATGTGGAGCTGGAGCAGATAGGATTTCAGATGGAATGAGGTTAGCATTTGGTAAACCAATTGGAACAGCAGCGAGAGTAAGAAAGAACCAGCCAGTCATAACAGTTTGGGTAGACCCTGACAAAGTCAACGATGCAAAAGAAGCTTTAAGAAGATGTGCAATGAAACTCCCTGTTTCATGTAAAATAGTAATTGAAAAAGGGAAAGAATTAATTAAACAATAAAATCAATATTTTATTATTTTTTATCTTTTTTGTTTTTAATTTAATTTTCAAATTAATTTTCATTATCCCTAAATGATTTTTACATTTTATAATATTTTATATATTTATATATTTAGATTTATAAATTAACTAAAAATAAAAATAACAATTGCCAAAAATTTATAACGAACTTTACAAAAAATGTCAAAATGATAAAATAATAAATTCGAGAAATCCGATTAAATTAGGCACAAAAAATATATATAAAACTTGAAGAAATGATTAACCATAATAACAAAAACTCTCAGGTAGGGATACTATATGAAACTAATCGCGTGGTTAGATGAACTCTCAAATAAGGATGTTAGCATAGCAGGAGGAAAAGGAGCTTCATTAGGAGAAATGTGGAACGCTGGCTTGCCAGTTCCACCAGCATTTGTGGTTACTGCAGATGCATACAGACACTTTATTAAAGAGACCGGACTGCAAGATAAAATAAGAAAATTATTAAGTGGGCTTGACATCAACGACACCGACAAGTTAATCAAAGCATCAGAAGAAATAAGAAAGTTAATTGAAAGTGTTGAAATGCCAGAGGATTTGAAGTTGGCAATTATTGAATCATACAACAAATTGTGTGAAATTAGTGGGGAAGAGGAGGTTTTCGTTGCTGTAAGAAGTTCAGCAACCGCTGAAGATTTACCTGAAGCAAGTTTTGCTGGACAGCAAGAAACATTCTTAAACGTTAAAGGGGCAGACAATGTTGTTAAATACGTCCAAAAATGTTTCTCATCATTATTCACCCCAAGGGCAATATTCTATAGGGAAGAGAAAGGCTTTGACCACTTTGAAGTAGCTCTTGCTGCTGTAGTGCAAAAGATGGTAAATGCCGATAAGGCAGGGGTAATGTTTACGGTAAACCCAATAAACAAGGACTACAACCAATTGGTCATTGAGGCAGCTTGGGGATTAGGAGAGGGGGTCGTAAGTGGGACTGTTAGCCCAGATACATACATCGTCGATAAGACCACATTAGAAGTTATAGACAAGCACATAGCAAGAAAAGACACTATGTTTATAAAAGATGAAAATGGAGAAACTAAAGAAGTTCCAACACCAGAAGATTTGAAAGAGAAGCAAGTTTTAGAAGAAAATGAAATAAAAGAATTGGCAAAAACTGGAATGAACATAGAGAAACACTATGGAATGCCAATGGACATTGAGTGGGCAATTGAGAAGGGGAAAATATACATGCTCCAAGCAAGACCTATAACAACACTTGGAGAAGGGGAGAAAAAAGAAGAAAAAGCAGAAGAATTCGAAGGAAAAATCCTCGTTAAGGGTATTGGAGCGTCTCCAGGAATTGCATCTGGAAAAGTTAAGGTTATCTTCGATATAAATGAAATTGGAAAAGTTGAGGATGGAGATGTTTTAGTTACAAAGATGACAACTCCTGATATGGTTCCAGCAATGAGAAGGGCAAGTGCGATTGTTACTGATGATGGTGGGTTAACCTGCCACGCTGCAATTATCTCAAGGGAATTAGGAATTCCTTGTGTTGTAGGGACAAAAGAAGCAACAAAAGTGCTTAAAGATGGTATGATTATTACTGTTGATGGGGAGAAAGGAATTGTCTATGAAGGAGAGCTTAAGAAAAAAGAAGAGAAAAAAGAAGTCGTAACAGCAACAACAGTCATCCAAGAAGTGCCAATAATCACCGCCACTGAAGTTAAAGTAAACGTAAGTATGCCAGAAGTTGCAGAGAGGGCAGCAGCAACAGGAGCAGATGGTGTTGGGCTTTTAAGAGCAGAACACATGATACTTGGAACTGGAGTACACCCAAAGAAGATATTAGAAGAGCAAGGAGAAGATGCATTAGTTGAAGTATTTGCAGAAGGTATAAGAAAAGTTGCAGATGCTTTCTATCCAAAACCAGTAACTTACAGAACATTAGATGCTCCAACAGATGAGTTTAGGGGATTAAAAGGAGGAGAAGACGAGCCAATAGAACACAACCCAATGTTGGGTTGGAGAGGAATAAGAAGAAGTTTGGATGAGCCAGAAATATTGAAGTGTGAGTTAAAGGCAATTAAAAAATTGAGAGAAGAAGGTTACAAAAACATAAACATTATGATTCCACTTGTTACACACCCAGATGAAGTTAGAAAAGTCAAAGAAATTGCAAGAGAAGTTGGTTTAGAGTTAGGAAAAGACATAGAATTTGGTATAATGGTTGAGACACCAGCAGCAGCGTTGATTATTGAAGAGTTTATAAAAGAAGGTATCGACTTCGTAAGTTTGGGAACAAATGACTTAACCCAATACACCATTGCAATAGACAGAAACAACGAGTTGGTCTCAAAATATTATATGGAGCATCATCCAGCAGTGATGAAGTTAATTGAGTATGTTATAAAAACATGTAAGAAACATGGGGTCAAGACCTCAATCTGTGGACAAGCAGGAAGCAGACCACACATTGTTGAGAAGTTGGTAGAATGGGGAATAACAAGCGTCTCTGCAAATATAGATGCTGTTGACACAATTAGAAAGGTTGTTGCAAGAACAGAGCAGAAGATTATCCTTGAAGCAATTAGAAATAAAAAACTATAATTAAAATTCTCTTTTTTATTTTTTTGATTCAATTTCAATTTAAAATTTTGACGTGGGATCATGAAATTTGAATTTTATAATATTGGATGCATAGAAAATGTAGAATTGGAATTAAAACCATTTACACTAATTGCTGGCGTAAATCAAACAGGAAAATCGTTTATTTTAAAATGTATTTATGGAATTTTAAACTCACATGGTTTCAATATAAGTGAATTAGATAAAGTATTGGAAGACATACTAAAAAAATCAAATATAAAAAAGGAAGAAGTAAATAAACTTCTTGAAGAATCAGATTTAGTTGGTGCTATAGTACTCTTTCTTTTGGGTTTAGGTTTGTCTTATAAACTAATAAAAAGAAACAGAGAAGGTCTCCAAAATAAGCTAAAATGGATATTCCAACAAAAAAATTTAGGGAATATTGTTAATAAATTTTCTAATTCTAATGAAGGAATCATTAAAATAATAACTAAAGATGAAGTGTATACAATAAAAATACCAAAAGATAAAGATGAGATTAAAACTGATAAGGATGAATTGATTTTGAAAGCAGGATGGGCAAATTTTATTTCATCGCCGATTCTTTTAGATTTAGAAAAAGGAATTGCGACATATAGGGAATATTATCCAAATAACTATGGAATTCCAGACATTTATTGGGATATTTTAAGAGATATAAGAAACGTGGGAAAAGCAGAAAAAATTGAATTAATAGACATTTACAAAAAAATTGAAAATATTATTGGAGGTAAATTTGAATATGAAATGGGAAAAGGATTTGTGTATAAAAGGGGAGATAAAGAGTTTCACATAAATTTAGTTGCATATGGTATAAAGATATTTGGTATTATTCAGATGTTAATAGAGAGAAATTTAATAACTAAGGGCTCAGTTTTAATACTCGAAGAACCAGAGGTACATTTACATCCATCATTAAGGTTTAAACTCGTTGATTTATTGAAAGATTTGGCAAACTCTGGAGTTTATGTTGTTATTTCAACGCATAGTCCAGAGATTGTTAGATATGTGGAATATCTGATAAACACTAAAAAAATGGATATCAAAAATTGTTCATTTCTGCATTTAAAACTTAATGAAAAAACTCTAACATCCTATGGAAAAAGTAAGGGTGATTATAAGGAATTGAATGAAATTATGAAATCTTTAACAGAGGACTATTTTGATATTGTAGTTAGAGAAGAGCTAGAGATGGAGGACTAATATGAGAATAAATAATAATATAAACCTTAATGATTTCAAAACCAATAATTTCTCAAAAGAACATGAGTCATTAAAAAACTTACCAAAAGAATTTATAAATTTTGATGAAATTGGGAAAGGTTGTTGGTCTCAGTTAAGAACTGTTGATATGTTGGATGTTAAAGATAACTCTTTTATTTTGATGGAGATAACCAATTTAAAGAATACACTTTACAATAAATCGAAAAAATTTAAAATAAGTGTGGAGATTGCAAAAGAATTTATAAAATCAGAATATAGAGAAAAATTAATGGAATCATTGCTTTTATTGTCTTTGCTAACGAATAACCTAAATAACAAAAGAATAACTTTCAAACTTATATTATATGACAAAAAAGAAGATATTTTTGCTTACGAATATTTAAAATCCTATTTAAACAGTATTTTGCAAGAAGGGGACAAATGCAAAATAACACACATTGAAGATTTTATAAAATATTTAAATAAACAAATTAAGTGATAATATGCCAAATAAAGTTGTTGTTGGAGGAACGTTCGATATTTTACATGAAGGGCATAAAAAACTCATAATCTTTGCTTCAAAATTAGGAAAATTGTTTATTGGAATTACAAGTGATGAATTTGCAAAAAAATATAAAAAACACGAGATAAATCCATTAAATATAAGAATAGAGAACTTAAAAAAATTTTTAGAGGAAAATAATATTGATTATGAGTTGAAAGTTATTGATAATCCCTACGGGGATGCCACAGAAGAGGATTATGATGCCATTGTAGTATCGCCCGAAACCAAAAAAACTGCTGAAAAGATAAATGAAATTAGGATAAAAAAAGGATTAAAGCCTTTAAAGATTTATGTTTATGATTATGTTCTTGCAGAAGATGGAAAACCCATATCAACAACACGAATAAGAGAAAAGATAATAGATGAAAAAGGCCATTTACTCAAAAAATAATAAAATAATAAATAATATCCACCTACTATTTTTTACAAAGGGAATTAAATTTTATTTTGCTTTTTTAAAAGTTTCTTGGGGGATTTAGATGGATGTAATAATTATTGTAATGAATTTGATATTGATTGGTTATCTGTTAAAATATTTAAAATTGTTAAAAGAAACCGATAGGATTGCATTAAACAACATTGTTGTTTATATAACAATGCCCGCAACGATATTCCTTACAATAATGACAAAGGTATCCTCATCCGATTTATTTGAATTCTTAAAATTGCCATTTGCAATAATCATAACTGATTTAATTTGTGGAATTTTGGCTTATTTTGTTGGGAAATCGTTTTTAAAGTTGAATAATAAATCATTGGGTGGGTTTATTCTTGTTTGTATGCTTGGAAATACGGGATTTTTGGGTTATCCTATAGCGTATGGACTTTATGGGGATGATGGATTAGCAAGAGCAATATTTTGCGATATGGGGGGAGTTTTTGCAACCATGTTATTTGGAACCTATGTTGGGATAAAGTTTGGGAAAAATTCGGGGAATATATTAAAAGAACTCTTAAGATTTCCCCCACTAATAACTGGAATTTTTACAATAATTTTGGTATTTTTTGGGGTAGAGTTGGATTATTTTCCTTCATTTATAATAAAAACGCTTGAATACTTATCAAGTGCAACCATACCATTAATTATGCTCTCTCTTGGTCTGTCTTTGTCTCCATCAGCAGCAAAATTTGGGATTTTTTATGGAATGTTGGTGTCTTTATTTAGGTTTGGTGTTTCTCCAGCCACAGCGTATTCATTGTCTGAGGTATTTTTAATAAGTGGATTAGAAAAAAAAGTCCTTATTATTGAGAGCGCCATGCCATCTGCATTGATGACTTTGGTTTTATCTACGCTCTATGAGTTAGATGTTAAGTTGGTTGCATCATGTTGCTTTATAACTACTGTATTGTCACTTGCAGTCATACCCATTATACAATATTTAAAATTTTAAATAAAAAATTAATTTGGGTTTATAAATATTTAAAATAAAAAATTATATATATGGGTAATGCAAAATATAAATTATATAATATAGAGATATAACTATATATTTTAATTGGAGTTCTCAATGTTTATAATGTTTATTTTGAAAAGTTTTTGGTATAAAAATATTTTGGTGATTATCATGAAAAGAGGTCAACTTACCCTTGAGTTAATTCTTCTTCTTTTAGGCGTTGTGGTTGGGGGAACCGTTGTAGCAACCCAAATAAGTAATCCAAATATTGGCAGTGGAAGTGAGGTAAAAGAGTTTAAAAACATTTCAATGGTTGCCTTTAGTTCTCCAGTACCAATTACAACTACTGATAATAACCAAAATGATGTTCAAATAAGATCTCACACCGTATATGCAAAGAACATTAACATTAATTCAACAAGTTCCGAAAGAAATAATGAACTTACAATTTATGATATTAACGGGCACATATACAAATTGTATAAGAAAGAGAATAGAAAAGGGTTAATTGATAAAAATGATGGTAACATAATATATATTGGCGAGGGAGAATCATTTTCAGGAAAGGCAACTAAAATAATATTTAGGTGGAAAAGAGGTAATTCCATTACGTTGTTAATAGATGGAACCAATCGTACGCTTAAATGCAAAAAAGTAACTCTCATAGCAAACAATATCGAAAATCCAATTAAATATACAATTTCCCATGAATCTGGATCAGGGAACTTCTACTTGTCATTTAATGCTACAAACGCAACCGTAATTGTAGAATAAGAACAAAATAAAAAAAGTTAATTCAATATACCATTGCAATAATAAAGAAAATTATTAATCTAATTGTACCTTAAAATAATTTTTGATATATTTTTAAACTAAAAGATTTATTTTTTTAAATTAATTTTTTAATTTTGTCAGACAGTGCTGGTTTCTTCATCCCACAAAGGTCAGTGGGGGTAACTGTCATCATCCACTTTTTTATTACATACTCAATAATATTATTTTAATGTTTGCGTTGCATTTAAATATTATTTTTAACATCTTATTTTTGAGAAAAAACTATTTTTTATTGGTGATATTATGATACTTTTGGATGAAAATACAAGAGCAGTAGTGCAGGGGATTACAGGAAAGCAGGGGAGTTTCCACACAAAGAAAATGCTCGAATGTGGGACAAACATAGTAGCAGGAGTTACACCCGGTAAGGGAGGAATGGAAGTTCATGGAGTGCCTGTTTATGACACCGTTTGTGAGGCAGTTGATGAGCACGATGCAAACGCATCAGTAATTTTTGTCCCAGCACCATTTGCAAAGGATGCTGCTTATGAGGCAATAGATGCTGGTTTGGATTTGATAGTTATTATAACAGAACACATTCCAGTGCATGATGCAATAGATATTGTTGACTATGCTGAGAGTGTTGGGGCGAAGATTATAGGACCTAACACTCCAGGGATTGCATCCCCTAAGGTCGGTAAATTGGGGATAATCCCAATGAGCATATTAAAAGAGGGAAGCGTAGGAATGGTTTCAAGAAGTGGAACTTTAACATATGAGATAGCAAGTCAAATAACCAATGCTGGCTTTGGGCAGTCAACATGTGTTGGAATTGGTGGAGACCCAGTAACGGGACTTAGATATGTTGAAATATTGGAAATGTTTGAAAAAGATAAAGAAACTGATGCAGTTGTTATGATTGGAGAAATTGGGGGAAGTGCAGAGGAGATTGCAGCAGAATATATCAAAAAAATGAAAAAACCAGTTATTGGTTATATAGCAGGGCAGTCAGCACCAGAGGGTAAAAGAATGGGACACGCAGGGGCTATTATTGAGGGAGGTAAAGGAACAGCAGAAAGTAAAATGAAAGCATTGGAAGAAGCAGGAGCTTATGTCGCTAAAAAGATATCAGACATTCCTAAGATTTTGAAAGAAGTGATTTAATTATTTTTTAATTAATTTTTTCTTTTTTTATTTTTTAGTTAAAACCAATTTAAAGTGAAACTATGGTTGCATTGATAATTTGCGAAAAGCCATCTGTCGCAAAAAAGATAGCAGAGGCGTTAGGAAAACCAAAGAAAAAATCCATATACGGCGTGCCTTATTATGAATTAGAAAGAAATGGGAAAAAAATTTTAGTTGCAAGTGCAGTTGGACATCTTTTTACATTGGTTGAGAAAAAAGAGGGTAAATTTGGAGAATATCCTGTTTTTGATATTGACTGGGTTCCAGCATCAATAGAGGAAGGGAAAAAATACGTAGAGAATTATATAAAAGCACTAAAAAAATTGTCAAAAGAAGCGGATGAGTTCTATGTAGCTACCGATTGGGATATTGAAGGGGAGTTGATTGGTTACCATGCTTTATACTATTGTTGTGGGAAGAAGAATGCAAAAAGAATGAGATTCTCATCATTAACAAAAAAAGAAATAGTAAAGGCATTTGAAAATCCAGATACCATTGATTTTGGGTTGGTTGATGCGGGGGACAGTAGGCATAAGGTTGATTGGTATTTTGGGATTAATGTTTCAAGGGCTTTGATGGAGGCAATTAGGGCAGTGAAGAGATGGAAAACAATGAGCACAGGAAGAGTTCAGGGTCCTGCATTGGCGTTTTTGGTTGAAAGGGAATTGGAAATTAAGAGGTTTGTCCCAAAACCTTACTGGGTAATAAGTGCTTTGTTAGATGAAAAACTAAATGCAACTCACGAAAAGGAAAAGTTTTGGGATGAAAAAGAGGCAAATCAAGTATATAAAAAAATAAAGGATGTAAAAGAGGGTATTGTCGTTGAGGTAAAAAAGAGAAAGAAGAAGATAAAACCAAATCCACCATTTGACTTAGGAACTCTGCAGAGGGAGGCTTATAGAATATACAAATTCTCCCCTAAAAAAACGCAGGAAATTGCTCAGAGGTTGTATGAAAAAAGCCTTTGCTCTTATCCAAGAACATCATCCCAAAAATTACCAAAAGATAAGAAATATTTAGAGGATGTTTTAAGCATAATTAAAAATCATCCTATATATGGAAAGTATGCAGAGAGAATATTAAAAGAAAACCTAAAGCCAATTGAAGGGAAAAAGGAGGATCCAGCACACCCAGCAATACATATCGTTGATATCCCAAAGGAAAAATTGTCAGAGGAAGAGGAGAAGATATACGATTTAATTGCAAGGAGGACATTGGCAGCGTTTTGGGATGATGCAGAGAGAGAATATTGCAACATAACCATTGACATTGGAGGAGAAAAATTCAAACTCAGCGGTTCAAGGACAGTTAAAGAAGGTTGGCATGAGATTTATTACTTCACGAAGTTTGATGAGATTGAACTCCCACCATTAAAGAAAAATGAAAAAATAAAAGTGGAAAAAATCAACATAGAAAGGAAAGAAACAAAACCACCAAAGAGATATACTGTTGCAAGTATTATAAAGGAACTTGAAAGCAGAAAGTTAGGAACTAAATGTTTAACACCAAATACCTTAATTAAAGTTGAAATTGATAATATAATCAAATATATAAAAATTGAGAATTTGTTTGAGTTGTTAAATGATAGATTTAAAGATGGAAATGTTGAGTTTGCAATAAACAATAAGAATATTAAATGTTTCTCTTATGACACTGATGAAATTAAAAGCATATTTAAATATATAAGTAAAAGAAAATTGGAAAAAAATGAAAGTGTTTATAAAATTGAGTTTGAAGATGGGAGTTTTATTGAAGTTACAGAAGAGCATCCAATTTTAATATATGACGGTGATGGGGAGTTTAAATACATCAGAGCCAAAGATTTAAAAAAAGGGATGAAAACTATATCATCTATAAAGTATGATGATAAAGAAGGGGATGTTATATGCACGTGGGAAAAATTTATTGAAATATGTAATGAAAAATCAAAATTATATGGAATATCAGAAGATATTGGAAAAATTAGAGAAAAACTAGGAATGTCTAAGTATAAATTTGCGAAAAAATATGGATTAAGCTGTTCAAGTGTTTGGAAATATGAAAAAAACAAAAGAATTCCAATATATTTATTTAAAAAATTGGATTTAAAAAAGCCCAATTATATAGCATCAACAAATAAAAATGTTATAATAAAAAATCCATTTCCTTTAAAAATTTCAAGTTCATTGGTTAGAATACTTGCCCATTTAATTGGTGATGGTTCAATAGACAAAGAAAAAATAAAAAGAGAAAATTGCTATGATTTCAGATACCACAACACAAATATTGATTTAATAAAGCAATTTGTTGAAGATATTGAGAGGGTATTTGGTATTAAATTAACAATAAAAAAGGCAAAGAAAAGAAAAAATCAAAAGTTAAAATACTACGTTCAAGTTCCAAGTGTTGTTGGAAGGATAATATCAATCCTATTTAAAGAAGTTATTGAAAAAAATGCCCCAAAAATACCAAAAGAATTCTATCCCGAATTTATTGGAGCATTATTTGATGATGAAGGATGTGCTATTGAAAAAGAAGGTAAAGCATTTATCTCGAATACTAATTTAGAATTACTTAAGGATGTTAAGGAAATGCTTTTAGAACTTGGAATTAAATCAAGAATTGATGAAAAACAATTTAAGTTGTTTATTAAAGGAAGAAAAAACATTCAGAAGTTTTTAAATATTATTCCATTTATATCAGTTGATAAAAAGCAAAAATTAATTAATGCTCTTTCTAATAAATATAAATGGAAAGATTGTTCAGTAGTAAAAAAAGAAAAAGAGATTATAAAAGTTTTGGGTTTATATGGTGCTATAGATTTAAATGAATTAAGCAAAAAAACAAAATTGCCAGCAAGTGTTGTTAGGGAATATATAAAAGAATTTATTAAAAATGGGATTGTTGAAGAAATTGTTTCTGACAATAAAAAAATTGTTTATACATTAAAAATTCCTCCACATAAGACATTTTATAGGTATATTGGTGAAAAAGTTATTAACAAAGATTTCATCACAAAAACAATCTCAAATATTAAAAAAATCAACTATAATGGATATGTTTATGATATTATTAACTCTGAATACTCAAATTTCATAGCAAATAATATTGTAGTCCATAACTCAACTAGGGCAGAAATTATTGACAAATTAATTAGTAGAGGTTATGTTGTTGATGATGGTTCCTTAAGAGTTACAGATTTAGGAATTGCAGTTATAGAAACATTGAAAAAATTCTGTCCAGAGATTATAGATGAAAAGATGACAAGAGATTTGGAAGAGAAACTTGAATTAATACAAAGTGGCAAAATTAAAAAAGAAGATGTTTTAAAGGAGGCAGAAGAAAAATTAAGGGAAATACTAAAAAAATTCAAAGAAAAAGAAAAAGAAATTGGTAAAGAATTGGTCAGCAAAATAGATAGCACAAACAAAAAGTTAAAAACTATTGGGAAGTGTAAATGTGGGGGAGATTTGGTAATTATAAGAACAAAGGACAAAAAAAGATTTGTTGGATGCACAAATTATCCTGAATGCAATATAACCTACTCACTACCAAAAAAAGGACGAATAAAGGTTTTAAATGAAACCTGCGAGAGTTGTGGACTTCCAGTTATAGGCATTGATGGGCAGAAACTCTGCATAAATCCCGAATGCCCGTCAAAGATGCCAAAAGAAAACATTGAGGACTTAAAAGAAAGCATAAACAATGGAAAAAAAATATGTCCAAAATGTGGTGGAAAATTAGTAATTAAAAATGGCATCTATGGGGCGTTCTTAGGGTGTGAGAACTATCCAAAATGTAAATATACCGAGAAGATTAAAAAGAATAATGGTGAAGTTGTTGGAAAATGTCCAAAATGTGGAGGAGATTTAGTAAAGAAAAATGGAAAATACGGGGAGTTCATAGGTTGCAGTAATTATCCAAAATGCAGATATACTGAGAAATTTAAAAAATGAAAAATAACAAAAATGAACATAAAAGCGAAATGGAGGCCCACTATGAAAGTTAAAGAGATTATGAATCCGGATATATATAAAGTAGGTGAAAATGAAAATTTGTATAAGGCATTTAAGGTTATGCACGATAGGGGGATTAGAAGAGTTTTTGTTGAAAAAGACGGAAAAATTGTGGGGGTTATTAGTTATAGAGATTTAGTTAACGTGTTCGTTAGTAGAGGGTTATTTGAATTGATTGAGACAAAAGTTGGAGATATAGCAACAAAAAACATCCTTAAAATTCATGAAGATGATGATATCAAAGATGCCGTTTGAAACTGTTTAATTTTTCATTGACGAATGTGGACATTAATGTATTTTCGTTTTCGAAATTTTTATATATGCATTTATATACATGTAAATATAAGGATGATGCCTCTGATGAAGGTGGATACTGGAGACCTAAGGAGGCGGACTTTACTGAGTGTTAAACCTATGGGCGGAGCTGGGGTTCTCCCGGAGCGAAGCGACGGGAACTTAAAAACCGTTAGGTTTTTATGTCCGTGACAGGGATGGAGACCGATGATATGTTCCCGATGAACCCAGAGGGAACTGAGGCTGATGACATCCAAGTCCAACGTGGACATTTGTCTATGATTGTTCACGTTGGACAGACCCCGCAAAAATCATGATTCATGCTGACGTTTCTGCTTTATTGGTTGTTGACAGTGAGGAAAATCCAGTAGGTGTTGTATCTCAAACAGACATTCTTAGGGCGTTTATTAAAGGATAATACTTTTTTCTTTTAATTTTTTATTTTTCAGAATGTTTAGTTAATTTAAAGGTGATTATATGGATTTGTATGCAATTGCAGAGTATCTTGTTCATAACTACGGTTATTTGGGGATATTTTTAGTTGCATTTACGGAGGCATTTATTCAACCAGTTCCACCGGATATATTTATAATGGGGGCTTCATTATTTGGGTTAAATCCATTAATTTCTGCCTTAACTGCTACAATCGGTTCTCTGTTTGGGGGCTTATTTGGATATTTTCTTGGTAATAAGTTGGGGCATCCAGCATTTATAAAGTTGTTTGGAGATAAGTATTTAATAAAGGGAGAGGAGTTTTTTAATAAATATGGTTTTTGGGGAGTTGCTCTTGCTGGTTTTACCCCAATCCCATACAAAGTTATAGCGTGGCTTGCTGGAATTTTTGAAATGAGCAAGTTTCCATTTAGCATTGGAACTTTTGTTGGAAGATTACCGAGGTTTTTAGCAGTTGCCTATTTTGGGAATATTTTGGTAAGTTTTGATTATACAGCGTTAATTGAAACTTTAAATAAAATCAACATTCAGTTATTTTATACCATAAATTCCCACTACAACGTGTTTTTAGATATGACTATGACAATTATAACGCATTCTGCCTATCCAATGGCAATAACTGTGTTGGTGTTATCATTTTTAAAAGACAGAAATTTTGGGAATAAAGTGTTGATTGCTCTAACATTGGCATTTTTAGTGGCATTCTCATTAAAATATATAATAAATGAGCCGAGACCATATTTGATTTTGAAAAATATTCATTTGTTATCCTATGAAGGGTACGAACCATCATTCCCGAGTGGACATACAACATTTGCATTTACTGTCTCTACACTCCTCTATTCATATTCAAAAAAAATGGGTTTAATTTTCTTAATTTGGGCAATCTTAGTTGGGTATAGTAGAGTTTACGTGGGTGTACATTATCCATTTGATGTTCTTGCTGGGGCGATTATAGGCATTGTTTGTGGATATTTAGTTGTGAACAAAAAAATAGAGAAACTATTAAAGTTATTAGGAAAATATAGCAATTTACGTTAGAATGAAATTAAGAAGATTAATTGAACTTTATTTGGAATTCTTTATGTTTATAGTCGTGTGCAGAATTAATATAACGGCAAAATCCTATGGATTTTGCCATTAATTTTTAAACTTATTATAAAAACTTATAAAATTTTAAGTGGTCATTTTTCCTCCTTTAAATTTTGAAATTGAGTGTTTAATACTCCATAAAATTTATTGAAGTTATGTTCATCGAACCGAAGGTTCGAGCAGCGAAAACTCCGCAGGAGTTTTCGCCTAAACTTCTAACGCACACAACTATAAATTACATCCACGAAATTTCTTCTTCCTCGTTATCTTCTCCTAAGTCTAAAGTAATGTTTAAAAATTCCTCTGCCCATAGGGCGTATTTTGTAAATGAATAAACAATATCATCCTTAATCCAAAACATTGTAAAAACTGCAACCTTATTGATGTATTTTTCAAATGACCTAATTTTGCTGTTGTATTCTACTATTCTTTTATCCCCACGTTTTTCTGGGTATAGGTTTGATTCTATGTGTTCTTTTGTAAATAAATCCTTTTTTATGAACATCGTTTTTACACCCTCATATTTAGCAACCATGATGAAACTCTTCCAATCATCCCCTCCCCATCGAATTTCTGGGAAATTTTCTAAGGTATCTGAGGTTGGATAGATTAAAAACCCTTCTTTTTTCAAAAAATCCTCTACCATTGTGATAAATTCTTCTAACTCCATTATATCAACCCAAAAACATTTAAATTAACCTACAAAATACAAAATAAAATTGAAGCAAAACAAAAAATAGATGTGATGCTTAATTAATTTTTCCCTTTAATTAATTTGACAACTTCAGCTACTTTTTTACCCAAGTTTCTTGCAGTTTCTATTCCATCCTCATCGTTTTTACAATCATCCACAGCAGCACCTACACCAGTTCCTCCATAGTGGGCTGTTGGTTCTTTGTCCCCAACAACAATCATTGAGTGGATAAAGTAGAAGTTGTGGATTTGTTGGATTGTTGTCTCTTGTCCTCCGTTTCTTGATGCTCCAACTGCTATTGCACCACCAACTTTATTGCTCATTTGGAAGCCTCTTCTCAATGGTCTTGATCTGTCCATCAACATTTTTAATTGAGCAGAGACTCCACCAAAGTAAACAGGAGAACCAATGATAATACCATCTGCTTCTTTCATTTTTTGCAATATCTCATCAACATCATCCAATATAGCACATTCTCCTGTTTCTTTACAAACATTACATGCTATACATGGGTTTATTTCCTTTTCAGCAAGGCTAATGAACTCTGTTTCTACACCTTCTTCTTCTGCAGCCTTTAACGCCTCTTTAACAAGAAATGTTGTGTTCCCTTCCTTCCTTGGAGAACCGCTTATACCAAGAATTTTCATATATATCACCAAATTTTCTTAATATTTCATTATTATATCTCCAAATTTTTTGGTATCATAAGATTTATTACTTATATTATTTAAGTTTTATTTTTTAAGATATTTTTATTTATTTCAAAAATAAATCATATAAATTGACATTTTTTCTCATTCTTGGAATCATGGCCATTATCACAGCATCTCTACACAAATCCAACCTCGTTATGTTGTCATCTGTTAAATATCCAATTAATCCATTCTTTTTTCCAATATCTTTAATTCCAGAAATTTTCTCTGCAATAATTCCTCCTTCAATACCTTTTTTTATTGCTTCTGCAACTTCCTTTGGATACTCAAAACCTTGGGATGTCCCAACGGTTGCAGTTAACCCATCAAAAACCACACAAACGTGGATATCCAAATAATGCCCATCAACCTCGATTAATCCTGCCTCAATTCCCACACCATACAAAGCACTCTGCTTATTAAGTGCGTTCTTAGCCCTATTCAATGCTCCCCTATAAGTTTCCTCAAAGCCAATAGGATGTTTTGAAACCCCACTATCCACATCAACTCCAACAACCTCTACACTCCCCAAAATCTTTCTCATTCCCTCCTCAACTGCCCTAATCTTTACTGGATTTGTTGAACCTACTGCAATAACCCTCAATTTATGCCCTGCAGGACCCCCTCTCAGCCGTCTCGCTTCTTCTATGCATTTTTCATCCAAACACAAAAATCTCCCGAACATGAACGTTTCTGCTTTTTTCCCGCAGATCTCACATTTTTTGTCCTTAAAGTCCATATTTTCACCATTATTTGTATACGGGGTTCTCCCAACGTGGTCAAATATGGACAATTATGAACATTTAAGATATTTACCATTTAAATCTACATAATAGACCACGTTGGGATTGGGCGTCATCAGTCTCTTAACAGAGACCTCTGCCCCTGTCATGGACATAAAAACCTAACGGTTTTTAAGTTCTCGTCGCTTCGCTCCGAGATAACCCCCGAGCCACCCATAAACCTTTTGATTACACCCAAACCTCGTTTAAAAATATTAAAACAGCCAACTACTTGGCGATTAAAAGAGTTTGAACAATTATAGCAAACAACCTGCCCTTCTTGGGACTCCATTCTACTCCCGCATATAGGACAGGTCGTTGAAGTGTAGGCAGGATTAACTAAGATAACAATCGCCTTATAACTTATTTTTTCGATTATTCCATTCCAATTCGCTCTATCTATTCTTCTATTGAAGTATTTATTTTTATACATACTTCTCTTATTCAAATCCTCAAAAACAAAAATTGCATTTGGAAATAGTCGAGATAATTGTGTTGTAAGTTTGTGTAAAAAGTCCTTAACTCTATTTCTTCTCCTTTCGAATAACCTATTTATCTTTCTCAAAACTCTTAAAGGACATTTTTTGAGCAGTTTTTTAAGGAAATCGATTTTCCTATCATAAACTTCTTTAAGTCGGTGTAATTCGGTTAAATCTATCCTTATCCAACCCTCTATCGGATGGAATAAGTCGAGGGATTTTAGATTGCTATCTACTCCAACGATTATATCTTTGTCTGAATAGTTTAGATTATCTTTGAAGGTTAAGAATGCTTCATTTTCCTTTAAAATAATTTCTCCAATTGTTAAGTCCTTAACCTTATCAAAGAACCATTCATTTTTGATGTTTAAGGTTAAATACTCTTTTCTTGGTTTTATCGTTATTCTTATCTCCGCTCTTTCTTTGTCGTATTTTATTAGAGTTGTTTTAACTCTAACGAATAACCTCTCTACTACCGGTTTTGTTTTAGTTCTATAACCTCTTTTGTAGTTCGAAGCCCAACTTTGTAGGATGGAATAGGCGGTTTTTATAATCCCATCGATGTAGTGGGAGGCATAACTCCAATTTTCTAAGAGTTTGTTTCTTAGGTTTCTTTTGAATTCGTTTGATTTTGGTAGTTTTGGTTTATCTTTTTTAGTGTATTCTATGTTATTCCAAATCATGTCTATGCATTCGTTTAACTTATCTTTACATTCGATTAAGAACGTTTTAAGTGGATAGTTATGACTAACTTTATAGGATAGAACGACTTGATAGGATAATTCCTGATTCTCTTTTGATTTTGTTTTATTTGACATAGTAATCGTTGTTTGTTTTTAATAGAACTATCCTATCATCAAATATTTAAAAGTTTCTTCAATATTTATTCACAAATGTTCATAAATGTCCATGTATAATTAAACAGTTTCAAACGGCAAAATCCAAAGGATTTTGCCAAAAGGGGCATTGCTGAGCGAAGCGAGGTGTGCATCCGATTTGGATGAAATCGAACCGAAGGTTCGAGCAGCGAAATCTTTGTAGGAGTTTTCGCCTAATCGAACCGTAAGGTAAAACCGATAAGGTCTTACTTAAATATTTTAGGCAAACATTTATTAAAAATAAAGCATCATATTGAATATTTATAGTTATTCTGTCAACTTCTACACTATTTCAAGATCTTTTTCACAAGTTTGAGTATTACTATAAACAAAAAATCTCTCAAAAAATACGGCAAAACCTAAAAGGTTTTGCCAAAAATTTTTGGTAAAGCCATTTGGATTTTGCGTATATTTTTTGGCAAAACCTTAGGTTTTGCCGTATATTTTTGATGTTAAAGAATAACCACATATTTAAATTTTTTAATTATGCACTACCCTCAAAAAGAGTATTTTTAATAATGATTAACTTAAAGACTCTCCCAAAAATATAGGTTATTTA
The DNA here is from genome assembly GCF_000214415.1 of Methanotorris igneus Kol 5. Taxonomy (NCBI): domain Archaea; kingdom Methanobacteriati; phylum Methanobacteriota; class Methanococci; order Methanococcales; family Methanocaldococcaceae; genus Methanotorris; species Methanotorris igneus. The sequence goes on from NC_015562.1 coordinate 807,730, forward strand.
TAGTTAGTTTTCCAATTTCTGCACTATTCCAATACCATTTCATAGATTGAGTTCAGCTAATATAAAAGTTCCATCAAAATCAGCCACTAAAAAAGCAAAAATCTTAACACTAGCATGATATTGCGAGAGTTCCTTCTGATAAACTAACATCATTTAACCCCTTAGCAATGACTGATTTTTCTACCATTCTGTTTCTTTTTAGAATGGATATTTTCATTTCTATTTTTACAATATCTTTTGAAATAAATATTGTGCTTTTAAATTCAACAATGTTTTTTAAATCAAATTTGGATAATTTGAATTTTTTTGACGCATCTAATACTTCAATTCCCATTACTGAACCTTCTTTATTAAAGTCAATAATAATATCATTTAAATCCAATGAATCTTTATATTCCTGCCCTTCAGCATATATGTATAAACTGTCATTCTCTATATCATAGTCAATATTAGTTGCTTTATTATTTATTATCATCGTCCCTCTCCCTTCTACTTCTTTTAGATGGAAAAACAGTTATTAAATTAATTTTTAATGGGTTTGTATTTTTAATGCTTAAAATAACAATCATGTCATATTCCTCATCAAGTTCGTAATATACTTTAAATTTATCTACACCCTGTTTTAATATCCCAACTGGTTTTTTGGTTAATAAAATATTGATAAACTCTGATTCTTCTGGAAGTTTTTTGTTTCTACATTTGTATCTAATTTTAAAATGTTTAGTTTTTTGGAAATTTTCCTCCTTTGCATTTGAAATAAGTTTTATAACTTCATCTATATCCATATTGCCCCTTATGTTTTTTAGTAGTTTAACATTTCTATACTATTATAGGGAGATAATCATATTAAAAAGTATCTATTTTTGTGTCGGTTTTTGGATGTTAATTTAGAGTGTGATGCATAATTGATACATCAAATTTATATTCTAACATCTTTATAGTTATTCTGCCTAATTCACTGAGTTTCGCCAATATAATAAGTAATAAATTTATTAATTAAACAAATAAGCAATAGTATTGCCCTGTTTGATTTGAAAAAAAAAATTTTGGCAAAACCATAGGTTTTGCCGTATATTTTTTGGCAAAATCCAAGGGATTTTGCCGTAATACTAAAAAAACTCATCAAAACCAAACTATTAAAAAGTAAAAATCTCAACTGTGTTTTTATCAAATAAAGCATAGATTTTGCTAAAATTATTAAAAACCTAAAATATAAACGTTATATGCTAAAATCTTTAAGATTTAACAATAAAAAACCATTAAAAATATAATACGGCAAAGCCCTTTGGATTTTGCGTATATTTTTTGGCAAAACCTAAAGGTTTTGCCGTATATTTTTGACTAAAAGATGTTAAAGAATAACTACATATTTAAATTTTTTAATTATGCACCACCCTCAATATCTCTATAAGATATACAAAGGTATCAGTTAAAATATACAGATGAGCCTTAAAGTATTCTTTAATTTATTTTGTTCTCACTCAAGAATTTGGCGTTACTTCTCCTTATAAACTCATCACAAACCTCTTCTGGATTACCCTCAAGGATTATTTTTCCTTCATCAATCAATATTGCCCTATCGCTAATTTCCTTTATTAATTCAACGTGGTGGGAAATGAGGACAATTGTTGTTCCAAATTCATCATTTATTTTCTTTAAGTAGTTTGCAACGTCTCTCAATGTTATTGGGTCTAAGTCTCCAAATGGCTCATCTAATAGGAGGATTTTTGGTTTTGTTATCAACTGCAATGCCATAGCGACTCTAACTCTTTCCCCACCACTTAATTGAGCTGGAGTTTTTTGCAATACTTCCTCTGGTAAGTCCAATGCATCTAAAACCTCTTTTGGCTTAAATTCATCCACAATTGCTGGGAATAGGAGTTTAATGATATTTTCACTTAAACCTAACTTTTCCAATTTATTCCTCATTTCCTCCTCTGGCAAGTCGATCAACTGATACAAGCTGTCAACGACCTTCGGAGACAAACCAAGTTCCTTTGCTTTTAATTTTGCATGTGCTATGGCTTTCTCTCCTTTTATCCCCAACCTATATTTTAGCAAATCCTCAACCTTCACATAGTGGGATAGTGAGAACTCTTGATGCATAACTCCAATTTTTCTCCTTAAATTTATTCTCTCCCATCCATAATCTTTCAAGTTAATACCATCCACTATGATATCTCCACTATTTGGCATCTCAACTCCCGCCAATAACCTTAAAAGAACAGATTTTCCTGTCCCGCTTGGTCCTATAATGGATAAAATTTCTCCCTCTTTTATGGTGAATGATACATTTTTCATGTTTAATGTTTCCCCACCATGGACAACATAGTATCTTTTTGATACATTTTTTACCTCTATAATATCCCTCTCCGATGGTTTTCTTTTTCTAATATATGGTTCTTTCATATCTTTTAGGAATTCCTCTATAACCTCCTCTGGCTTTCCGTCCATTTTAATTTTACCTTCTTCCAACAAAATACATCTATCACACAAATATTTATGTATCTCTGGAAGGTGAGAGGTTATTATAACGGTAATTCCCAACTTATCCCTTATATTCTTAATAACATCTAAGAGCATCTGTTTTGATGCAGGGCATGCCATCGTTGCTGGCTCATCTAATAGCAAAACTCCCTCCCCTCTTTCATAAATCTTTGCTATCTGTCTTCCTAAAATTAGCCTCTGCTTCTCTCCTCCACTTAAGATATTTGAGAATGCATCCTTTTTATGCTCCAATCCAACTAATTTCATAATTTCTAATGCATCTTTCTCATATTCTTCCCATTCATCCTCCAATGGCAGGGATTCATCAGAATTGTTCCTTATTGCATAAAGTTTTCTTATTATGTTGTATATTGCTGGCTCAGCCCATAAGGCAAAATTTCTCTGTAAGTGTATTGCGGTGATTTCTCTAAAGTTGTCTTTTCTTCCGCAAATTTCCACATATCCTTCATCATAGGGTTCAGTTCCCCTTAAAATTCTAATTAATGTTGTTTTTCCTGCTCCACTTCTTCCAACAATACCTAAAATCTCTCCTTTCTTTGCCTCAAAGGAGATATTATCCAATGCTACCTTCTCACCATACCTTTTTGTTAAGTTTTTAACTATGACGCTCATAATCTTCACCATGATAATTTTGTAATGTTCTAAAAAAGTACTTTTAATAATAACTTTTAAATGCACAACTATGTCCATCCTGTTTGGATAAAACCTTTTTAAAGGTTCCATTATGATTGCATAATAGTTTATTGAACATATTCTTATATGGTTTATGCTAAAATATAAACAAAAATATAGTTTATACGGCAAAACTTTGTTTTGCCATTAACATTCCAAATAAAGGTTAATTATCCCTTTATATAATTTAATGAGGATTTAGTGCATTTGTAAGGCGAACAACTATAGAAACACAGTTTCACTAAATCGTGATATGATGATTTCAGCCATTGTCTTATCTGGTGGAAAGGCAAGGAGAATGAACGGAGAAAAAGCATTTAGGGTTGTTAATGACAAATATTTGATTGAATACACTGCTGATTTGCTGAATGAGATGAATATACCGTTTGTTATAGTATTTAGGAATGATGGTGAAAAATCAGATGATACAAAAAATTTAGAAAAAGATTTCTTCAAAAAATATAGACAAACAATAACATGGGATTTGGAAGGCAATAAAGGCCCACTAATGGGAATACTATCTGGAATGAGAGTTTTAAATGCAAAATGGATTTTAGTCCTTCCGTGTGATATGCCACTCATAAGCAGAGATGCAATAAACAATTTAATTAAATATATAGATATTGCGGAAAAAGAAAAAAAGAATTGTATAATCCCAATGCATGAAAATGGGTATATAGAGCCACTTTTTTCATTGTATATGCGTTCTTCAATGGAGGTTTTAGATAGAATGTTGAACAAAAATTCCTCAAATAAAAATTTATCCATGCGAAATTTTATCGAACATTTGTCTCCTCTTTATGTTGATGCCAAAAAAATAGACGAAACAGGTAGGGCATTTATAAATATAAATACATTGGAAGAGTTGAAAAGAATAAACTCTAAATTTCAATAACTTTCCCTACATGTCCATAGACAAAATTATCCAAATCACTTAAAATCTTCATGGCTTTAAATCCTGTGCAGTGTAGGGGCATAATAAACTCCAAATTCTGGTTTTTGAGATATTCTTTTACTTCATTAATGTATCTTTCAGATGCATTAACTAAATGGAAACCCCCAATAACTCCACGAATTTTTGAGAGGGATTTAGCATATTCAATAACATTTACTATTCCGCTATGAGAGCAGCCGGTAATAACAACCCCATCGACAATTAAAAACATATCGTCATTTACAAAATCCTCTTTGAATTCTCCATCCATTAAAGTATAGAATTTTTCCATCTCACAGGAAATTTTTCTTGGGATGTAGCCAGAGATAATTATATCTTTGGATAGTTTGTAGGGTTCTTCAACAAACAATGTATTGGAATAGTTTTTTAAAAATTCCTTTATTTCTTTGTTTATTCCAATGTATCTTCTTTTATTTTCATCATATTTGTCCAATAAAGCGTCAGGGTGCATTATAATTTGAGTGTTAAAATCTTCCTTATTTATAAAATAAAAAAGTCCATCTGCGTGGTCATAATGTCCATGGCTTAACACAATTGCATCAAAACTATCATCTTCCCCCATAATTTCCAAATTTTTCTTCAATGTCAGTGGATTTTGCCCAGTGTCAAATAAAATTCTTTTTTTACCTTCGATTATTATTGACAAACCGTGCTGAGCAAGGTATCTTTTATATGCAATGTTGTCTATAAGAATTTTAATCTGCATCTTATCACCAAAAATTTTTATAGTGGTGTAGAGTGTAATGTTATATAAATTTTACACATATGCGTTAAATGGTGAAAATATGGAAAAAATAAAGGTCTCTGGAATTGTTGAACTATCAACTATAGATTATCCAAAAAAATGCTCTGCAGTTATATTTTTATCAGATTGCAACATGAAATGCAAATACTGCCACAACTATGAGCATATAACAAAAAATGTTTATGAGATGAGTGCTGAAGAGGTTTTTAATGATATTGACTTTTTATTTGCAGAGGCAATTGTTATAAGTGGTGGGGAGCCAACACTACAACCAAAGGCAATAATGGAATTGGCAAAACTTGCGAAAAGCAGAGGATTTCCAGTAAAAATTGATACAAATGGAACACATCCAAAAGTTATTGAAGAACTTATAAAAAATAATTTGGTTGATTATGTTGCTTTGGATGTTAAGTGTAGGTTTGATAAATATAAGGAATTAACTGAATACGATGGAGATATAAAAGAGAAGATTTTAAGAATAATTAATATGTGCAGGGAAAATGATGTCTTTATAGAATGCAGAACCACATATATCCCAACTGTTATGGATAAGGATGATATTGAGGAGATAGCAAAAACTGTAAGAAACTGCAACCTCTATGCCATCCAGCAGTTTGATAATGAACATGCTTATGATGATGAGTTTAAGAAAATTCAACCACCAAAAACTAAGAGACTAATTGAATTGGGAAACATAGCAAAGAAATATATCGATAATGTTGTTGTAAGAACTTTTGAAGGAGAAATTAAAATTTAAATTGTGATACTATGGACATGGAGACATGGAAGGAATTTTACAACAAAATTATGGATGATTTTAGATTTGATAAAGAAAAGGACGTTGAAAGTGCAATAATATTAAATGAGATAATAGAAAAAGAGAAAAACAATATAGACATTGAAGAAGTAAAAAAACTCATAAGTGGAAAGGAAGTTTATGTTTTTGGTGCTGGGCCTTCGTTAAAAAAGCATGTGAAGATAATAAAAGAAAAAAATACACAAAACCCAATTATAGCGGCAGATGGAGCAACAAAGGCATTATTGGAAGAGGGTATAGTCCCAAACATAATAATTTCTGATTTGGATGGAGATATAAACAGCATAATTGAAGCAAATAAAAAAGGAGCCATTGTTGTGATTCATGCACATGGAGATAACATAGATAAAATAAAAGAATACGCAAGAACACTAAAAAACATCATTGGAAGCACTCAAATACCACATTTTGAGCAACTAAAATTGAGCAATTTAATAAATTATGGTGGATTTACCGATGGGGATAGGTGTTGTTTTTTAGCAGAGCATTTAGAGGCAAAGAAAATAATTTTATGTGGAATGGACTTTGGAATTTATGTAACTAAATATTCCCGACCAAATATAAAAAATGATATTGAAATAGCAGATGATATAAAACAGAAAAAACTAAAATATGCAGAAGAACTTGTCCATTGGTTAAAAATACACGGGAAAAGTGAAATTGTTTATTTGGAGTAATTATAGTCGTGTGCGAAATTTTTTAAACTTATTTATGCATTAATAAATTTTTAAATAATCTTTATTCCTCCTTAAAATTTGAAATAAGGTATAAATCTTTAAGAATTTGTCAATAGCATATTTCCAATTTCTAACGCACACGACTATATCAACCAAATCCAAAGGATTTTTCAACTTTTCTAAAAGTTTTATATGGAACGATACAAAATCCTAATTTTTGCGGGATAATTTTTGACATATTCTGAAATAATTTCCTTCTCTATTCTTGCCTCAAGTTTTGACAGTATTCTCTCCTTATTATGCCTCGAGAATCCATAAGGTATTGCCTCTCTAATCTCATCCAAACTTTCATAAGGTCTATGTTTTTCCAACTCTTTCGCTATTTTTTCTGGGAGATATTTTTCTAATTCAAATTCATTGGCAGTTTCAAGGATTCTATCTTCAAACCTACTCAAAATAATGTCTTTTAGTTTTCCTTTGTCATAATACTCCTTAAGTATTTCCAATGTTGTTGGAGGGAGCATCTCCTTTGCCTTTTCAAAGTCCCCACTGAATATATACTCTCTTATCTTTGTGCCACTAATCCCCTCCAATCTCCTAACAAACACAAATTTTGGGTTAAAATTAATTTCCCCCAATTTATTTAACTTATAAATTGTTTTTGACATTGAAGCGATAACATAGTTATCTATCCCTAATTTTTCCCCGAGAATCTCCCCAGTCTCAATACACACTATTTTATATGGTTTTGGAGCAACATGGTAGCCCTTATTTATGCAATCAATAACCTTTTCCATAGTTTTTTCTGGAATATAGCCCCTTGGAATGATATCCGCATTTAATTTATAAAACATCTTAACTAAACACTGCATATACTGCCCAGAACCCATAATTCCCATCGGAGGTCCTTCAACAACAATATCCGCCCCAGCCCTTATTGCCATCTCTGCCCTTATATATCTGCTAACTAAATATGGAATTCCTCTTCCACTCCTTTCAAGCGGGCCAGGAACCACTGCTATAAATATGCCATGCCTTTTTCCAACATCCATGCAGTATTTGTGCCCTTTGTGGAGAGGGTTGTATTCTGTAAAATCGGCGACAATGGTGTCTGTTCCTTTCCTTTCTTTTAATTTTTCAACAATCTTTTTAAATTCATCAAAACTTTTGGTGTCCTTTGCTTTTGCATCTTTTATGATTTCTTCCCGATCTTTTAAAAAATCTTTTAACATATAGGTGTTTGCGTTAGATATTGGACACACCTCCAAGAAATTTTATGGGATTATAAAAGTTAATTTCAAATTTGAGGACAGTTAATATCTATTTTGAAATTTTGTTGGTATAAATATTTCCAAAAAATTTCGCAATCCACTGCAACCTACGGTTGCAGGGAAGTTGAATAATCTATGATTATACGGCAAAACTGGGGTTTTGCCATCAATTTTTTACACTTATTAAATATAATGAATTTTTTGAAAGGTGAATAAATCAGGAGTTTAATTTTAGGAAATGGGTTATCTTACCTTTAAATTTATTGGTGGTTATAACCAATCATTAACGCGAACAACTATAGTTGTTTGCCAATTTTATACGGCAAAACTTTGTTTTGCCATTTATTTTTTAAAAGGACGATAAATCAATTATAAAATTCCAAATAAAGATTAATTACTTTGTATATGATTTAATAAAGTTTTCGTTTATTTGTAAGGCAAACAACTATATTCAACTACAACTATAAAACTACCTGTGCATTCTAAATGCACAAAACCACAAATTTTATATATGAGAAAAATTATTGTTAATTTTGCTTATGTGGGCCCATGGTCTAGCTGGCTATGACATCGCCCTTACAAGGCGAAGGTCGCCGGTTCGAATCCGGCTGGGCCCACTAATTTTATTTTTTATCCCATTTAATTTGTACATTTGAATATATTATATATAGATATAGCATTTAAATTCAAAACTTAAATTCAAAAAATAAAAAAGAGAAATAAGCTTTACTTATTTTTGTTGTTGTTCTTGTTGTTCTTTTTGGATTCTTGCAAGTTCTTTTTCCAATTCTTTCTGTATTTTTCTTGCAACTTTTATTGTGTTTTCTATCTGTTCTTTACCTTTAGCTTCTGCTTTTTCAATATCTTCAACACTCTTCTTAAATTCTTTGATAACTTCATCAATATTCTTATCGACAAAAATATTAGCCCCTATCCCAACAATGACTTTGTCTTTTTCTAAGACTTTAGCTTTTACAAATGCTCCAGCACCTATTGGGAATAAAACTTCATCATTTTCTTTGATTCCTTCCAATGTCTCTATTGCTTTGTTTATTTCATTCTTCATTAATCCTATGTTCACTAACTCTTCCTGAAGTTTTTGTATTTGTTGGTTGTAGGTTTCCAATACTGCAAGTTTTTGCCTTATTTCTTCCTCATTCATTATTTCACCAATTTTGAATTTTTTTGTAATACTTTAATAAGTATTTACAATACCAAACTGAAAGTTTTGCTCAACCTTTTTTAAAGGTTTCATTATAATACTAACTTTTAACTTTTTAGAGCGATAATTATATATAGTTTTATATATCACATTTGTCATTATTAATAATTAAAGATTATGTTTTGGTGGTCTGATGAGGTTATTTGGGGTTATTGGTTATATCGTTGTGCTTTTAAAAGCTATCGCTGAGGCATGGGTTGATGTGGTAAAGAGATGTATAAATGGAGATATAAACCCACAAGTTATCGAGATTGAAACATCAATAAACAGTTTAATTGGACAAGTTTTATTAGCATGTAGTATAACAATAACTCCAGGAACATTAACAATAGATTTGATCCCAGAGAAGAGGATTTTAAAAGTTGCTACAATAAGTCCAAGGACAAGAGATGAGATTATTCCTTTTGAACCATACATAAAAAAGATTTTTGACTGATGTTATCGAGCTTAAATTCTTATTTTTTTATAGCCATAAATAAAATTTTGTCTGTATCATCTTAAATACCAACAAATAAAAATCTGCCATTATACGGCAAAACTTTGTTTTGCCATTAAATTTTGATTTTGAATATAGTTGTGTGCGGAAATGATATACGGCAAAACCTTCGGTTTTGCCATTAACCTATACGGCAAAACTCAGGGTTTTGCCATTAATTTTTAAACTTATTTATACACTAATGAATTTCAAATAGTAATTATTCTTCCTTAAAATATACGGCAAAACCTTTTAGGTTTTGCCAAAAAATTTGAAATGGCCCACAATCATTGAAAATTTGCTACAGCATATTTCCAGATTATACGGCAAAACTTTTGAGTTTTGCCAAAAGATATACGGCAAAATCCCTTGGATTTTGCCAAAAAACCTTTCTAACGCACACAACTATAATAAAACCATAATGATTTTCCAACGGTAATTTTCCACTTATTAACGTCCGAGACTATAAATTTACAACATAAAAAACGCTATTAGAATAATTTATTGGGTAGTATCATTAAAGAACGTAAATTATATTTATAGTTACTTGACAATTAATGTCAGTTAGTCTATATTCTAACTTATAGCCAATGGATTAAACTATGTTAAATTTCCAAATTTCAAAATTTAATGGATTATTCAAAACTCTTTACGTTAATATACCACTGGAATATTTTTGAAAGTCAAAAAATTGTGATTATGTGATAAAATGGGGTTTGAGTATTTAACAAACCAAATTATTGTTAAGGATAAGGACTATGAAATGCCATTTTCAAAAGGAATCTTAGCGAGATCTTTAACTGCTGCAGGATTAAAACCAAGTATTGCATATTCAATAGCAAGAGAAATTGAAGGAATGTTAAAAGACGAGGGAGTAAAAGTAATCAGTAAGGATGAACTCAGAAGAAGGGTATATTATTACCTCATTGATAAAAACTACTACCACATAGCAGAGAAATATTTACTTTGGAGAAGAATCTTGAAAAAACACCCAATAATAATACTGATAGGAGGAGCAAGTGGAGTAGGAACTTCAACAATTGCCTTTGAGATAGCATCGCGACTCGGAATCCCAAGCGTTATAGGGACTGACTCAATAAGGGAAGTTATGAGAAGGAGCATATCAAAGGACTTAGTCCCCATGCTTTATGAATCGTCATACACTGCATGGAAAGCAATAAGAACCCCACTACCAGAAAACTGCAATATATACATTACAGGATTTGAAAGGCACATTGAGCCAGTTTTAATTGGGGTTGAGGGTATTATAGATAGGAGTTTAACAGAAGGTTTGAGCGTCATCATAGAGGGAACCCATTTAGTTCCCGGATTTATAAGTGAAAAATACACAACAATGCCAAACATCATATTCATTGTTTTATCTTTGAGTTCAGAAGAACTTCATAAGAAAAGATTTTCCGCACGGGCAAGGGTAAGTAACAGGCCAATGGAGAGGTATTTAAAACATTTCAAAATCATTAGAATGATAAATGATTATATTGTAGAGCAGGCAAAGAAAAATAACGTTCCTGTGGTGGAGAATGTCTCAATTAGCCAAACTGTTGAAAAATGCTTAGAAATTATAACGGAAAGATTTATGAACTTAGATGATGGAAATGATGATGACTTTTAAACTATAATTTAAAATTATCATAAATGAGCCGATGAATTAATATTTATTTTTTCAATAATTCTCAATAAAAAGAATATACTACCAGTGAGAACTTATGAAATTGTTTAAAAGAGAAGACATTATTGGAATTGTGCATGAATTGGGTTATTTGATGATGATAGTTGGATTTTTAATGATTGTTCCCATATTTGTAGGGATATATTACAATGAAAATTATGAAAACTTTATTTTTTCAGCGGCATTCTCTATTTTTGTTGGGGCTTTACTTAGGGGTTTAACAAAACCAATTGAAATAAAGTTAAAGCATGCAATGGTAATTTCTGCAGTTACATGGCTAATGGCGTCTTTGCTTGGGGCTTTGCCTTTTTATTTTGGGATTGATTATTTTTCCTATGTTGATGCGGTTTTTGAAAGCATGTCTGCATGGACCACAACAGGATTCAGCTTAATAAATAATGTTGAGGCAATGCCGCACACAATTCTATTTTGGAGGAGTTTGGAGCAGTGGATTGGTGGAGTTGGAGTTTTGGTTATGATGATAGGAATTTTAATGAGGTCTGGAACCGCTGCGGCACTGTTTTATAAGGCAGAGGCAAGAGAAGAAAAAATTTTACCAAGCACAGTGAATACGGTTAAAACAATATGGTGGATTTATTTGCTATACACAATCCTTGGTATCTGTGGGCTTTATTTGAGTGGGCTGTCTCTTTGGGAGGCAGTTAACTTAACCATGTGTGGGATTTGCACTGGAGGGATGAGTGTAAATAATTTAAGTTTCCCATACAACACAATGGCAAAAGTAATAATGATTTTAATTATGGTTATTGGAGGGGTTATTTCATTCTCAATCCATCACAAAATTTTAACGGGAAAGAGTTTTAGAGACATACAAACGGATTTTGCTGTGAAGATATTTATTGTTGCTTCCATTATTGTGGCAATATCTTCAAACACTGATATTATTGATGCCCTTTTTACCGTTGTATCTGCAATGACATCAACTGGATACACAACAATAGACATAAAGGGATTAGACAACTTATCAATTGCAATATTGATATTTTTAATGGCTATTGGTGGAGGAGCTGGAACTACAACTGGTGGAATAAAGATTATCAGGTTTTTAGTTATGGTTAAGACATTTTACTATGAATTAAAGGAAATCTTCTTTCCACCATCAGCAGTTATTCATGAGAAATTAGGAAATGTTGTTTTAGATTATAAGGTTATAAGGGAATCTTTTGTTATAGGTTTTGTGTTTGTTATGCACTACATCTTTACAGCAATGGTCTTTATAGCACTTGGATACGATCCATACAAGTCAATATTTGAGGCTGTCTCTTTAACATCCAACATAGGAATGTCTATGGGAATTGTAAATATCAATATGCCATTAATTGGAAAAATAGTTGGAATCTTAGCCATGTGGATTGGAAGATTGGAGATATTGCCAATATATGTTTTTGTTCTACTGCCAATAGTGAATAAAATCAAAAAATTAAAATAAAAACCTACATACTTGGAAATTGCCAATAAAAATATTATAACGAAAATTTTAAATACCATGTCAATACTCTTATTGAAAATTATATGTTGTGTGATAATATGACAAAGCAAAATAAACCTAATTGCATGTGCATTTGTGGGAAAAAAATTGCCCTCTCTTTAAAAAGAAAGAGGTATTCAAAAAAATTATTAACCTATAGGATGTTAAAAAAATACAACCTATATCCTTCACCGGCTCTAACTGTTGACGGCATTGTTGAGATTGACAACAAAATCCTGCTAATAAAAAGGAAGAAACATCCATTTAAAGATTTCTGGGCTCTTCCAGGGGGATTTGTAGAGTGTGGTGAGACGGTAGAGGAGGCAGTTGTTAGGGAGGTTGAGGAAGAAACGGGATTAAAAACAAAAATAAAAAAATTGCTCGGCGTTTATTCAAACCCAAACAGAGACCCAAGAGGTCATACGATTTCAATTGTTTTTGTTTTAGATGTTGTAAGTGGAGAAATCTCAGCAGGAGATGATGCTAAAGATGCAGGTTTGTTTGACTTAAACAACTTGCCAAAACTTGCTTTTGATCACGAAGATATAATAAAAGATTATCTAATGAACAGATAGGAGGGAAAACATGATAGAGTTTTGTCCAAAATGCAAAAACATAATGTTACCAAAAGGTGGAATGTTAAAATGTACAGTATGTGGTTATGAGATGGAATTGAAAGAGGAAAACACAACCTATGAATTTAAAGAGAAAATTGAACACAAACAACCAGAAGTTACCGTTATTGAGCAAGTTGATACCCTTCCAACAACACGTGTAGAATGTCCAAAATGTGGGCACATGGAGGCCTCTTGGTGGCTACAACAAACAAGATGCGCTGATGAACCAGAGACAAGATTCTATAAGTGTAAAAAATGTGGGCATACATGGAGAGAATACGATTAATCCTTTTGTATTAATCTATTTTTGATTTTTTGGAATTAAAACTATTTTTAGAATTTTGGCTGACTCATGCTATTACAATTATTAATTTATTCAAATATACAATTGTATTAAAAACTTTTCACAAAAATAGAGGTTGTCGAAAAATTATTTCATCAATGAATTTAAATATTACTCTCTAATACTAATAACTCTCATTAGTGTTAAAATATTATGAACGATTGCTACTGCTAAAGTAGCTCTACATCTACTTTCAGGTAGTTTTTCATTTAGAGTTAATCTAAATTTAGTTTTTAGCCCTCCAAATATCGCTTCTATTACCCCTCTAATTTTATACAGTTTCTTATCAAACAATTTTTTAACTTTCTTTCTGATTTTAGAAATACCGTAATCCCATTTAAACTCTTTTGTTTTAACTATTGGAATGAGGTCTATAGATAACAACTCTCTAAGTAAATCTTCATCATCGTAACCACCATCCAACAATATTATCGCACCTTTCACAAAATCTAAAGATTTTATCATTTTTAGTAAGTTTTTACTGTCTGAACTATATCCATTATCCCATTTTACCATAACAATCGAAATTAATCCATAATCTTTATAATAGCAAGCTAATACGTGCATTTTGTCAAAAACCCGATACTTTACCTTTTTTATTTCATTATTCACAACTCTGATTCTTTCACAATACACTCTTAATAAATGGACTCCAGTGGAATCAGCTATGTAAATTATAACCGATGATTTTAACGAATTAGCAATAATTAAGTGTAATCCAACGATTATTTTAGTTAAATCGCTTATTTTAATCCTCTGAAAAGCTTTTCCGTATGTGGAGCTATCTATATGCTTTTTATGTAAATAATCGGAAAGAGTTTCTAAATCTCTTAAACTAATTCTAAAAATGTGTTTTATTATTAGAGTAGCTATATATTCATTGTAACTTATAGCTAAAGGCCTTCCTACTTTGCGTTTTTCTTTATATGGAAGTAAAATATTTATAATAAATGAAACAAAATCATAAGTGTACTTAATATTGAATATCTTAAACCTCTTATCGTAGGCTTTCCAGTATCCTTTTCTTTTGGTTTTTCTGCCGCTCATAATTATTATTACTATTATTTATAGTATTCGTATTTTTCGACAACCTCACAAAAATAATAAGATTTAAGTACATAAAACCCAAAAATAACAACAGCAAAATTTTTAGTTGTGAGAGGATGAGGAGAGTAGTTATCGCTGGAACGTCAAGCATGGTGGGAAAAACAACAATATCCACAGGAATAATGAAGGCATTGTCTAAAAAATACAATGTCCAACCTTATAAAGTAGGGCCCGACTACATAGACCCAACATACCACACAATAGCAACAAACAACAAATCAAGAAATTTAGATTCTTTTTTTATGAGTGGGGAGCAAATAAAAGCACTCTTTAAAAAACACTCAAAAGATAAGGATATAAGTGTCATTGAAGGCGTTAGGGGATTATATGAGGGAATTTCCCCATACAACGATATTGGTAGCACTGCATCAGTGGCAAAGGCATTAAACGCCCCAGTTATATTGCTAATGAATGCAAGGAGTTTAACAAGAAGTGCTGCAGCAATTATAAAAGGATTTAGAGCATTTGATAGCCAAGTAAATATAAAAGGCGTTATATTCAACATGGTTAGGGGAGAGAAACATATAAAAAAATTGGAAGAGGCAGTGAAGTATTATATTCCCGATATTGAAATTATTGGGGCAATTCCAAGGGATGAATCATTGAATGTCCCACAAAGACACCTCGGTCTAATCCCAACACCAGAAAATAAAAAAGCATTAGAGGAAAAAATAAACCTCTGGGGGGAGATTGTTGAGAAATATTTGGATTTGGATAAACTTGTAGAGATTAGTGATGTTGATGATTTTGAAGTAAACGGAGGAGAACTTTGGGAAATAAACAAAAATAAATGTAAAATTGGAGTAGCGTATGATGAGGTATTTAACTTCTACTATTGGGATAATTTTGATGCATTGGAAGAGAATGGGGCAAAGATAGAGTTTTTCAGCCCTTTAAATGATGATGATATTCCTAATTGTGATATTATATACATAGGAGGGGGTTATCCAGAAGAGTTTGCTGAAAAATTAAGCAGCAACAAGGACATGCTTGATGCGATAAGGAATTTTGATGGGAAGATATATGGTGAATGTGGGGGTTTAATGTATCTAACAAACTCAATTAATGGCGTAGAGATGCTTGGCCTTTTGGATTGTGATGCTGTTATGACAAAAAACGTCCAAGGACTGAGCTATGTTGAGGGAGAATTTGTAGAGAACTGTGTTATTGGAAAAAAAGGTTTAAAGTTTAGGGCACATGAGTTCCACTACTCAAAATTAATAAACATTAGAGAAAAAATCTTTGCATATAAAATAAATAGGGGGAGAGGTATAATAAACAGTATGGATGGGATTAAAAAAGGTAATGTGTTAGGAGGTTATGCTCATCAGCATTGCGTAGCCAATCCTTACTTCGCTTCAACAATGGTAAATAGTGTTGATGAATAATGTGGTTGATATGAAAAGAGAATTTTGGGAGAAATTATCGTGGTTTTTTGGAATAGGTTCATTTTTATTAATTTTTATAGGACTCTGTTTATCTCTGGGGCTTTTAAAAGATATTCTGGTAAATGCAGGTTTTGATAGTAGTATTGGGGGTATTCTAATAAACGCAGGGGTTGGCTTTGCTACTGCTTCAATGATGGTGTATGTTGCATTACAAGTTAGGGAAATTAGAAAAGACAGGGATTTGTCATTGAGAAAAGAACATACGGAAGAATTAAGAAAAAAGGTTGTAATGCCGTGGATTGAGGAGTTAATGACAATAAATGACGCAAAAAAAGATTATTCACCCTACCCAAAAAAATATTATCCACCCTACCCAAAAGTGAAGATAGGAGTACCTTACAAAGGAGAACCTTTTGAAGTTGAAAGAATAGAACCAATACTTTTTGAAGATTTTTTAAAAAATCATGCTACTGAAGAATTAAAGAATGCACACAAAAAATTTAAAGAATCTTCCAAAAAATTATATGAATCAACTGAAAAATTAAAAAATAATATAGAAAAATTCCTTAAAGAAAACAGAATCGAGATTTTAGAGTCTAAAGAAATATACAACATCATAAAATCTAATAAAATTAATGATAAATCCAGAGGAATATACTTTAAATATGAGACATTAGGGTTCTTTTTAGATAATTTATTGAAAGAAACCAACGAAAAGATAGAACTTTCGAAGAGTTATAGAAATAATTATCCAACATTAAAATTTTATTACAAAGATAATAAAGGAAATTCCACAGTGTATGGAGAATGTCTTTGTATGGAAATAACAGAAGAGAAAATGCGATATATTAAAAACACCATTGGAAATTTACTAAAAGAAGCAAAAGAAAAGTTTAAAAATGACATCAAAGAAATCCATAATTTGATAGATGACATAAATAACAACAAAAAAATCATGTATGAAGAATTAAAGAAATTTGAACATAAGAGAATTTATGATGGAAACTGTGAATATATAAAATATCCTTAGATTTAGATAATGATAAAGGGCGATTGCATGAATAGGGTTGAATGCATAATAAAACATGGCATTGAATTGGCTTATGATATAGATGCAGATGTATTGATGATATTTACAGAAACTGGAAAAACATACAAAATCCTAAAAAAAATGTTAAAAAATTGTGAAAACAATAAAAACAGTGGAAAAAATCGTTCATTTAAATTCATTTCATTGAAAAATCTTCCCAACATTGACAAATTAAAAAATAAAAAACTAAAAATTATCGTTACCACTCCAAATAAAGATACATATAATTGGTTATTAAAAGAAGAAGGAATTATCCCAGTATTCTTGAGGTATAGGGATGATGATAGATATTCATTAGTTAAACATGGAGTTATTACATCACTTGAAAAGAATTTGCTAAATAGTGATGATATTGTCGTTGCAATTGTTGGAATCCCAAAAACACCTGGTGGGATAGATACAATAACAGTTGTTGAAGTTAATAGGCACACTACATCTTTAAAATTGTATGAACTTTTAAAATCTGTGGATGATATCGAGAGAAAAACCATTGAGCAAGTTTTAAATATCGCCTTAGAACTTGGAAGAGAAGGGAGGGAAGGAAGACCAGTCGGAACGATATTTGTTATTGGAGATACGCTGAATGTTATGAACCAATCTCAACAGTTAATACTAAACCCATTTGCTGGACATAATGCAAGTATATTTGATGAGAAGGTTAAAGGAACAATAAAAGAGTTATCTCCGATTGATGGGGCATTTATAATCACCGAGGACGGAAGAGTCATTGCAGCGGGGAGGTATTTAGAGAGCAAAGCAGATAACATAAAACTCCCATTAGGACTTGGGGCAAGGCATAGAGCTGCAGCTGCTATATCAAAAAACACCGATGCTATTGCTATAACAGTATCAGAAAGTGGTGGTATTGTTAGAGTTTTTAAAGATGGGGAGATTGTGTTTGAGGTAGACCCCCGCTCAAAATCCATAGCATATTTAAGATAAATTTTTTATTTGTTTATGCTAAATTACTATTTTCATATTGGGTATTTGTCATACCATTTTAACCAAAATTACCAAAAATATTATCAATTAAATTATTTTTAGGAGGGTAATAATGACACTGGCAGAGAAGATACTATCAAAAAAATTGGGTAGAGAGGTTTGTGAAGGAGAGACAATTGAGGTTGGTATTGATTTAGCCATGACGCATGATGGAACAACCCCTTTAACAGCAAAGGCATTTAGAGAAATGGCTGATAGGGTTTGGGATCCAGAGAAGATTGTTATCATTTTTGATCACAACGTACCTGCAAATACAGTAAAAGCGGCAAATATGCAAAAAATAGCGAGAGAATTTGTAAAAGAACAAGGTATAAAATACTTCTATCCAGAAGGAGAAGGAATTTGCCACCAAGTTTTAGTTGAGAAGGGACACGTAAAACCAAACATGATTATTGCTGGTGGAGACAGCCACACGTGCACACATGGGGCATTTGGAGCATTTGCAACTGGTTTTGGAGCAACAGACATGGGCTTTATTTATGCAACGGGAAAAACATGGATAAAAGTACCAAAGACCATAAGGGTTAATGTTGTTGGGGAAAATGATAGAATTACTCCAAAAGATGTCATTTTAAGAATATGTAAGGAAGTTGGTAGGAGAGGGGCAACATACATGGCATTAGAGTATGGTGGGGAAGTTGTCCGAAGGATGGATATGGAAGGAAGGATGGTTTTAAGCAATATGGCAATTGAGATGGGTGCAAAGGTAGGGTTGATTGAGGCAGATGAGAAAACTTATGAGTATTTGAGAAAAGTAGGAGTTAGTGAAGAAGAAATATTAAACTTAAAGAAAAATGCAATAAGGGTAAATGAAAACGAGGAGGACTATTACAAATTTATAGAGATTGATATCACCGACATGGAAGAGCAAATCGCTTGCCCTCACCACCCAGATAATGTTAAGGATGTTTCAGAGGTTGCAGGAACACCAATTGACCAAGTATTTATTGGCTCATGCACCAATGGAAGGTTAAGTGATTTAAGGGTAGCGGCAAAGGTCTTAAAGGGCAAAAAGGTTCATAAGGATGTAAAATTAATCGTTATTCCCGCATCAAAAAAGGTATTCTTAGATGCTTTAAAAGAGGGGTTAATTGAGATATTTATTGAGGCAGGGGCTATGATTTGTACTCCTGGTTGTGGACCCTGCTTAGGTGCTCATCAGGGTGTTTTAGCTGATGGAGAAGTTTGTTTATCAACAACAAATAGAAACTTTAAAGGTAGGATGGGTAATAAAAATGCTGAGATTTATCTATCATCCCCTGTCATTGCAGCAAAGAGTGCCGTTAAGGGATATATTACAAATGAGTAATGTGGTCCCAATTTATACCACAGTTCTTATTAAAAATTTAAATATTTGCAAATGTTGAGGACAATATAAATATAAATGTTTAAATACTATGACACTCTCCGCCTAAAGGCGAAAACCAAATGGTAAAATTAATAAATAAATATTTATAAAAAATTATCAATGGTAAAACTTGTTTGATAAGTAATGATGTTTGAAGATGAGCGACATACTAATAACCATAAATAAGTGATATTATGGAAGAAATTATCCAAAAATACGGGTATATAATATACAATAGGGGCGTTGAATATTATAAAGATAAACGTGTTCAACAGGTGTTAAAGTTTAAAAATAAATTATATGGCAAAGTTATGGGAAGTTTTGTTTATGATGTTGTAGTTGATTTAAAAAGTTTGGAATCAAAATGCTCTTGCCCGTATGGTCATAATTGCAAACATGGCGTTGCTACAATTTTATGTTATATGAATAATGAATATGTAGATGTAGATAAGATAGTTGATAAGTTGAAATGCGTAGATAAAGAAAAACTTCTTGATTTCATATTAGAAAAAATAGGGCGTAATCCAGAGTTTGCTCTCAATTTTGTTGGTTTATTGGATGATGGCAGTGAATTATCTTATATTTATAAACGTGTTAAAAATAAATTACTTACATATATTGCAATTATGAAATCTGGGACGTATATTGACAAGAACACTGCAAAGGAAATCGGAAATTTTTTATTAGAAAATAAGAACTTTTTATCAAAAGAAGATTTAATTGAATTTTTAGAGGTTGTTATTAAAGAATATGAGAACTATGGTGGATTTTATGATGATTATACCGACTATTGTTATGAAGAACTTGTTTTAGAACCGTTAGGGGAGGTTTTATTTGACAAAGATTTGGAATGTGAGGACTTAGTAAGAATATTTAAGTTATATGATGAGGATGATTATGGTTTAATGGAAATCATATATGACAAATTTTTAAAAAAAGCAGATAAATTTTCAAAATGCGTAGAAATGTTAAAAGATTATTTGGATGAGTATGATTACATAGAACTATTAATAAAGTTAGGTAAAACAGACGAAGCCCTAAATCAAATACATAAAAGCAAATTGGAAAAAAGTATTAACTTTGAATTATTAACCGAAATTGATGAAAATAAAGCAATAGATTATGGCATAAAAAATAAACTATATGAAAATGTTGTTATGCATTATTATGGGAAAAATTACTACGATAAAATTGTAGAGTTGTTTAGAAAATATGAATTAGCCGATTATGTATCCGAAATTGTGTATAATTCCATTATTAAATCAGAGCCCGAAGATGAAGAGGATTTACTAACTAAATTATTTTTCAAAACAAAAAATATTGTGGTAAAATATAACATCGCTATGAAGTTAAATAACAAAGAGATGTTATTGGAAGTATTTAATAAACTTTGTGAAAAAGGAAGATACAATTACTATGATTATGAGTTTCTAAATGTGGTGAATAAACTTTTATTACAATTTAATGAGAAATCCATAATAAATAAATTAAAAGATATAATTTTAGAACACATTAATATGAAAACTCAGTGGTCTTATGAAATGGCTGTTGAGTTATTGGATATGATAAGAAAATCTGACTATGAAACATTTAGAGAGATGTTGGACTACATAAAAAAAGAACATTATAGAAAAAGAAACCTTATGGCATTAATAAATAAAAAGAAATGGTTTTAAGCGATATTATGAAAGGAAATAAATTTTGTTATTTTTTATGCTAAAATACTGTAAAATTAATAACTATTTTAAAAATAATAAATTATAAAAGTAAGTAAATAAAAAAATAAATTATATATTTTTTAGGTGGTTTTATGAAGGAAGGTTGGTCAATAAAACCATACCATAAAGTTATATTTTTAATATTGGCATTGATGTTTATAACTCAAAGTTATGCATATCTAACAGTTAAATACTCAATACTTGAAGCTAATGGTATTCCATTAAGTAGCCCGTATAATTTTACAGTATTGGTGTCTAAAGAAAATACCATAACTAATCCTATAGTAGAAGAAACTCCATACGCAAGGTTTGTGATTTATGTTGAAAATAAAAATGATGAATGGAATTTATACACAAATGCTACAACAATAAACGGTTATTCTTCAATTAAATACAAGGCTGAGTTATTTAATGCTTCAGGAGAACATCCAGCAGGAGTTGATAATAATCCTACAACAGTGTATGGAGATTCTGATGGAGAATTTTGGTACTGGGGAGGAATTCCTGACTCAGATTTTGGTTCTAATCAAACACCAGTAAAATCCCCAATTCCTTTAGGGGCAGTAATTTTAACATTAATAATAATTCCACTGATAACTTTAAGAAGAATGGTAAAGTAAGGAAAGTCAGAAAATTTTTATTTATTTGGTGATTTTTATGAATATCAATGAAATTAAAAGAAAAATCCTTCCAATTCTATTAAAATATAATGTAAAGAAAGCATCAATATTTGGTAGTTATGCAAGAGGAGAACAGAAAGAAACATCCGATATAGATATTTTAGTTGAATTTGGGGAAGGGAAGAGTTTATTGGATTTGGTTAGATTAAAGTATGAACTTGAGGAAGTTTTAGGAAAGAAAGTTGATATATTAACTTACAACTCGATACATCCACTTTTAAAAGAGAGAATTTTAAATGAAGCGGTGAATATATTATGAAAAAAGATGTAAAAATTTATCTTAACCATAATATTCCATGGAAAGAATTTGCTGGGATGAGGGATATTTTAATCCACAAATATTTTGGAGTGGATTTGAGTTTAACTTGGGAGGTTGTTAAAAAGGATATTCCAAATTAAAAGAGAAGATATTAAAGATTATGAATGAGTTAGATTAAATAATTCCACTAATCACTTTAAAAATGGTGAGAAAGTGAAAAAGTTAAAATACAAAATAAATCAAAAAATTTATTATTTATGTATAATTTTCTTCTTTATAAGTGTGTCTAAAGTCCATGCTGAATGGGATAATGAAGGAACATATGAATTTGATATTCCAGATGGTCACTACTATTATGTTGTTTTTAATGTAACCAATACAAGTTGTAAAGGTTATTTTTACTTAAATTCGCTTTCTTATTCAATTGAGGGTGGATCATCCATATCAACTTTCTCAAATAATGGTATCTATAAACTTACATTTAAAAACGATAAGTACTATATGATTAATGTCTATACTCAAAATAATCATACAACTATGAATATATCAACAAAAGATGGACACCATGTAAATTTTTTAGTTTATGATGAAAATGGTACGTTAGTTTATCCATCACAAAATCCACCAACAACTACTACAACAAATCCACAAAACGATGATAGTTCATCATCAACAAAAACCCCAATTCCCTTAGGAGCAATAATATTAACATTAATAGCAATTCCATTAATAATATTAAGAAAAAAGGTGAAATAGTGAGAAAACTTTTACTTACTTTTTTATTTTTAATTTTATTTTGTGGATGTTTAAATAATACCAAAATTGCCGATGATAAACCAAATATAAATAATAAATTAAACATCGACAATTTTTGGGTTTATTACGGCTCAAACAACATAGAAAAACTTTCAAGGTATGATTTAGTTATTATCGAACCATACAACTACAAAAAAGAAGACATTCAAAAATTAAAGTCATTAAATCCAAACATAAAAGTTATTGCCTATTTAAGCATTGGAGAGGTTAGTAAAGATAGACCTTATTTTAAGGAATGCCAAAAAATAATAGTTGGAAAAAATCAAAATTGGAACTCTTATTATATAAATATCTCATCCCCAATATGGCAAAAGATAATTTTAAATGAAGTTAAAAAGTTTAAAAACATGGGATTTGATGGCGTGTTTTTAGATACGGTCGATAGTGCAATCTATACAAATCAAAAAAAGGAGGTTATTGAATTAATCAAAAAAATTAGGCAGGAAAATTCAAATATCCTAATCATCCAAAATAGAGGTTTTGAGGTTGTTGACAAAACTGCCCCATACATAGATGGAGTTCTTTTTGAGGATTTCACAACATACTATGATTTCAAAAATAAGAAGGCATATTATTGGAAAGGTAGTGATCTAAATTGGATAAATGCCCAAAGTGAGAAACTAAAAAATTTGAAGGAAAAATATAACTTAGTTATTCTAACTTTGGATTATGTCAATGATATTGAGATGGCCAAAAAATGTATTGAGCATGCTAAAAAATACAACTTTATCCCAATGACAACAAAGGATATTACTTTAAATTCAATTAATTAACTTAAACTAATCTTTCTTTGCAACAACGCCGATATAAGAACCAAAATTCTTTAAAAAACTCCTATAAATGAATTTGTCAATAAAAGTATTAGTTATGTTTGCTCCAAAGGTGTACTTTACCTCAAAATTATGCTTTTTTAATGCATCTTCGATATCTTTGAGCGTGTAAAATTTTGTCTTTACCTTTATTCTCTTTCTATTTGAAAATCTAACTAACTCCCCTTTTTTGTTTTTTATTGCCTTTATGGTCTTCTTTATGCCTTTCCTTTTTATATTTCTAAGAATCCATTTTATATCATAAGCGTTAGCAACAGTAAATATCAAAATTCCGTCTTTTTTTAGGATTCTTTTCATTTCCTTTAATGCTTTATCCAAATTTACATGATTTAATGCTCCAAAAAAGGATATTACACAATCAAAGGTGTTATCTTTAAACGGCAAACATTCCGCATTTCCAACAACAACTAATTTATCTGCCTTCTTATGTGCTATTTTTGCCATTTCTATTGATATATCTAATCCAACAGCATTATTTAACTTTTTCAACTGCTCTCCACTTCCACATCCAACATCCAAAACAAAAAACTCCTTTTTAATCTCTTTTGATATGAGGGTATTTTCCACTTCCCTCATCCACTTCAATTTCTCAAAACTATATACTTTATCATACTCCTTTGCCAATGCATCATAATATTTCGCCAGTCTCATATTCCCACGAATCCCAATGAAACTTTTAGAAAAAGTTAAGCAAAACCTAAAACGGTTTAGTTGAATAATTAACTTCCCTGCAACATAATGTTGCAGTAGATGCAACCAAAATTTGACATCTTCTCTTAAATCATCTCACAAATTCCAATATAGGATGTCCTAAGGTATAGTCGTTCTACAATTAGATGATAGTTAACATAACTCTAATTTAAATTAAAATTTTGTTAAATTACCTAAAATTTAAAATTTGATATTATGGACAGTGCCGTAATTTGTAGAACGACTATATACAACCCTATCAAAATTATTATGGTTCCACTTATTAATGGAAGTTTGTTTATTTTTTCACTTCCAGCATATTTTTGAATGAACTCTTTACTCTTGATAAATAAGACAGATAAAGTTGTCAAACTTAACGCCAACCCTATACTGAAAACTACCACATAAATCAGTCCATTTAAAACATCTCCCTCCACAATTGAAAATAAAAGGACAGCCAATGCCGCTGGGCATGGGGTTAATCCAGCAGATAAGCCAATGGCAATAATTCCTTTTTTTGTATCTATTTTGTGCTCATGTGGATGGAAATAGCCATTCAAAATCCACAATCCCACGCCTATTAGTATTGCTCCCCCTATTACACCCATCAAATCATGAGCAATACTTGCACTTACACTTTTTATCAGATAAATCGACAAAATGCCAAGCATAAACACAACAAAAATGTGGGATAAGGTTATTGTTACTCCCAATGTTATAGCATCTTTAATATTGGCCTTAGTTCCCAAAACGTACGCTGCTAAAACACTCTTTCCGTGTCCTGGTTCAAGTGCATGTAACATGCCGAGTATAAATGCTGTTGCAGTGAAAACCAACTCCATGAAAACCACCTTCATAATTACTATTTAAATAACTCGAATTAATGTAATACTTAATATCATTATGTTGGGGATTATATTTAAATAATTTATTACTAAAAAAGAAAATTTAATCAATATTAAAAATGCCTTTAATTATTTTGAATATGAAAAAATGTGAAAAAATTAATAAGAATCATACCAAATCATATTATTAAAGAATATTTGACTAACTATAAAAAATCGTTAAGTATATATAGCAAAATCAAGTTTATAGTAATCAAGTTAATTTCTCTTGAATTAGTGGGGTGATAGTTTGCACATAATGGAAGGTTTCCTACCACCAATGTGGTGTGTGTTTTGGTATGTTCTTTCAGGTATTGTAGTGGTTTATGGAATAGTGCAGTTGAATAAAATAATGAAAGAAAATCCTGAATATAAGCCATTAATAGCACTTGCTGGAGCATTTATGTTTGTTTTGAGTTCCTTAAAGATGCCATCAGTTACGGGAAGTTGTTCCCACCCATGCGGTAACGGTTTGGGGGCTGTATTGTTTGGACCTGCTGTTACTGCAGTGTTAGGGGCTATTGTATTGTTATTCCAAGCGTTATTGTTGGCTCATGGTGGAATAACAACACTTGGAGCTAATGATTTTTCAATGGGTATTATGGGTCCATTTGCAGGATGGTTAGTTTGGAAAGCGTTGAAAGGAAAGATAAACTCAACATGGGCTATAATGTTGGCAGCAATCTTTGCAGATTGGGTAACTTATGTAACAACATCAATTCAGTTAGCTTTAGCATATCCAATACCTGACTTCAGTTCAGCATTTGCAAAATTTGCTACAATATTCGCAGCAACTCAAATCCCACTGGCAATTGCAGAAGGTTTATTAACGGCATTTCTATGGGACTACATAAAGATGTTAAGACCAGACATTTTGTTGAAGTTAGGGGTTATTGATGAGAGTGAAGTTCCAAATGTTTCAGTATCTCCAAGTGGAGGTGAATAAATGGAAACAAAACACATACTAATGCTTCTTGGTGTTGTTATCCTTACAGTTGTGCCATTGATTATGTATGCAGGTCATGGGGAAGATGATGGATATTTTGGAGGAGCGGATGATGCAGCAGAAGAGGCAATTACTCAATTAGACCCAAACTATGAACCATGGTTTAAGCCAATCTGGGAACCACCAAGTGGAGAGATTGAGAGTTTGTTGTTTGCTTTGCAGGCGGCAATTGGTGCAATAATTATAGGTTACTTTATAGGATACAACAAAGCAAAGAGAGAACTTGTTTCTCAACAATAAAACCCAATCCAAACTTTGATTTCATTTTATTTTTATTTAAAAAATTTACACGGTGGATAAATTGATGCAAAATATTATTGACAATATAGCCCACTACAATAAATTGAGGATGGTTAATCCAAAATTAAAGGTTATTTTTGCAATATCATCTTTGTTGGTTTGTGTTTTTTCCAAATCTATAGTAGTTCCCATTATCGTTGCGTTGATTATGATTTATTTAACATTGTTTAGGGCAGGCGTTCCAAAAAGCATTTATTTAAAGTTGATGTTTGCACCAATTGGCTTTGGTTTGATAACTTTGGTATTGATGGCCTTTATGTTTGGATATGTTAAGTTGTTTTCATTTGAAATTTTTGGATTTAAAATTCCAATCTATAAAGATGGTATCGATTTGGGGCTTTTGGTTTTTAGTAGGATGCTCGGCGGAGTTGCATGCATGTTATTTTTGGCATTAACAACACCAATGACAGAGCTGTTTTATGTTTTGAGAGAATTGGGAGTTCCAAGTTCTGTTTTAGATATTGCGATGATGATGTATAGGTATATATTTGTTCTTTTGGAGGAGATGATAAGGGTAGAGAATGCCCAAAAAACAAGGTTGGGGTATAGAAATTTAAAAACAACATTTAAATCATTGGGGATGTTGGCATCAAACCTATTTATAAGAACATGGGAAAGAGGGGAGCAGTTATTTATAACTATGAGTTCAAGATGCTATAATGGAGATTTAAAGGTATTTGGAAAAATAGAGAATCCAAAGTCAATTTATATAGTAGGAATAATATTATTTGAAATATTTTTAGTAATAATTTCTTATTTAACAATGAATTTTAAGCCCTTTTAAGTTAATAAGAATCAGGATAATGTGGTATTATGGGTAATGTAAAAAATAAAGGACTTAGTTCTAGAATTAGAAAAAAAATTCTAGAAAGGGATGAATATAAATGCAATATATGTGGACACAAGTATTTACAAATACATATTTTAAAAAACGGAAATTTAAGTATATTATGCAAACAATGTCACTATAGAGCACATATCTCCGATAAGATTAACGAATATAGCAATTTTCTTTTTACAGTTGTTCAAAAAATTTTAGAAAGTAAATTAGTTATTACAATAAATTCAAAATCAGAAAATATATTGATTTATAACAAGGACCTTATAAAAGACGTTGTGTTAAGGAAACTAAAATATGTTCTATCTCACAAAATTACTAAAATAATTATGGAAGAGATTGATAAAGATATAGAAACAGAACTTAGGGTTGTCTCTGAGGATATAAAAGAACAACTAATTTTAAAAAACCGCCATAACTGTGATAAATGTGGATATTCTTATTTGGAAATACATCACATTGATAAAAATTCAGAAAATAATAATTTTGAGAATTTAATAACACTGTGTAGAGAATGTCATAGAAATATCCATTATGATTTATATCAAAAAACAGGCGTTGGTAATGTGGAAAAGGGTTTTAATTTTCTTTTTAGTAGAATATATGAATATATAGATTCACATTTAAATTTTGAGGATTCTGTTATTGTGGATGTAAAATCGTCTAATAATGAGAGTATTGAAATAG
Organism: Methanotorris igneus Kol 5; assembly: GCF_000214415.1. Lineage (NCBI taxonomy): Archaea > Methanobacteriati > Methanobacteriota > Methanococci > Methanococcales > Methanocaldococcaceae > Methanotorris > Methanotorris igneus. Next base: position 835,854 of record NC_015562.1, read on the forward strand.
AATTTGATAATATTGAAAATCTTAACCAAATATTCGGAAATAAAAACATTGATGACATTTTTAATGAATTAAATAAAAAGATTTCAAATTATATTCAATATTTAATCCCAATAAATTAATTAGGTGGAATGATGAACATAATCGAAACAAGAGATTTACATTTTCAATATCCAGATGGGACGAAAGCGTTAAATGGTATAAACTTTATGGCAAAGAAAGGAGAAATGATTGCCTTATTGGGACCAAATGGTGCGGGAAAATCAACGCTTTTTTTACACTTCAATGGAATTTTAAAGCCAACAAAAGGAGAGGTTTTAATCAAAGGAAAACCAATAAAATACAACTCAAAGGACTTAATTGAGGTTAGAAAAACAGTAGGCATTGTATTTCAAAATCCAGATGACCAGTTATTTGCCCCAACGGTTAAGCAGGATGTTGCCTTTGGTCCTTTAAATTTAGGTTTGAGTGAGGATGAAGTTGAAAGGAGAGTTAAGGAGGCATTAAAAGCCGTAGGAATGGAGGGCTTTGGGGACAAACCTCCTCACCATTTAAGTGGTGGACAAAAAAAGAGAGTAGCCATAGCAGGAATTTTGGCAATGGAGCCAGAGGTTATTGTTTTAGATGAGCCAACGGCAGGATTAGATCCACTCGGGGCATCTCAAATTATGAAATTATTATATGATTTAAATAGAAAGGGAATGACTATTATAATATCAACCCATGATGTTGATTTAGTTCCAATTTATGCAGATAAGGTTTATGTTATGAGTAAAGGACAGATAATAAAAGGTGGTACTCCAAAAGAGGTTTTTGAAGACGTTGAGACAATAAGAAAGGCAAATTTAAGATTACCGAGAGTTGCCCATTTAGTTGAGATTTTGAGGGATAAGGATAAATTACCTATTGAGATGGGCTTTACTATTGGGGAGGTTAGGAGGAATTTAAAAAAATACCTTCAAGAAACACACGAATAATTCGTAATTCTTCTTTTTTCTATTTATCTTTAATACTATTTAATTTAATTTGGGATAACCATGAGAATAAAATATCAAAAAATTGGGGACATTTTAATTGTTAAAGATGATCTAAATGAGGAAGAAATAAAATATCTCGTAGAAAAAACAAAATGTAAGACAATTGCAAAATACACTGCCCAAATAACCGGAGATTTTAGAACTCCGCATTTAAAAATCCTATATGGGAAAGAAACAGAAACCATCCACAAAGAACATGGGTGTTTATTTAAGATAGATGTTAAAAAAATTATGTGGAGTATGGGTAATATTAAAGAGAGAGAAAGAATGGCAAAGATTGGCAATAAAGATGAGGTTGTTGTAGATATGTTTGCTGGGATAGGGTATTTCACCATCCCCATGGCAAAATATTCAAAGCCAAAGAAAATTTACGCAATTGAAATAAACCCAGATGCATACCATTATCTATGCGAGAACATAAAACTGAATAAATTGGATAATGTTATTCCAATTTTAAGCGATAATAGGAAAGTTGAGTTAAAGGACATTGCAGATCGAATAATAATGGGCTACGTCCACAAAACACACAAGTTCTTAGATAAAGCCTTTGAATTTTTGAAAGATATGGGAATTATCCATTACCATGAAACAGTAGCAGAAAAAATTATGAAGATTAGACCTATTGAAAGGTTAAAATTCTATGCAGAAAAAAATAACTACAAATTGGTTGATTATGAAATACACAAAATAAAAAAATACGCCCCTGGAGTTTGGCATATTGTCGTTGATGCAGAATTTGAAAGAATACAAAAAAAATAAAAAAATTAAAATTAATCTAATTAAAGATTATTTTCTTTTAATTATTTTCTTTTTATTTTTATGAAATCTCCAAGGGTCAACCCTTCATCTCCACTACTTACACTATAATCTATGTCTCCTTCTTCATATAAACTTATGCCCAACTCTTTCTCCAATCTTTTTACATATTTTTCTTCTGGCTCCAATTCATTTCTCTCTATTTTGTGGAGTGTAGAGACCTTAATTCCTACACGTTTTGCAAGTTCTTCAATAGTTAATCCCTTTTTCTCTCTAGCTTCTCTTATGATATCACCATAATCTTCAACAAGTGTCTTTAAATTATCAAATAAATCTCTGTAAGGTCTTTTAGGTTTTTTTGTAGATGTGGTTTTTGATGTTGAAGTTTTAGCAACCCCCAGCCTTGAATAACTTTTTGGAGTGACTCCAAATTTCGCACATTCTTTACATACGGCCATTTCAGCCCCTTCAATCCTAACTTTGTATAATTTTGTTGTCTCTTTTCCACAAAGTTCGCATATCTTCATATTTAATTCACCTTTTCCAATTCAAAAGAATGATAACAATTAAAATGGCAAAACCTAAAGGGTTTTGCCGTATATATTTTGACCATTAAATATAAATACATAAGCATAGATATTAAATATACTATTTGGGGAATCTATTAATAAAAACTTTGATATTAATAAATTAGAATTTAAAAATTTATTGTTTGGAATTTTCACACAAACGCATATATATTTATTTTCACAGTATATTATTATGGAGGTAAGATAATGACTTACGAAGAATACAATGATATAAAAGAAAACAATGAAAAAATGGATTTAAATGAATTTAAAGAAAAAGCATACATTGCAGAATTAGAAAGTAAACTCTTACGAATGGAAATGGAAAAAAGAGACTTAGAAAGAGAGAATTTACAGTTAATAAAAGAAAACGAAATTTTAAAAAGGGAACTTGATAGATTGAGAGTTCCTCCATTGATAATTGGAACAGTCATTGAAAAAGTTAGTGATAGGAAAGTTATTGTAAAAAGTTCAACAGGACCACACTTTTTAGTTAACGTTTCCCAATTCGTAAATCCTGATGACTTAACTCCAGGGACAAGAGTTTGTTTGAACCAACAAACATTGTCTGTAGTAGATGTTCTTCCAAAAGAAAAAGATTTAAGAGCAATGGCAATGGAAGTTGATGAAAGGCCAAAAGTTTCATTCAGTGATATTGGTGGATTGGCAAAACAAATCCAAGAAATTAAAGAAGTTGTTGAACTTCCATTGAAACATCCAGAATTATTTGAAAAAGTTGGTATTGAGCCACCGAAGGGAGTTCTCTTATATGGACCTCCAGGAACTGGTAAAACATTACTCGCAAAGGCAGTTGCAGCAGAAACCAATGCGACATTTATAAAAATTGTTGGTTCAGAACTTGTGAAGAAATTCATTGGAGAAGGTGCAAAGTTAGTTAGAGATGTCTTTAAATTGGCAAAAGAAAAAGCACCATCAATAATATTCATTGATGAGATTGACGCAGTTGCTGCAAAAAGAACTGAAGCTTTAACAGGTGGAGACAGAGAAGTCCAAAGAACATTGATGCAACTCTTAGCAGAGATGGATGGATTCGATGCGAGAGGAGATGTTAAAGTTATTGGTGCAACAAACAGATTGGATATATTAGATCCAGCAATATTAAGGCCTGGAAGATTCGATAGAATTATAGAAATCCCAGCTCCAAATGAAGAAGGAAGATTAGAGATATTAAAAATACACACAAGAAAAATGAACTTAAGAGATGTAGATTTAAAGAGAATTGCAAAAATGACAGAAGGTTGTGTTGGAGCAGAATTAAAAGCAATCTGCACAGAGGCAGGTATGTTTGCAATTAGGGATGGAAGAGATTATGTCACTATGGACGACTTCTTGAAGGCAGTTGATAAAGTTATGGGCAAAAAGAGCAGAGGAGAAGTCATATCTCCACACTTGGAAGTGTTGTATAGATAAGTTCATCATTATTTTTTATTTTTTATGCTACTATACATTGATAATTTTGCATCTTTGGATTTGTTCGAAATAAAAAATAAAATTACAAAATATACTGTAGGATGAGTTAGAACGGGACTCTGAAGTATCTTCCAGCATATTTTGGATAACCTAACTCTTCCTCAATTCTAATTAATTGGTTGTATTTTGCTGTTCTTTCCCCTCTTGCTGGTGCTCCTGTTTTTATTTGTCCAGCATTTAATGCAACTGCCAAGTCAGCGATAGTGGTATCTTCTGTCTCTCCACTTCTGTGGGAAACAATGACTCCGTACCCATTTCTAAATGCAAGGTTTGCAGCGTCAATTGCCTCACTTAATGTTCCAATTTGGTTAACCTTCAACAACAAAGCGTTTGCAGCACCGACTTCAACTCCCTTTCTCAGCCTGTTTATGTTTGTAACAAACAAATCATCCCCAACAATCTGAACGCCTTTTAATTCTTTTGTAACCATCGCAAAGCCCTCAAAATCCTCCTCATGCAATGGATCTTCAATTGAGACAATTGGGTATTCATCTGTTAATTCCTTGTATAATTCAATTAACTGTTCTCTTGTTAATTTTTCCCCTTTAACAATGTAGTAACCATCCTTGTAGAACTCACTTGCTGCACAATCTAATGCAAATACAATATCATTCTCATAACCTGCTAATTTTGCAGCTTCAGCCAGCAAGTTTAAAGCATCTCTTGCATCTTCAATTGGTGGAGCAAATCCTCCCTCATCTCCAACGTTTATAGCATTTTTTCCGTATTTTTCTAATATAACCTTTTTTAATGCTTGATATGTCTCTGCTCCAATTCTTATCGCCTCTGCTATTGAGTCAGCCCCAACAGGCATTATCATAAATTCTTGGAAATCTAAAGCATTTCCAGCGTGTTTTCCCCCATTAATAACGTTCATCATTGGAACAGGCATAACAAATGAGTTGCAACCTCCCAAGTATTTGTAGAGTGGGAGTGATGCGGTGTCTGCTGCTGCTTTTGCTACTGCCATTGAGACAGCTAAAATTGCATTAGCCCCTAATTTTGATTTGTTTTCAGTTCCATCTAATTCAATCATGATGGTGTCAATTTCTCTCTGCATTCTTGAATCATATCCAATTAATTCTGGTTTTATAATTGAGTTTACGTTATCAACTGCCTCTAAAACTCCTTTTCCACCAAACCTCTTTGATTTATCCCTCAACTCTAATGCCTCATGGGTTCCAGTTGATGCTCCGCTTGGAACAATTGCACTACCAATTCCCCTTCCAAGGGTTAATACTTCAACTTCAACAGTCGGATTTCCCCTTGAATCTAAAACTTCTCTTGCATGAATATCATAAATTTCAAATGAATCATCAACGTGCTTTAACACACTTCCACCTCCGTAATTATGGCATATATAGTCAGTGACAAAACTTTCTGAATTAAATAAGGAATATTTGACTACCTTCCTAATGGAAGGTAGTCATTTTTACCTTATTAATTTTAATACCTTTTGTCACTGACTATAATTATTATTGCTTTTAAGTGTCGTTCCACAAGTGCACTATGAAATACCCATTAAATTTTATTAAATAAAAATTCCACAACTTCTATATTAAATTTGAAAATGAATAGTTTTAATACAATTGTGGAGCGACTACAGTTATAACTTAGTTTCTCTTTTTACTTTGGAAAAATAGCAATCCACAATAGATATCAAACACAGTGTTGTATTTTCTATTAAGCACATTGTATATAAATGTTTTTGCCACCATATATAAACAGAATTAATATTTAGATGTTTAAATATAATTCGAGAAAACAATAAATAAAATAAAAAATAAAAAACTAAAATAATAAAAAACTAAAAACTAAAATAAAATAAATAGAATAAAAAAATAGGGATTAATTGAAGGATTTGCTCAATGGACAATCATAGGCAAACGTCCACGTTGGGCTTGGACGTCATCAATCTCAGTCCCTTTTGGGTTCATCAGGAACATATCATCAGCAAATTAAATAATATAATGCAATGGTGAAAATGTGATAACGGATGCTATAAAAAAGGTCGTTGAATTTAAAGATTTAAATGAAAGTGAAGCAATTGATGTTATGAATGAGATAATGAGTGGAAAAGCCACACCAGCACAAATAGCATCAATATTAACAGCTTTAAGGATGAAGGGAGAAACTCCTGTAGAAATTGCATCATTTGCAAAGGTTATGAGAGAATTCGCCACAAAAATAAATCCAAAAGTCGATAAACTTGTTGACACCTGTGGGACTGGTGGAGACAATTTAAATACATTCAACATAAGCACAACTGTTGCGTTTGTTGTTGCAGGGTGTGGTGTAGCAGTGGCAAAACATGGAAATAGAAGTGTAAGCAGTAAATGTGGAAGTGCAGATGTTTTAGAGGCATTAGGTGTTAATTTAGACCTACCACCAAAGAAGGTTGAGGAATGCATTGAAAAAGTAGGGATAGGATTTTTATTTGCTCCTTTGTATCATTCTGCTATGAAACATGCCCTACCAGTTAGAAAAGAGATCGGAATAAGGACAGTCTTTAATGTTTTGGGACCTTTAACAAATCCAGCAAACGCTGAATATCAAGTTGTTGGTGTTTATGATGCAAGTTTAACTGAAAAGATTGCAGAGGTTTTAAAATTGTTGGGATTGAAAGGAGCTATGGTTGTGCATGGAAGCGGAATGGATGAGATAACAACAACAGGAGAAACAAAGATTTCTGAACTAAAAGATGGAGAGATAAAGACATACACAATAACTCCTGAAAGATTTGGACTTAAAAGAGCAGATATTGATGAATTAAAGGGAGGGGATGCAAAAGAAAACGCAAATATATTGAAAAGAATTTTAGAGGGAGAAGAGGGGGCTAAAAGAGATATTGTTTTGCTTAATGCGGCTGCTACTTTATATGTTTGTGGAGAAGCGAAGTCACTTGAAGAAGGAATAAAGATGGCTGAAAAATCAATAGATAGTGGAAAAGCAATGGAAAAATTAGAAAAACTCGTAGAGTTCACAAACAGTATTTAAAAGTTTAAAAAGGATGGTATTATGCCAATGATTAATATTGACAATAAATTTGTTTTAAAATCCATGAAAAAGGTCTTTGTTGAAGAATTGGAAGAAATGGAAAATGAATTAAAAAAATTGTATGAAAAATACAATATAAATAGCAGTAAGGAGTTGGCATTTGATATATCGGAGGGGTTTATAACCAGTGAGGAAGCAAGGCAGGATTTAGAAAGAATGAAATATTTAGAGGAGAATATTGAAAGGATTAGAAGTTATTTGAGGGATATAAACATGCTTTCTATTTAACTTTTTACTTAAATTTAATTTATTTAATTTAACATGGTGAAATAATGGAAAAACACAATATCCTTATCATTGGTGGCTACGATCCAACTGGTGGAGCAGGGGTTATTGCAGATGCAAAAACCGCAAAGGTTTTAGGAGTTAATCCCCTAACAATAACAACCTCTATAATTCCCCAAAACAATAAAGCAGTTTATAATAAAGTAGATATTCCTAAAAAAGTTATTAAAGAGCAGTTAGATGCTATTTTTGAAGATTTTGATGTTTCTATTGTTAAAACAGGAGTTTTAAATGAGGATGCAATAAATTTGATTTTAAAATACAAAAAAGATTATGATTTTAAGATTGTATGTGACCCTGTTTTAAAATCAACAACTAACTATGAATTTGTTGATGAGAACTTGCTGGAGAAACATGTTGATTTGTTTAATGAATGCTACTTAATCACCCCAAATGAAGAAGAATTCAATACCATCATTAATTTTATCGAAAAAAACAACCTTTGGAAAAAATTTGACAAAAACCCTTATGTTTTAGTTACAGGAACTAATGATAAGCTAATAACCCTCAAAGATAAGAATGTTATTGAAACAATAAAAGGAAAGAAAATAGATAAAGAAGTCCATGGGACAGGTTGTGTATTTTCCTCTGCAATAGCATCATTTTTATGTAGGGGAGAGGAGTTAATAGATGCCATTAAAAAAGCAAAGGATATTGTTTTAGCATCTGTAGTTTATGCCACAAAAACAAAATACGGCTACAACTCAAACCCTACATACATAAACAAAGAAAAAGTAATAAAAAATTTAAGTTACGCCTTATATTTACTAAAAAAGATAAACTTTAGCTTAATTCCAGAAGTTGGATCAAATATTGCTGAGAGTTTACTTTTGCCAAATAGTTTTAAAGATGTTGCAGCACTAACTGGGAGAATTATAAAAAATAAGTTGGGGGGCTTTTATATTGTTGGGGACATAGAGTTTGGGGCGTCTGAGCATATAGCAAAGATTATATTAGCTGCAAAAAACTACGACCCACAAATTAGGGCATGTATGAATATAAGGTATGATGAAGATTTGATAGATGTTTTATCAGAAAAATTCAGCATTTCTTCATTTGACAGAAAGCTCGAACCCCCAAATGTATCGACAATGGAATGGGGAACAAAATACGCATGCGAAAAATTTGGTGGCGTTCCAGATATAATATATGACAAAGGAGGAGATGGAAAGGAGCCAATGATTAGGGTCTTAGGTGTTGATGCAATAGATGTAGTTAAAAAAGTTGCAGAGATACAAAGGATTTACGACCGTATGTAAAAAAATAAATCTAAAATAAAAAAATTATAAAAATTTAAGTTATGAAATAAGACACAATGGACTTAAAAATTGATTAATAGATTGATTTCATAACGACGTCCAAAATTAGGGGACTTAACACTTCCATCTCAGCAATATCTACACATGTCCCAAAACCAATCATTTCAATTTGAACCTTCCCAACTACGCATTCTCTCTCTTCAGAAACTTCTGGTGGTGTTTTTTGATGTATGATAGATATCTTTCTTATTCTTCCAATTATTCCTTCTGTTCCTGGGATTATGTCATCTTTTACAACTGAAGTGATGAACACAAAATCTCCAACATCAACGGACTTCAACGCCAATAAATTATCTGCACTCTTCAAATTTAGGGTTTTTATATGGTTCTTTATAAGTTCTGACAACGCATGTGGTGATATTCCTGCCAAAGCAATGATTCTCATAAATACCCCTTTTTTGTTTTTTGATTTTATTATTTTTTACAGATACATTGGATACTCGCTTCTTGCAGTTTTTGTCATTAATTTTGCATGTTCTTGTGCCAATTGCTTTATCTTCTCATCAATTTTATCTGCCTCTTCTATTAACTCCTCTACATTCACGTTAAGACCATACATCTTGTTTAAAACATTTACAAGGTTTGACGCCCCTCTTGGGTCAGGCCTTATGCCAACAGTTTCAGCAAGTAGGCCAATTGCAGGTATTTTGTTGTTGTTGCTTTTTACTATCAAACTTCCAGATACTCCTCCAACCATCCCAAATTTTAAAATAGGAATGTCGTATTTTTCAAAAATTTCTAATAGCTCTTTTGATGATGCTATTCCATAAACCTTTTCAGATTTTCCTGTTGCGAGTCCCCCTAAGGACACAACTATTTGTGGGTTAATCGGAGTTAATATTTCAACAATTTTATCTGAGAGCTTATGCACTATAACTGGCGGAATTATCACGTCTGAAAATAAGACGATTAAATCCTCCCTCCCATAAACTCTTATTGGTGGATAAACAACCCCCTCCTCAACAAGATTTACTGGAGGCGCTTCTGGAACATCAAAGTATCCAATACACTCTAATTCCAATTTTTTTATGATTTGATATGCTGCAATACTTCCAACTAATCCAACACCAGGAAAACCCTCAATGACAAGAGGGTTTTTGAAATCGATTTCTTTTTTGGCAATGTATTCCATTTTACCTCCCCACCATGTAAATTTACAAATATATATTCTATTTGATCAAACTATATTATATGGTTTTTGATTTCTTATTTGGAAAGTTTGGCAAAACCTTTTAGGTTTTGCCGTATTTTTTTTTGAAGTAAAGTCGTTGCATTATAGATATACATTGATAAATATTGTAATCTCCAAAAAATCCATTTTATTTTAAAATCTAAGTTAAAAAATATGGTTATGCCAATAAACATAACAAAAAATAAATTTAAAATTAAAATTTAGAATATCTTACAATCTTGCAGGCCCAGCATCCTCAAATCCTTGCCTTAAACCCTTACCAGCATTTTTCCTTAGATATTCTGGTTTGAATAATAGGTAATATACATTTTCAGCATGCTCCTCTGCTCTCCTCTTTGCAAGCCATTCAAGTTCTTTGTCATCCTTTGCCTCATCTTCATGAACAAAGACCTCTATTATGTGTTTGTTTGTCATTAACTGGGCTAACATCAACCCTTGAGATGCCTCATGAGCACAAACTTTATCCTTCTCTGCCTTTCCAGGCATTCCAAGAGCCATAACGATTTCACAACCCTCCTCCTCAATCAACTTCTTACATGCCACAGGCAGATCTTTTATTCCCGGAACGGTGTATCTAACTATCTTTATTTTTGATGTCAATTCATTCAATTTTTTTATTGCTGCAGAAGCCATATCAACCCTTGCAAAGGTTGTATCTACAATACCTACTTTTATTACCATATTTCTCACCAAAATTACGGAAAATTATTTTTGTTTTGTAATTCCCCTAATCTATTTATTATTTATTATCATTTTTTAGATATTTGCTATATAGGTATTTACCTATAAATAACTACAATCTTTAACGAAATAATAAAGGAGTAAATGTGCTTTATTTAAAAATTTATACTACTTATTACCTTAATTACAAATTTTATGCATGTTAAATTACTCCTTTTGTGCTAACAACTCCCTTTCTTTCATCGATTCTTGTAGCCATATCCAAAGCAACACCAAACGCCTTAAACAATGCTTCTATTTTATGATGCTCATTTTCTCCAACAACTTCAAAATGGATGTTTATTTTTGCATTGTTTGCTAAGGCCTCAAAGAAATGTTTTACATTTTCAGTCGATAAATTCCCAACTTTATCCCTCTTTGGGACATAATTGTCCACTACATAAGGTCTTCCACCCAAATCAATAGCAACCATCGCTCTTGCTTCATCCATTGGCACTATTGCCCATCCAAACCTATTGATGTTCTTTTTTTCAATTTTATCCAGTGCCATCCCCAAGCAAATTCCCACATCTTCAACGGTATGGTGGTCATCAACTTCTAAATCACCCTCTACCTTAATATACAAATCAAATGCTCCATGTTTTGCAAAAGAAGAAAGAACATGGTCAAAAAAAGGTATGCCTGTATTTATATCATATTTCCCAGTTCCATCGATGTTAATTTTTAATTCAATTTTTGTTTCATTTGTTTCTCTTTTAACCTCAACAACTCTCATGATTTCACCAAAAAATAAATTTTAAGATTCTTAAACTTAACTTATTATAAGATCTCTACTAAAAAAATTAATTTACTTTAAAAAATAAGAAGATAAAAATAAATAATTAAGTTTAGAATCTGCTGATTCTCTTCAACAGCATTCCTTCAACTTTGACAGGATATGTTCTCCTTGCCAATTTAATTGCTGCATTTAACCTTTCTTCTGAACTTGAATATATCGTATAGAGGACATCTCCCTTTTCTACCTTATTTCCAATTTTAACATTTAAATATACTCCTGCCTTTTTATCCCTTGGAGCTCCGGCCTCTTTTGCCACCTTTGTTATAAGTTTGTTTGAGATTTGTGTTACATAACCATCCATCGGTGCTATTATCTCTGCCTTATATTCTCCAACTTCAATTTCATCAGAACTCTTTGGTTCTCCACCTTGAGCAGTTATTATTTCATGCATCTTCTCCAGTGCCTTTCCAGATGCTAAAATTTCCTCTGCAACAGATTTTCCTCTTCCATGTGGTGCCACACCACCCATCTCTAAAAGCATCCCTGCCAATGATAACGCCTTTTCAATCAAACTTGAAGGTGCCTCTTTATAGTTCTCCAATGCCATCAACGCCTCTTTTGCCTCTAATGCAGGACCTATTGCCCTACCTATCGGCTGCCCTCCATAAGTTATTGCACATTCAACATGCACATTTACTCTCTCTCCCAACTCTATAAATTTCCTTGCCAAACTTGCTGCCTCATCTACGGTTTTTACCTTTGCCCCCTCACCTGTAGGGATATCTATAACCAAATACTTAATACCAGCAGCAATTTTCTTGGACATTACACTTGACAAAAGCAATGGCTCAGGATCTATTGACAAAGGCCTCTCAACATTTATTGTTATATCATCCGCTGGAGCCAAGTCAATAGCCCCTCCCCAAACCATACAACCATTTGTGGTTGTTACTACCTGCTTTATCTCATCCAATGATAAATCAACCCTTGTCAAAACTTCAACAACGTCTGCTGTTCCAGCTGCTGATGTAATTGCTCTTGAGGATGTTTTTGGTATCGTGAGCCCTGCCGCTGCTACTATAGGAACAACTAAAAGGGCAGTTTTATTTCCTGGAACCCCTCCAATACTGTGCACATCAACTACTAAACTCTCTTCCCAATCAATCATGTCTCCAGTTTCTGCCATTCTTTTTGTCATTTCTTCAATTTCCTTCATATCCATACCGTTGATATACAAGGCAGTAACAAATGCTGTATTTTCAATGTTTGATAACTTCCCTGCTACCATCTCATCAATTATTGTATGTATCTCTTCTGGTTTTAATGTTTGACCATCCATCTTCTTTCTTATATACGCCACTGAAAGTGGAGTTTCAGCATGCCTTATTATAACCTCATCCCCATCTTTAACAGGAATTTCTTTTGTAATTTCTCTAAATATTCCTATTTCCCCCTTATTAACTAATGTTTTTGTTGAATGCAACACACCAACAAAAGAACCTGCTGGGGTCTCAACCAACACTCTATCTTGTGGATAGTAAGGAGTCCCTTTCAAATCTTCCTCATTCATAATAACTGCATTTATCCCAATGTCCAAATCAAACAATTTCGCTTTTAAGAACAGCATGTAATTCCCCCTTAATTATTTACCTTAACAAGAATTTACACTAAAATATATTACATGTTGTATTTTAAATATTATTTGTTTTATTAACTTTAATTAACTTTAATTATAGTCACCCACGGAGTCAATATAGTCATTTGCGTTATAGATGACTAAATACACAACAAATTAAAGGATATCTTATACTTTATTTGAAAATTTAACCGTAATTTCACATTTTTAAAAAATTTAACAGGGAAATCTTCGATTCACCATAATTTTTATTATGCTTAAATAAGCGACAAAAATTCTACAGACTACTATCAATTACCATTAAAAAAATTTTAAATTTAAGCAAAGATACAAGATACAAATTGAAATTTTTAGTTATGGTCATGAAAATATAGTTGTTTACGAAATTTTTATAATTTATTTAAACACTCACAAAATTTCAAATTATGATGTTAGTTGTTTTAAATTTGAAAATGTTTTATAACCCCATAAAATTTCTTGAAGGCATATCCAATTTCTAATGCAAGTAACTATAATTTATGAACTATTAGCTAAACAATTAATGTTGGTGGATAAAATGGGTAAAATGCTTAAAAGATTAATTAGTTATAATAAAGCGAGAGATATAGTTTTTAACGAGTGGGATAAGTTTTTGATGGATAAAATTAAAATAGTTCCTTTATTGGATGCATTAGATAAAGTATCTCATGAAGATATAGAATCTCCAGTGGATTTACCCATGTTTGATAGGGCAGCTATGGATGGCTATGCAGTTAGAGCAGAAGACACCTTTGGGGCATCAACCACGAATCCTCTGATCTTAAATTTAGTTGATAGTGAGGATATTGATGAAGGAGAATGTGTAAAAGTATTCACTGGCTCAAAAATGCCTAAAAATGCAAATGCTGTTGTTATGAAAGAGTATTGTAATGAGGAAGATGATTTTGTTGAGATATATAAAGGTGTTCATCCATACGAAAATGTCTCAAGGACTGGGGAAGATGTCAAAAGAGGAGATATACTATTAAAAAAAGGAGAGATTATCTCTCCCTACCACATAGCGATCTTATCATCTGTTGGAATAAAAGAAATTAAGGTTTATGATGTAAATGTTGGAATCATAGCAACTGGAGATGAACTCGTTGATTTGGAAGAAGTTAACAATATGGAAGAGCTAAAAAATAAAAGTAAGATAATAAATTCAAATTCTTTAATGTTATATGCTTTGGTAAAAGAAGCTGGTTTAAACCCAAAAATTTATGGGAAAATAGATGATGATAAAGAGAAGATAAAATCAGCAGTAAAAAAAGCAATAACTGAAAATGATATTGTAATTACAACGGGAGGTACTTCGGTAGGAGATAGGGATTATATAGTAGAAGTGATTAATGAGTTAGGTAACATTATTATTCATGGTGTCCAAATACGACCTGGGAAACCTTTTGGATTTGGTAAAATAAACAACAAATTAATATTTATGCTTTCTGGGTATCCAGTAGCATCTGCTGTTCAATTTGAATTATTTATAAGAAGTTATTTCAAAAAAAGAAAGAAAATAAAACTTCCATTAAAAAGAAACATTGCATCTGAACTCGGTAGAACAGACATAGTTAGGGTCAAAATTGAAGATTCTGAAGTAGAGCCATTAAGAATCACTGGGAGTGGTGTTATCTCCTCATTAACGAAAGCGGATGGCTATATAATAATACCAGAGAACGTTGAAGGATATGAAAAAGGGGAATATGTTGAAGTTTATTTATTCTAAGATTTAAATATTTTCTAAATTTAAATAAAGTTCATTCATAATTTTAAGATTTTAGGATTTTAAAGGTGATTGCATGGATGTGTGGTTGGATTTGACAAATGCACCTCATGTTCATTATTTTTCACAATTAATAAAGAAATTTGAAAAAGAAGGAATTGATTATCTAATAACTACAAGAAAATCTCAAAATTTGGAAGAATTACTAAACATTTATGGATTTGAATACATATGTGTTGGGAAACACGGAGAAAGCCTAAAAGATAAATTAATCTACTCTGCAGAGAGAATCATAGAACTCACCAAAATTATTGACAAAGAAAAGCCAAAGGTTGCAATAGCAAAGCACTCCGTTGAATTGCCACGTGTAGCCTTTGGGTTGAGCATTCCTGTGGTCTTTATTGTTGATAATGAGCATGCAGAAGCGCAAAATAAACTCACTCTCCCACTTACAGATGATATAATAATTCCAATAGGCACGAAAAAGAGTAAATTAAAAAAACAGGGAGGAAGAAACTTTACAACCTTCAATGGAACATGTGAGGTAGCAAATGTAAATTCACGATTAAAAGGAATACTGCCAATTGACAAGGACATATTAAAAAAATTAGGAATAGACAATGACAACCCAACAATAGTCATGAGGTCAAGGCCAAATTCATCATACTGCAATGGAAAAAAGGATATAATCCCAAAAATCATAGAAAAACTTAGAGAAAAGATTGATTGCAATATCGTGGCGTTTCCAAGGGATGAAAAGCAGAGGAAAAAATACATTTCACTAAATGCAATAGTTCCCAATACAATAGATGCTATTTCCCTCCTCTATTTTGCAGATGCCATGGTAGGAGCAGGAGGAACTATGAACAGAGAGGCGGCAGTTTTAGGGATTCCAACAGTCTCTTGTTATCCAAAGGAGTTACTTGGTGTTGATAAATATCTAATAAAGATGGGAAAAATGACTCACATGAAAAATGTAAATAGAATAGTTAACTATGTCATTGAAAATTTAGGTACTAAAAATAAAAAAAATAAAAATATTGAATTGGAAGATCCAACAGACCTGATGTTTGAAAAGGTGTGCAGTTATTTAAAAAGATAATTAAAGATAATTTGGATATAGTTGTTCGCCTTACAAATGCACTAAATCCCCATTAAATTATATAAGGGATAATTAACTATTAATTTTACAATATGATTTATTAAATGGCAAAACAAAGTTTTGCCGTAAAATATTACAGCGAACATATTATTCCCATTTTTGACAACTTAATCAAAATTTACCTTTGGCTTTAAGGTATAAGTATTTATGGAGTTTTCGTTATTCTCATCGATAATTTTTATATCTTTAAGTGTCCTCAGCCCTTGACTCTCAGCTGTTTTTTCTATACCCAATTTTTTATCTGTGTCTATGTAAATTATGTAGGCATCTAACTTTGGTATGCCTAATTTATATGCAGCCACTGCCCTATGGTGTCCATCAATTAAAATATACCCACTTTTCTTTGTTTTTATGGCAATTATTGGTTCTGCAAGACCTTTCTTTAATTCATACATTCTCCCAGTTAATTCATCCTCATGAACCTTTGATTGTGTAGGTTTAAGTTCATCTATTGAAACATAGCCCCTCTCAACTCTTGTTTTTAGCCCTAAATTTTCATACGTCTTTACAATTTTATTTAATTTCTCAGGTGTTGTCTTCTCTATTTGTGACCTTATGACATCGGTGTTTGTTATTATTCCAACTAAGTTGTTTTCATCATCAACCACAGGAAGCTTAGAAAATCCAGTCCTAAACATCAACCTACCAATATCCATGATATCTGCATCGGGCTTAGCCACGATCATGTCTTCTCTTTTTGTCATGATGTTACCTATCTTCTCATTCTCATCCTTGCCTACTAAATCATGAACTGAAACAATACCAACCAATTTACCATCCACAACAACAGGAAATGCATCGTGACCAGTTTCTTTAACGAATCTTATAGCATCTTTAACTGTATTGTCAGGAGAAAGACAATCCACCTTTTTTGTCATGTATTCACTTACTTTAACCATTGCTATCCCATCCTAACAAAACTTTGCTAACTGCTTTATTTCATTGAGGTTTGCCATCAGATCAGTTCGAACAACAAATCCAAAGGATTTTGTTTAATTTTAACAAAACAACTATAAGATAACACAAAATAGAAAACCACATCTTTAAATATCTTCATTTTCATATTCTTTGACAAAATTAGTATCTTTATCATGCTTTCGGAATAAAATTTCCTTTGTTTTTTTGTTTCTAATTTCTAAAATTCTATGAAATGGAATGTGGGTTGTATCATGAACTATAAAAGAGCCCTCAATATGCACTTCATCCATAGATATAACTTTCTCCATAGATATAACTTTCTTATTATTCTCCGCTCCCCTATGCAAATAAACAATTTCAAAATCTTCTGGGTTGTATTTGGGATGCCAAAGTATCTTATTTATAAGCTCTTTTAACATTTTTTCACATTACTCTGATTTTTCTGTTTGAAACCTTTAAAGGTTCCCCCAAAACGGATGCCCCATTTCATTCGGCATACTCTCTTACTACAAGTTCTCCTAAACATTTCCTCACAACTATTCTGATGTTTTCTGTTTTTCTTCTTCTTTTATACCCATAACTTCAAAGATTTTTGTTCTTATTGCCTCTTCAACAAGTTTCCTCAGAGATTCTTTATCAGAAACGGCCTTAAATATACCTAATGGTATATAGGCTGCTGCAGCTGCTTGGTGTCCTCCACCATCAAATGCCTTTCTCAAAATATCCCCGACGTCAACCCTCAAGTCCTTAGTTCTCGCGGATATGTGGATATTATCCCCCACAATACCAAATACAAATGTTGTTGTTATTCCCTCCATCCTCAACAAGAAATCTGCTGCCCTTGGTAATGCATCCCTATTACTTATCTCACCAACATAAGAGAGTGCAATGTTTCCTTTTACAATTTTTCTATTTAGAACTGCTTTTGCAAGAACTTCCATTGTTTCTGTATCCATATCAGGATTCTCAATCATCTGCAAGGTCTTTGCATCAATTAGTCCTTGCAAATAACCCGCAGCGTCAAAGTCCTTTTTTGTCACTTTTCTTTTAAAGTAGTTTGTGTCTGATGCTATTGCATAAAATAACGCCGTTGCTAAATCCCTGCTTGGGGATATGTCAAGTTCCCTCAAATATTCTGTTAAAATTGTTGCTGTAGCCCCAACATCTGACTGAACATCCATATATCTTGCAGTTAAATCACCATTTTCGTGATGATCTATAACAATATCAATTTCTTTTGTTTCCGGGTCAAATGGCAGATTTTTTGAACTTGATGTATCAACCACTGCTATAGCACAATACTTACTTAAGTCAACGTCCCTAATGTGTTTCATTTTTATACCAAGTAAGTTTATCATTGCCTTATTTTCATCAAACCCTATATTTCCTCCATATGCAATATCTGCCTCAACATCCCATTTTGAAGCTATAGTTTTCAATGCCATCGCACTTGCCATAGCATCTGGGTCGGGATTATTATGTGTGACTATTAAGAGAGGTGCTATATCTTTCTCCTTATTACCTTCTTTTTCACCATTATTTGATCCAAGACATTCTCTCTTAGCTTTAATTAATATATTTTTCAGGTCAAACAACTTCCTCTTTAATTTTGATTTTTCAATTTCTTTTATAACCTCTCTTGCTGCACTCTCTAATGGGTAAATAATTCTATCAATTGGCAACTCATCATACAAGTCAGGATATTTTGGAATCCCCCTTACAATTTTGTGGGCTTTTGGATTCAATTCACAAACCAATTCTGCTATTTTCCTATTGATTTCTGGATTATTCGTTAAGATAACTATAGTATCTGCTAACTCAATCCCTGCTTTCTTAAGAACCTCTACATCCGTTGCATCTCCAACAATATATTTAAAATCAACCTGCTCAACTGAATCAAAAACTGTCTCTTTATTATCAACCACTACAACAGTATCGATAGTTTTGGCATGATTTACGACCCTACGCCCAAAAGAACCATATCCTATAATTAGTATCATACTTTACCTCCAATAAGGTAGGTTGTAAAATAACTTTTGTTTTAAATGTTAGTTATTAGTTGACACATTAATTAGTATTATAATTATCATAATTATTAAATTCAAGTATGACTTATTTAAACATAGCCACACAATTGAATTATAACAATAGGTATTGTTTTATTTAATTTTTGTCTTCATGTTATTTTATATTTTTTACTGTTCATCAACAACTTTCCAAAATCTTTATATGTTCACAAAACAACATTTAAGATTAAAAGTGGCTTAGGTGGATATATTGCCAAGAAAACAGAGATTTTGTTTAGATACAACGGCACTTACCGACACCTCAGTAAGAGAGGCGTTGGGAGTAAAGACAATCACCGAAAGCACAAATAAAATTCTTGATTTAATCGCTAAGGCAAGGATGAAATTAGATATCTCATGCCATATCCCATATCCGTCTGTATATAATGAATTAATCGGATTTTTAGAAAGAGAAAATTGTCCAAAGGATATAATAGTTAAAGTAGACACATGGTTAGTGAAAAAAACCCCAAACCGATACGAGATAAAGATACCTTCGGAAATATTCTATGAGTATATCAAAGATTTGAGGGAGAGAATAAACAAGGGTATGAGAATTAGCGAAAATGCAATGTATGAGACAGCACTACAAACCTACAACTTATCCCAATCAAAGGAACTAAACAGAGAAGAAGTAATTAATCAAGTTCTATCAAAAACAATAAATAGTTTCAGAAATAAATATAGAAGTGCATTGAGAGTAGGAACCTTAGATAGTGCTCCTGATTTAGATGTTCTTTTATTAGCAAAGGAGCTTGATGCTGCTGTTGTGGCAAGTGATGAGGGCGTTGAAAAATGGGCTCAAAGATTAGGGTTGAGATTCGTTAAAGCAAGGGATTTCCCGTTTATGCTTGAGGAATATTTAAGCCATGTCAAATAACTTATATAGTCGTTTGCGTTATAAATGAATACAATCTTCAATTAAAATTAAATATTTAAATTATGCTTTATTTTAGATTCTGCATAAATTATTATCATTTTTAGAATGGGTTGAATATGGAAAAGAATTTCACAAACTATAATACATCCAAATGTAATAAAAACCAAAGAAACACGGTGAAATATTATGGTATTGTTGTTGATAAGAGGAGATAATTATGAAAAAATAAAAAATGCCTTAGCAGATGTCGATAGACATGCTGAATTAACCATTATTGGAAAACCAAGAATTATATTGCCAGAAGCAGCTGATGAGATATTAAAACACATTTTGGGAGAGATTAAAAAACCTTGTAAAAAAGCATGTCTTGCAAAAATTGAAGAAAGTGCTCCAAAGGCTATTGATAGAATAAGAAAAATTCATCCACCAGCACATATTGTTGTCCTCAGTGAAAGATATGAAATGTACGAAGATTTACTTAGAGACTTTCCAAGAATGCCTGTCTTAAAAGGTTATTATAAAAGCAAAAAAGACAGCAAAAAAATAAAGAAAAATAAACACAAAAACACATAACAATCTTCATTTTTATAACTAATCGGGGAGGGGGGATTATGTTATCTTTTGAAGATTATCCTTCAATAGAAGAAATTAAGAAAGAGAAAGAAATTCTACATCAAGAAGGTATTAAAAAAATAGAATACCTAAAAAAGATTAGAGCTGATTTAGATAAATTACGTAGTCAATATGATGATGAAATTTTAAATAATCAACTGTCAATAAAGATAAAAAAATTGGAAGATGAACTTGCCAACACTATTGCAAATCTTGCAAAAATAGATACTGCATTAAAGATATTAGATGCCACTGAGTATATATTGGAAAATAATATATTTGGAGATAAGTGGGGTATTATAACATCAAAAATTAAGTTCGAAGAATTAATGGATATTATTGTTGATGAGAACTTCGATTTAGCCCGTATATACAAAAAGTTATATGATTTGGCAGGGATAAATGACAAAAAAATTTTGAAAAAAATTGAAAATCTCAATCAAGAATTACTCGATGAACCCAAAGAGGAACATTTAGAAAAAAATGATTCAATAGTAGATAGGACAAAAAATATAAAAAAATTTTTGAGGTGAGGAAATGAAACAAGTGAAGAGTGTAAATTTTAGAGAATTAGACAAAAAAATCAAGAAATTTTGGGAAGAAAATAAAATATACGAAAAAGTAAAAAAGATGAACGAACATGGGCCAGAATATTACTTTGTTGATGGTCCTCCATACTGTTCAGGAGCAATACACTTAGGAACTGCATGGAACAAGATAATTAAAGATACTGTATTGAGATTTAAGAGGATGCAAGGATACAATGTTTTAGACAAAGCAGGATGGGACATGCACGGATTACCAATAGAAGTTAAGGTTGAGAATGAGTTTGGAATAAAAAACAAAAAAGAGATAGAAACAAAAATTGGAACAGAAAACTTCATTGAAAAATGTAAAGAATTCGCTTTGAAACACAAAGAAATAATGGAAGGGCAATTTAAAAACTTGGGAGTTTGGTTGGATTGGGAAAACGCATACATGCCAATAACAAAAGAATATATGGAGATTGGATGGTGGACATTAAAAAAGGCACATGAAAAAGGTTTATTAACAAAGGACTTGAGAGTTGGATATTGGTGTCCAAGATGTGAGACATCATTGGCAGAGCATGAGGTTAGAGGGGAATATAAGGAAGTTTCCGACCCGTCCGTGTATGTTAAATTCAAAGTTAAGGATAAAGAGAATGAATACATTGTCATTTGGACAACAACACCATGGACATTACCTTCAAACTTAGCAGTTGCTGTGCATCCAGAGTATGACTATGCATATGTTGAGGTTGAATTTGAAGATAGAAAGGAGACATGGATTATTGCAGAGAAGTTAGTTGAGGACGTAATGAAAAAAGCAAAGAAACAAAACAACATAAAATCCTACAAGATAATAAAGACAGTTAAAGGTAAGGATTTAGAAGGAATAAAATACATCCACCCATTGTTGGAGGAGAACGAAAGGCAAAAAGAATTTGCTGAATTGAAAAATGCCCACACCATCATCTTAGGAGAGCATGTTACATTAGAGGGAGGAACTGGGCTTGTCCATACCGCTCCAGGACATGGGGAAGAGGACTTTGAAGTTGGGAAAAAGTATGGGTTGCCAATATATTCACCAATAGACGATGAAGGTAAATATGTTGAAGGAAAATGGAAAGGAATCTTTGTTAAAGATGCAGACAATGATATAATTGAAACACTCAAAAATAAAGGGCTCTTAGTATTTGCAGGAAAGATAAAACACAGCTACCCACACTGTTGGAGATGTAAAACCCCATTATTGTTTAGGGCTACAGAACAGTGGTATCTCTCAATTTCAAAAATTAAAGATGATATTATTAAGCACGCTAAAACCGTTGACTGGGTTCCAAAGTGGGTTGAGACAAGGTATATAAATGGAGTTAAATTCGTTGGAGATTGGAACATATCAAGGCAAAGATATTGGGGAATCCCAATCCCAGTTTGGGTTTGTGAGAAGTGTGGGAATTATGTTGTTATAGGTAGTGTTGAGGAGTTAAAAGAGAGAATGATTAATGACGTTGAGTTGGATGACTTGCATAAACCAACAGTAGATAAAGTTATATTAAGATGTGAATGTGGAGGAGAGATGAAGAGAATTCCAGATGTCTTAGATGTGTGGTTTGACTCTGGATTGGCTCCTTACGCATCAATTGGAGCAAAAGAACTTAAAAAAGCGGACTTCATCACAGAGGGGCATGACCAAGTTACAAAGTGGTTCTATTCACAACATGCATTAAGTGCAGTTGTATTTGGAGATGTTCCTTACAAAAAATGTCTCATGCATGGGTTTACCTTAGATGAGAAAGGAGACAAGATGAGTAAAAGCTTAGGAAATATAGTTAATCCAGATGATGTTGTTGAAAAATATGGGGCAGATTTGTTGAGGTTCTACTTACTCAGTGCAAATAAGGTTTGGGAAGATTTAAGGTTTGTCTGGGATGAGATGGATGATGTAAGGAGTATGTTCAACACATTGTGGAACTCCTATGCATTCGCTGTAAATTACATGGTGTTGGATGACTTTAAGCCAAATGATGAGTATATGAAGTATTTGAGAGATGAAGACAGATGGATTATAAGCAAAATAAATTCAGTCGTGAAGGACTGCATAGAAGCATTAGAAATTCCTCACCTCCACACATACACATGGAAAATAAAAGACTTCATTTTGAATGATTTGAGTAGATGGTATATAAGGTTGATTAGAGACAGAACATGGAAAGAGAAAAACGATACTGATAAATTGGCAGCATATCAAACACTATACTATGTGTTAATGAAATTAATAACAATCATGGCTCCAGTTGCTCCGCACATAAGCGAGGAGATTTACCAAAACTTGAAAACAGAGGACATGCCAGAGAGCATATTCATGAACAGAATTACTGTTGATGAAAAGTTTATTGATAAGAAATTAGAGGAAGAAATGGAAATTGTTAGGGACATAGTTGATGCTATATTGAGAGGAAGAGATAAAGCAAAATACACATTGAGATATCCAATAAAGAAAATAACTATAACTGGAGACATTGAGGAAACAGTTAAAAAATACGCCCACATAATAAAAGAGCAAGGAAACGTAAAAGAAATTGAAATTGGAGAGTTTGAGGGCAACTTAATTGTCAAGCCAAACTACAGAGAGTTGGGTAAAGCATATAGAAGTGATGTTCCAAAGGTCGTAGCAATCATCAACAAATTCGACCCAAGAGAGTTGAGAGAAAAACTTAAGGATGGAGAGATTGAAGTTGATGGCTACATCATAAAACCAGAATACGTTGAGTTTAGAATGGAGATTCCAGAAAACATTATTGGAATGGAATTCTCAAAAGGAAACGTCTTCATAGACATTGAAATGAGCCCAGAGTTAATAAGGGAAGGGTTGATGAGGGAAGTTATAAGAAGAATCCAGGCAATGAGGAAAGATATGGACTTAGATATTGAGGAGAAGATAAAAGTAAAAATGGAAGGAATTGAATTTAGTGAAGAAATGCTAAAAGAAATTGAGAAGGAAGTTAGGGGGAAATTTGTTGAAGAGATAAAGGCAGATTATGAACAAGAATGGGAAATAAAAACACCAAACGGAGAGAAATACAAAGTTAAAATTAGCATTGAAAGAATCGAAAAATAAATAATTCCAACCTCCTATTTTTTGACCTATCAAAGTTAAATCCCCAAAAAGTAGGAGATTAAATTTCTATAAGCCATAATCATCGCTTCCAGCACAGATATACCATTATTCTTTGCATAAGAATAAATTAACCAATCAAAGGGTTCAATAAAAGCAGCAACCCCAATAAATGTCAAAGATAACAAGAGCATGGCTATTAAAATAAATTTATTCTTTCTATTTTTTTGATTTATTATTGGCAAGATATGATTTGCAGATTCAATACCAAGCACTATAGCCAATGCAAACCCAGCAAACTCAAAAACCCCATGTGGAACTATTGCAACTATATCACTCAACTGTATATTAACCCGTTCTGGTTATCCGCTACTTTTAAAACATACGAAACTGTCGTAGCGGATAACCTTCCAGCCTCCCATCTTCATTGGCTGGCTTTCGGGGGGAACGGAAACTCCCCACATCTTCAAGGCTCTCAACAGTCTCCATTCGGGCTTAAGACCCCACATATCGGAGACTGTACTGTCATAAATAATTAATATTTCATGATATATAAAAATTACGCTACTCGAAAATACACAAACTTTGCGCTTGTTGCTATCTATGAAACAGCCCACGAACCCAGTTATTGGATTTATAACTACAATTAAATAAAACAGCAGCAATGTCCTTAAATATTCTTTAAAATTACTCAAATCCTTCGAAATTTCTTTTTTATACAAATGAGATACTAAAACAAATGCAGAAACTATAATTAAGCATGCTGATGCATTGTTTATAAAATAAGATAGCACTATAGAATAATAACTAACACCCATCTTAGAAGAAACTGCAGATGAAACTACATGAAATTTAGCAGTTCCAACTTCACTCACAACCTCTACTGGCTCGTATAATATATTGCTTATCAACTTCCCAATAGATAGCGAAAATAAAAAACCTACCCAACACATTACATACGTTACTATAAATTTTAACTTGGTGTTTAACTCTAAAAACCTCTCAAATAAATTTTCTATAAATTCTATTCTTATTCCAAAACCCAAAATCTCCCCCTTCATTTAAAATTTGTAATTGCAAAAATGAAAATTAAAAAATTTCAAAAAAGTAGAGAGGTTTTATATCAATTTTATAGGTCTTATAGCACCACAAGCCATACATTTGAGCATATGTATTCTTCCTTCTTTGATGATTTTTGTATCTGGTTTTCCACACTCATGGCACAAAACATATTCCTTCAAGAAATCTTGGATTTTTGAGTTTACTAAATAACCACTAAATCTACCCTGCAAAACTAACCTTGTTCCTTCAAGATCTCCAGCAGTACCAAGTTCTTTCATAATATACTTTGCAAAGTAGTTTACATCCCTATCGATTAATTTAGCAATTTCTTTGAAGTTTCTGATTATTGTCCTACTACCTTCAACAAAGACCTCTGCTTCAGGAATCTCAAACCTCGCATCTTTAAATACATCTTCTGGAAGTTGTTCCCTTGCCCTCTTCAATAATGCCTCGTAATCATAATAATCAATACTCATCCTATCACCTCAAAATGAAATTGTTCCTCTTAATATATAAATTTAAGGTAGCCACGTCTTTTCATCCTTTATTTTCTCAGGTAAATACGTATCAACAACATATTTTAAACCATATTTTGCAAGAGACTGCTGTTCTGCCCTTACCTTCATATCTAACATTTGCTTTAATGCTTTTTGCCATTCAGGGAAGGATTTTACAAAGTCATCATTCTTTAACCCATCCTTTATCCTCTTAATATCCTGTTCCTTCAATGGGTGCGTTGGTAGGTCATAATCAATAATATCTTGAGGAGTTACACCAATCAACCTTGCAGAAGGAACTGCAAGTTTATCTGCCAAGTGCACTGCCTTACCACTACCAACCTTCAATGTCCTGTAAATATTCAAATACCCGTAAGGGTCACCGTCGGTAAATACTAAAACTGGGATATCATGTTCCTCATTCAATCTCTTTATAAATCTCCTTGTTGCCCTTGCTGGAACCCCCTTCAATGAAACTAAGATACAATTGTGTTTATCCCAAAACTTCTCGGCATTCAACCTTGCGAACATACCCGCAGTTTCTATTGCCAATATAAAGTCAGCATTTGTCTCAAATTCCAACCTTGTTACGTCATTAGGTATGTTGTATGCTCCAGTTCCTAATTTTGTACAATCCACTTTAATCTCTTCCCCTTCTGGGGTTCTATCAATTATTTTTAATGGTCCAACGACTGCCGAACCATCCTCTTCTGGAATAAATCCAAGATCCTCTCTTAGCACATCCAATGCCGCCTCTAAATCCTCAATAACGTTATTTGATGGTTGTTGGTCATCAAATCTTGCCTCTCCCCAATTTTTGGAAACATAATATGCTTCCCTAAGTGTTGAGAAGTCATTTGAATCTAAGAGTTGCTTTGAAAATTCTAACATCTTCACTGTTTGAGCAAAGATTTTTGCCTGATTCACAGTTAAGGTCCTTTCTTTTTCTTTACCCATCAACATGAAAGTTCCTGTTTCAGAGTCAAATCTCGCGTTGGTTAAACTTCTGATGGGTAGTTTGATCTTTGGTCTCTTACCTTTTAAAAGATCCTCATACATTTTATTTGCCAACTCTAAAATCTTTTTTCTTGCTATTTCTCTTGATTTTGAAATTACCATTATTTCACCACAATAAAAATTTTAAATGAGATAAATTAAAACCAATAAATTTTTATATTAAAATCTCTTCTTAATTAATTATTATATTGTATATTGATTGATACAACCCTATCACTTAAATTAATATAAATTGAAAAATTCTTTTCTCTGTTTTATTTAGGTGGTTTAATAAATTTACCTAAATAACCTCATAAAAAATATAAAAGCAAATAATAAATATATTCTCACTAAAATTATAACTTAATATTTATATTAATTTTTATCGGCATAACACATACCAAAATACATACATAACAACCTACTATAAATCTACAATTACAATGGAGGTTGGATCTTGAAATTCTTAAAAAATATTATTGAAAATGATGATTTCTCATATGAGAACGAGCCATTATCTGATGTAGATAAAGAATTATTGGAATTATTGGAACAAGCAAAGGCCAGAATAACAGTAGTAGGTTGTGGAGGGGCTGGAAACAATACAATAAATAGATTAACCTCTGAAGGTATTGAAGGGGCAAAAACTGTTGCTATTAACACTGATGCTCAACAATTATTAAAAACAAAGGCAGATAAAAAAATATTGATTGGTAGAAATTTAACAAGAGGGCTTGGTGCTGGTGGAAATCCAAAAATAGGTGAAGAATCAGCAAAAGAAAACGCAGAAGACATAAAGAACGAATTACAAGGGGCAGACATGGTGTTTATAACTTGTGGATTAGGCGGAGGAACGGGAACCGGTTCTGCCCCAGTTGTTGCAGAGATATCTAAGAAATTAGGGGCATTAACAGTTGCAATAGTAACACTACCATTCTCAATGGAAGGACAAATAAGGATGCAAAATGCGTTAGAAGGGTTAAATAAATTAAAAAATGTAGCGGATACAATAGTTGTCATTCCAAACGACAAATTGTTGGAAATAGTGCCAAACATCCCATTAAAAACAGCATTCAAAGTAGCTGATGAAGTCCTTATAAACTCTGTTAGAGGATTAGTTGAACTCATCACAAAAGATGGTCTCATAAACGTTGACTTCGCTGATGTCAGGGCAGTTATGAGTAATGGTGGAATGGCAATGATTGGTATTGGTGAGAGTGACAGCGAGAAGAGAGCAAAAGAAGCTGTTATGAATGCATTGAACTGTCCATTGCTTGATGTTGAAATCGATGGAGCTACAGGAGCATTAATACATGTTATAGGCCCAGAGGACTTAACATTAGATGAAGCAAAAGAGGTTGTAGGAACAGTATCAGAGAGATTAGATCCAAAAGCAACTATTATTTGGGGAGCAACAATAGACGAAAACTTAGAAAACACCATTCAAGTTTTATTGGTTGTAACTGGTGCAAAACCTAAGAGTGAATTTGGATTAAAACAAACCAAGAAGAGTTTAATAGATATACCAAAAATTTAATGCAAAATAACATCACAACATAATATAATAAAAAAATAATAAAAAAATACAATAAAAATTTATAACAAAAAACACATAACATGCATACGTCAGTTCTTTATGGTTTTTAAATAATCCGGTGGTAAAAATGGAAAAAACCAAAAACCTCGATATGAAAATTGAAGAACTAAAAAATTTTCTCTTGCAATGTAAAAGGGTTTTAATGGTCACAAGAAAACCTACAAAAGAAGAGTTCATAAACATCTCAAAGGTTACTGGATTAGGTATTTGCATTCTTGGAATAATTGGCTTTGTAATCCATGTTCCGATAGTTTATTTAAAAGGTTTAATTAAGCCTGTAAAATAATTTCAGATAATTCAGAAATTAATAAATACTAAAAACGCTATACAATAAACAATCCTATTATTCTTTTTTATGAACTTTTTGAATTTTTATGAATTTTTTGTTGTTGTGTTTTTAAAACTTTATCTGGTGAAACTATGATTTTTGCAGTAAGAACTACTGCTGGACAAGAAAAGAACGTAGCAGAGATGTTGGCATCAAAGGCAGAGAGGGAAAACTTAGACGTTTATTCCATCCTTGCAACAGAAAATCTAAAAGGTTACATATTAGTCGAGGCAGAGAATAGAGGAGTCGTTGAGGAATTGGTTAGAGGAGCATTTAAAGTAAAGGGTATCGTGCCAGGAACCACATCAATAGATGAGTTAGAACACCTACTAACACCAAGAAAACTTGTTGAGGATATTGAGAAAGGGGACCTCGTTGAACTTGTTGCAGGACCATTCAAAGGAGAGAGGGCAAGAGTAATCAGAGTCGATAAGCATAAGGAAGAAATCACCATAGAGTTAGAGCAAGCAGCAGTTCCAATACCAATAACTGTAAATGTTGAGCATGTGAAAATAGTATCAAAAAATAAATAATATGGTCATTTACGGAATTTTTCTCATATATCAAAACATAAAAAATTTTTTGGAAGAACAGTAAATTATTATGCAAAATTCAAATAAACTATAATCCACCTTTCAATTTTATTAATGATTATGACTTCCTATAATGCAAACGGCTATATAGTCATTCTGCGAATATGCGTTATGAATACCAAACTCTAATTTCAATTTGGCTTTGTTTAACAAACATCTAATTTAAAATTTTAAGTTATGTTAAGTGTTATTCATAGTCGTGTGCGGAATTGATATACGGCAAAACCTTTGGTTTTGCCATTTAATTTTTAAACTTATTTATGCATTAATGAATTTTTAAATAATCATTATCCTTCCTTAAAATATACGGCAAAACCTTTTAGGTTTGCCAAAAAATTGAAATAATGGATAAATCTTTAAGAATTTACCAATAGTATATTTCCAATTTCTAACGCACACGACTATAATTGCAGAACGACTATAATCACCTATAAGTTTTAAATACCCCTATTGCATATATAGTCATTTGCGTTATAAGTGGTTAGAAACACATAAAATTAAATATTGTTCTTTAAAACATTTGTTGTGGCTAAATAATATAACAAAAAATTTCGCAAACTACTGTATTTGCAATATGCGGAACATTCAAAAAAACTGAAAAATTTATATACAATTAAGCATAACCTTTGAAAGTTATCACTGAGGTGAGAGATATGGCTATTGAGGTCGTAGAAGTCCTTGTAACTGGTGGAAAAGCAACAGCGGGACCACCATTAGGTCCAGCAATTGGACCATTAGGAGTAAACGTAATGCAAGTTGTTAATGCGATAAACGAAAAAACAAAGGCATACGAGGGAATGCAAGTTCCTGTTAAAGTTAAAGTAGACACTGAAAAAAGAACATTCGAAATTGAAGTTGGTATCCCACCAACAAGTGCTTTAATAAAGAAAGAATTGGGCATTGAGAAAGGTGCTCACGAACCAAAACACGAAGTTGTTGGTAACTTAACAATGGAACAAGTCGTTAAAATTGCAAAGATGAAGTATGAAGGTATGTTATCCTACACATTGAAAAACGCTGTAAAAGAAGTTCTCGGAACATGTGTCTCAATGGGAGTAAATGTCGAAGGTAAACACCCAAAAGAAGTCACAAAATTAGTTGATGAAGGAGTTTACGACGAATACTTTAAAGAAGAATAACTCTCTTCATTAATTTTTATTTTTTATTTTTATATTAATTTATATATTTAAATTAATTGATTTTTTGGAATAAAAATAATTCAGTTTTGATAAAATTGAAAAAATTAATACTCTTATTTTGATGGACTAAGAATTTAAACCCTTTAACTTATTTCATAATTATCCGACAAAAATACCCAAATGTTGAATTATTAGATTCCCATTAATTTTAAATAATATGACATCCTATAAAATAAGGGTTTTGGAATTTTTAAGGAAAGGGATATTTTATAGCCGATGGAAAGCAATTACACGTAATAGGAGGTTTATTAATGACATGCACCATAATTGTCGGTGGACAGTGGGGAGATGAAGGTAAAGGGAAGATTGTAAGTTACCTCTGCGAAAAAGATTCCCCATACATTATTGCAAGAGGTGGAGTAGGCCCAAACGCTGGACACACTGTTGAGGTAGATGGAGAGAAATATGGAATCAGAATGGTTCCAACTGGCTTCCCAAACAAAAAGGTAAAACTTGCAATAGGAGCGGGAGTTTTGGTAGATCCCGAGGTTCTTTTAAAAGAAGTTGAAATGTTGGAAAAATTTGACGTTAGGAAGAGGTTAATTATAGATTACAGGTGTGGGATTATTGAGGAAAAACACAGGTTAATGGACAAATCAAACGAACACTTATCAAAGGAAATCGGTTCTACTGGAACAGGATGCGGCCCAGCAAATGTTGATAGGGCATTGAGAATTTTAAAACAGGCAAAGGACATTGAAGCATTGAAAGAATTTTTAGGAGACGTCTCTGAGGAAGTTAACGATGCTATTGACGCAGGTAAAAATGTGATGATTGAAGGAACTCAAGGGACATTATTGTCATTGTATTATGGAACCTATCCTTATGTAACATCAAAAGATACAACTGCTTCAACATTTGCAGCGGATGTCGGTATTGGCCCTACAAAAGTTGATGAAGTTATTGTTGTATTCAAATCATTCCCAACGAGAGTTGGTTGTGGGCCATTCCCAACAGAGATGCCACTGGAAGAAGCGGAGAAATTAGGTATTGTTGAATATGGAACCGTTACTGGTAGAAGGAGAAGGGTTGGGTATTTTGACTTTGAGTTGGCTAAGAAGGTTTGCAGATTAAACGGAGCTACCCAAATTGCCCTAACATGTTTGGATAAATACGATAACGCATGTTATGGAATCACTGAATATGGTGAATTAACTGATAAAGCAATTGAATTCATTGAGAAAATAGAAAAAGCAACAGGAGTTCCAGTTACAATAATTTCAACAGGTCCTGAACTGCACCAAACTATCGATAGAAGAGATGAACTATAATAAATTTCTTATAATTTCTTAGTCTTATTATTTCTTACTTAAAATTTTAAATTAAATTGTTATTCCTCATAAACCAAAACTCCATCTTTTTCTTTTATTTTTGGATGCAACATAAGAAACGCCCTAACAGCAGGAACACAGTTCCATTCCTTTCCCTCTTTGAGATTTTCAAAATTGTTCAAAAACAACTTCTTCCCAACGACTTCATCATTTTTACCCCTTAATTTTTTTATCACCACCTTATCCTTACTAACATACTTTATTTTATAAACTCCTCTTTTAGTTTTTGAATAAAATTCTCTATCACTATCAAAATATTCCTTCGCTATCCTCACTAATTCCCCCCATATTTTCTTAGGATTTATTATATTACCACCTCCCAACATAAAAATTCAATAAGCTATATAATAAATAAAGCAAATAAAAACCTATCACAAAGGATGGTAAAATGAAACTAAATATCATCTCCAAACAAAGAAAAAAAGAAACCCTGAAAAACCTAAAAGAATTTAGAAAGGCATTCAGAACAAATTTCAGAAAAAATAAGATTTACAAAATGATAGAAAAAATGCCATTAAACCTCAACAAATACCTAACAAAATATTCAACTGGAGGCATAATAAAAAAATACCCTGAAGACTTTATTGTTGAGGAAATAACGGAAGATGGCATTGTCTTAGAAGTTGGAAAAGAAATTGGTTTTAAAGATGAGGAAAACTGGAACGGTTCTTTTATCCACTTTACACTCGAAAAGAAAAATTGGAATACGTTAGATGCTATAAGAGAGATTGCAAAACAAACAAAATCAAAAAGAAAGAACTTTGGATTTGCAGGAACCAAGGACAAATTTGCCATAACTACCCAAAGAGTAGGGTGTTTTGGTGTAAGTATTGAGGACTTAAAGAAGGTAAACATCCCAAACATAACATTGAGAGACTTTCAAAAAACCAACAAAAAACTTAAAATTGGTTGTTTATGGGGGAATAGATTCACGATAAAAGTTAGAGATGTAGAAGTTGATAAATCTGAGCTGGATAATATTTTAAAAGAACTCTCAAAATTAAAATACGTATTGAATTACTTTGGAATTCAAAGATTTGGGAGTGTAAGGCCAATAACTCATGTTGTTGGTAAGTTTATAGTGCAGAGGGACTTTGAAAGTGCATTTTATGCCTATTGTGGAACTCCTTTACCATACGATGGTGAGAAATCAAAAGAAGCAAGATCTTTAGTTGATGAAGGAAAATTTAAGGAAGCTCTAAAAATTTATCCGAGGATATTCTACTATGAGAAGAGGATGATTAAGTATTATTTAAAGCATAGAGATTATAAAAAATCTTTTAATGTCCTACCTCCACAACTAAAATCTATGTTTGTAAATGCATATCAGTCCTATCTATTCAATGAAATGATAAATGAAAGATATAAGTACGGATTTGAGCCGTTAGAGGGAGATATTTTAAAAGATGGTCTTCCTACGGGAGCATTGATTGGCTATAATTCAAAATTTGCAGATG
Organism: Methanotorris igneus Kol 5; assembly: GCF_000214415.1. Classification (NCBI taxonomy): domain Archaea; kingdom Methanobacteriati; phylum Methanobacteriota; class Methanococci; order Methanococcales; family Methanocaldococcaceae; genus Methanotorris; species Methanotorris igneus. Next base: position 868,730 of record NC_015562.1, read on the forward strand.
GGATTCAAGGAGAAATTGAAAGAGATATATTGGAAAGAGAAGGCATAAAATTAGAGGATTTCAAAATTAAAGGTTTTGGCAATTTCTTTGGAGATCGAAGGCCATTAATAGCAAGAATATATGATTTAGAGTATAGAATTGATGATGATGGTTATGTTTTGAGGTTTAAATTGGAGAAGGGAACTTATGCAACTTCTGTATTAAGAGAATTTATTGATAAAAAAATTAATATATAAGTAATCAAAAATATATAACTGTCCTTTTTTAGGCATGGACCTTCTAGGGATGAAAGTGCCTAAGGACGTTCTGGCTACACGGCGGCCGTATCGAGTAGCCATCAGGCATCGATGAAGATGCGGTTTTCCAAAGCCAGATACATTTTTCGTTCATTTTGTTTATTATTGTTTATAGTTGTTTGCCTTACTTCTTAACCTTTATTTGGAATTTTACAATGATTTATTATCCTTTTAAAAAATAAATGGCAAAACAAAGTTTTGCCGTATAAAATTAGCAAACAACTATAGTTTTGATGTCCTGTAAGTTTTCGCTTATTTTATTTATAGTCTTAGATATTATTGAAAAAGAAGAAGATTTTGAAACTCAGTTATTGTCTCATGAGTTATTGGTAAAATCATTGGTGGAAACAATTTTAATCGAAGAAAACAGGCAAAGGAATAAAAAATAAATTTAGAACACCTTCAAATCAATACCTTCAATATAAACTCTTTTTCCCTCAACCTCTACAACAACACCACTATGAACCTTTTGCATCATGCAGTGTTCAGGCAGGAATTTTACAGTTTTCCCAACTTCTGGAATTTTTTCCTCTTTAACAATTCCCTCAAATGCAACAACCATGGCAATTCCTACGTCCTTATAGTTGAATTCTTTATCATCTATCCTATGGCAAGGACCTATGAGATGAACCACATATAAACCATAATTCTTATCAATAACCTTAGCAAAATGTGTAATTGGGCATCCAAGGGGTCTATACCTTATTATATCCCCTACCTCAATCTCTTTTTTATCTAAGATTAATAGGGTCTCCCTACATGAATGTTCATTTGGTAATGGAGCCAATATAAAATCTGCTTTGTATCCATCTATTAATCCAATTATTTCTTTTTCTTCTTTTTCTAATTTAGTTTTCACATCTCTAAGTAATTCCTTTATTTTGTCAAGATTTTCTTTAAAATCTTCCCTAAACAAGAAAGGACATTTCTCAACATCTTCTCCTTTAAACAACGCCTCAGCAAATAAATCACATCTTTTATATCCACACGCTTTACAATTGTATTTTGGGAGTAAGTTTAGTATAGCGTTGATTCTTTCTTCCATCTCACCACCTATTCCCCAACATATTTCATAAAACCATCTATCCTTCTCAAAACACCCCTATGAAATTTCTTGGCAATTCTTGTTTCTCCTACACATAATGTGCAAATGCATAATGGAGCACTATGCCTTAACTCCTCATTCTCCAAATTCTCAACATCCTTACACTCCAATATCTCCTTAGCAATCTCAGCACTACCCTGCCCACTTAACCCATTAACATCATAAATTCTACATCTCGGATTCATTTCTAAAACTCTCTCCCTAAATACCTCCCTCTCCGCCTGAGAAACAATATCTCCCTTTGTTATAGCAACAACATCTGCACTCGTTAAGAAAGGTCCAACTTTTCTTGGTGTATTTGGGCCGCATGTGGCATCAATTACACAAATTCCCAAACTGTTTTTTGTATATGGTGCACATCTGTGACACAAACCTGCAGTTTCAACAATTAAAATATCCGCATTCTGCTCCTTAGCCCACTCAACCATTTCCTCTATATTGTAGATGGCAAAATGATCAGGACACATATCCTTACTTAACCCCACCAAAACAGGAACGCCCAACTTTTTATATCTCACATCATCATCAGTATATAAGCAATCAATCTTAACCACCGCTGGATGGCATCCTCTATCCTTCAAATGTCTTATTGTGTGGATTAGGAGGGATGTTTTTCCTGCTCCTGGAGTTCCAGCAACAATCACAATCTTCATAAATTCCACCTTTTACACCGTTAATCACATTAACAAAAATCATAATTATAAATTCCATTAAATTAACAAAAGAGTTCTAACTCCTTTAAAGTTAATCTTTCTCCATGTCTGACTTTTTCCCTCAACATAAGCATCCAATTGTCTATCTCACCTAATCTCCTTGAAACTTCCTTTTCCTCCTCTGTTGTTTCAATAACTTCCTTCATTCCACCATTTTTCATAACTACCCTTCTATCCGTTATTAACGCCAAAACTGGGTCATGAGTAATAACTAAAACAATCTTCCCATGTCCAGCCAATAACTCCAATGCCTCATGCTTCTTAATTCCAGCGTTTTCAATCTCATCTATCAATACAATTGGGGAATCACTTATAACCGCAATATCTGCAACCATCAAACTCCTTGACTGTCCTCCACTCAATATTGTAAGAGGGCAATCCTTATCAATTGGCTCTCCAGTCAACTTATTAGCTAATTTTATAACTTTATCAACAATCCCATCTTTTTCAATACCCCTACTCTTTGCATGCATAAGCAAAAACTCCTCAACAGTCATATCTGCCAAAAAATGCATGTTTTGTGAAAGTTGGGCAATTCTCCTCTTTCTTGGATCTCTCCTCATCTCTACTGGAGGCACTTCTCCATTCACCAAGATTCTTCTTTTTGATATGGTATCTCCCTGTGCTAACTGCTCAATATCACTTATTAAATTTGATTTTCCACTACCTGTTGGTCCAACAACCCCTAAAATCTCTCCTTTTTTTATTGTTAGCTCCCTAACTCTTTCTGGATTACCAAACTTATCATACCCACCCAAAATAGTAATTTCCTTTATATCCATGTGTATCCCATCATTTTTCTTTCTTTTAATTAAATGAAATCAAAAAATCAAAATAATAATTTTTAATTAACATTCAAAACTTCAAACTCCTTAAACCTTCCCAAACGTATCCCCTCTCAACCCTCTCCTTAATGTTTCAAGAGATATGACTTCATCATACGCTATGTTTCCTAAATTGACACCACTTCCAAATTTTAAGATAAATTCTACCTGCTGATTCTTGTTTGGAGCCTCAAAAATTACCTTTTTGATATCAACATTCTTAGCCAGTATCTCCAATTCATCCTTCTTGACATTCCCTTTTTCATCAAACAAACCTATACATTTCCCGCTTTCTCTTCCCTCAATAATTACATAATCGGCTCCACATTCCAAATCAAAGTTTATCAACTTTATCCTATCTTCTATCGTCAATTCCCTATCTTTCTCAACACTCTTTTTTCCTACTTCAGTAAGCACTATAAAGCCCTCATCCTTTGCTCTTTTTATTGCATATTTTCTATCTTCCAAACTAAAATCCATAGAACCATTAGAAATCTCTACCCCATCAAATCCCAAATCTTTGCACTCCTCCAAAAATTCATCAAACATACCCTTTGAAAACGCCGCCTCAAACAATGTTCCTCCAGGATATGTTTTTATGCCATATTCCTTGTAGATGCTTATTTTTTCTTTAACAACATCCCTATCTTGCACTGCACTTGTTCCCCAACCAAATTTAACAAAATCTATGTGTTTTCCACAAACTCTTAGATAATCTCTAATAAAATTCGGAGATAATCCCTTATCCAAAACCATAGTTATGCCTTCATCTCTCTCCTTACTTAAAAATGAAAACGCATTCATATTATCACTTTCATAAATTTGTTTTTTCTTATAGTAAAAATTTTTATGATTTTTTTATATTATAAGAATAATCTAAATTACTATTAGAAAAAGTTATATTTATATGTTGCGATATGATTTCAATATGACAGACATAATACAAAAATAAAAATAATAATTAAAAATTAAAAATAACAATAAAACAAAATAAAAACAAAATAATAAGAGAAACAAGAAACAAATAGACAATAAACAATAAAAATCAGGAGTGATTCTAATGAAAATAACGAGAATGCATGGTGCTGGTGGAAAAGTCATGCAAGATTTAATCAAAGAGGTTATTTTAAGCAATTTAGAAAAGACCTCAGTAAATGGTGGAATTGGGCTGGAGTGTTTAGATGACGCCTCAACAATACCAATTGGGGATAAGGAGATTGTTTTTACTGTTGATGGTCACACCGTTAAGCCAATATTTTTCCCTGGTGGAGATATCGGAAGGTTGGCGGTTTGTGGAACAGTAAATGATTTAGCAGTTATGGGAGCAAAGCCACTTGCTTTGTCCTTATCATTAATATTGCCTGAGGGGTTTGAGATTGAAAAACTTGATAAAATAATGAAATCAATAAACGAAGCATGTAAAGAGGCAGACGTAGCAGTAATAACAGGCGACACAAAGATTTCTAATGTTGATGATATCATCATCTCTTCCGCTGGAATAGGGATAGTTGATAAGGGGAAAGCCATTAGAGATAGTGGCATGAAAGATGGAGATGCAATTATCGTCTCTGGGAATATTGGAGAGCATGGGCTGGCAATTTTATTATCAAGGGAAAGATTTGAATTTGATGCAGACATAAAATCAGACGTGGCCCCACTAAACAAGATGATTGAAATGGTCTTAAATGAGGGGATAGAAGTTCATGCAATGAAAGACCCTACAAGGGGAGGATTGGCAAATGCATTAAATGAGATGGCAGAGAAAAGCGGATTGGGAATAGATATATATGAAGATAAAATCCCAATTAGTGAAGAAGTCCAATCTATGGCAGATATCCTTGGAATAGATCCCTTAACAGTTGCAAATGAAGGAAAGGTTGTTATGGCAGTTAAAAGAGAAGATGCCAAAAGATGCTTGGAGATCTTAAGAAAGCATCCACTTGGAAAAAATGCAGAAATTATTGGTTACGCCACAAAAGAACACAAAGGCGTCATAATGGAGACAATCGTTGGGAAAAGGATAATCGATACCCCTATTGGCGATCCTATCCCAAGAGTTTGTTAAATTAAATTTTGGTTGATATTATGAAAATCATTGGCAAAATAGGAAAAGGAAAAAAAGAAGTTGAAGAAAAAGATGTTATAAAACCAATTTTGTTAAAGGAAGTTGCAAGAAAAGCAGATATTGCAGAAGGAGAGAGGGCTGTTGAAGATATTTTGAGATGTATATACAGAAACCAGCCCATATCCACCAAAAAAATTGGGCAGTATGTTAAATTACCACTACCCATTGTTGCAAAAGTTAGGACATTATTGGAAAGGGCTAAAATACTTGATAGAGAAGAAAAAGGGGCAGTATTAACAGAAATTGGTAAAGAGTTCGTTGAGAAAGAATTAAAATTAAAAATGAAGCATGATTTAACGTGTCCATTGTGCAATGGCAAAGGTATCGTTTTGGATGAGATGTTTGAAGAGATACTGAAAAAACAAAAAGAATATGCAAAGAAAAGACCAATAGCAAATACAACAATTGACCAATCTTATGCTACACCAGAGACTGCCATTTATAGAGCTGCATTAATGGCACAAAGAGGGGATTTGGAAGGAAAAAGAGTTTTGTTCGTAGGAGACGATGATTTAACATCAATCCCAACGGCATTAACTAATTTGTGTGAAGAAGTTGTTGTTGTAGATATTGATGAGAGGTTGCTAAAGTTAATTGATGATGTTTCAAAAAAGGAGAATCTAAACATAAAAACGATAAAACATGATTTAAGAAATCCACTTCCAGAAAAATTAAAAAATAAATTTGATGTAATTTTTACCGATCCACCTTACACATTAAATGGCATGAAATTGTTTCTTTCAAGAGGAATTGAAGGTTTAGGGGATGAGGGGGTTGCATATTTAGCATTTTCCCATAAACCAATTGATGAGTGGATTGAAGTTCAAAAAACCTTATCTGAAATGGGATTTGTTATCTATGAGCTAATTCCTGGATTCAATTTGTATGAAGGTAGCGAAATCATTGGGAACACTACATTCTTAGCGAGATTAATTGGAAAAAATCTAAAGCCAATCATTGGAGATACTGAAAAAATCTATACTGGAGAAGTTAAACCAACCTTAAGATACTATAAATGTTTAAAATGTGGAAAGATTCATGAAGTTGGTGATAAAATAAAACGAGTTGAAGATTTAATCTGCGAATGTGGAGGACAAAAATTTTCTATGGTCAAGAGAAAGAAAATTAAGAACTAAAATTAAACACATATATAATTTTGATCATTTTATTCTTTTTATGATTTTTTGTATGTTGCAACATAAATCAATTAATCCAAATTAATTAATATTTATTAGTAAAAATTAAGAGCCGGGGGTGGGATTCGAACCCACGTAAAGCGGATCTGCAGTCCGCTGCCTAGCCACTAGACTACCCCGGCAATGTGGGCATAGGTATGATTAACACTACCCCTATATAAACTTTTTGGTTTTTATTTATAAATGTAAATATTCAAATTATTTTAATTATTCAAAAAATATACACATATCTACTTATAGGATTCACATAGGTATTTAACTACAAGGGGTCTGTCCATCATGAGAATTTAGGAGTAAATGTGAATAAAAGTGCTTCCGCTTAAATTAACCCTCACGATGGACTTGGGTGACATTGGTCTCAACTCTCCTCTGGGTTCATTGGAGAGTAAATCATCGACCTCCACCCCAGTCACGGACATAAAAACCTAACGGTTTTTAAGTTCCCGTCGCTTCGCTCCGGGAGAACCCCAACTCCGCCAAATGGTTTTGCCAATAACCCCTGACCCTTCTTGGGACCCCATTTTACTCCCGCATCTGGGCAGGAGTATAAAAACAAACTCCCAACCGAAATCGTACTGACTTACAAGATTAAACAATTAGCAGTTATACATTATTATTGTATATATAGTTTTCTAATACATTATTGATCACTAGTAATCACAAATACACATATAAAACACAACAGTTTCAAACGGCTCATCTTCAGGTAAAAATTTTTAAGATTAAAGTCATAATTTTAAATAAAATTAAATTTCATAAAAATTACGTAATTTATACTACAAATGAGTATTAACTAAGTATTCAAAAAAATTTCAAAAAATTATTTTTACTCTAATTCCCACCACATATTTAAATATTTATGAATGTTAATTGATTTTTTATCTTTTTAATGGTATTGCTTTTTAATAATAAAGTTAAAGAATAACATTAAGTAATAATATTTTAGCCTTTACTTCATATTTTTGAATATTTAGCATGAATTAACCTCATCACCTTCTTAATCATTGTAAAGCAATTAAAAAACACAAAACCCATAACATTTAAAGAATTTTGATATAACTACATATTTATATGTTTGATGGGAACTACGGTTTCTAAATATTTTTGTGCCGGGACTATATTTTCCATAGTTAAATCATAAACAATCCAAAATATTTTTAGACAACTTATAGTTGACAAGGGAGAAGCTATTAGAGATAGGATTAAACAATACCGAAAAGGATATATATTCCTTCAATAATATTGGGGACATATACGAAACACGGAGAACGGGAAAATCGGTAGGCCATGGGATCTAAATATATAAATTCATTATGTTGAGCAATCGAAACATATTTATATCGCATAATGTAAAATAAAGTATGGCTTTTTTGAGCAGAGGTAGCCTAGCCCGGCCAAGGCGTGGGACTGGAGATCCCATGGGGCTCTGCCCCGCGGGGGTTCAAATCCCCCCCTCTGCGCCACTGATTTTCCCGTTCTTTTTAAATATTTCAACACAAGATTTATTTTTATAAACACGATTATTCTTTGGAGGTGCAACATTGACCCAAGAACAAACAGATTTTAAATATTTAATTAGAATATCCAGAACAGATGTAGATGGTAAAAAGCCATTAGTTCGTGCTTTGCAGGAAATATATGGTATTGGAGAAGCTATGGCTAAAGCTATTGTTAGAGTAGCAAAATTAGACGAAAAAAAATTAGCTGGTTACTTAACAGATGAAGAAGTTAAAAAGATTGAAGAAATTCTCAGTGATCCTGCAAAATTCGGAATTCCATCATGGATGTTTAACAGAAGAAAAGATTACCACACTGGAGAAGATAAACACGTAATTGAAGCAGACTTAACCATAGCTATACAAGAAGATATCAACAGATTGAAGAAGATCAGATGTTACAGAGGTATCAGACACGAATTAGGATTACCATGTAGAGGACAAAGAACAAGAAGTACATTCAGAAGAGGTCAGACCGTTGGAGTCTCCAGAAGGAAGAAATAATCTTCATCCATTAATTTCTAAAAAATTAAATTTTGAAACATCTCTTAATTTTTTAATGGTATATGCATAAGTACTTAAACAAACTCATAGAATTAAACACGGCGCAAACACCCGCAACATTAAGCAACATTAAAAACGTCAAATAGAAGGTGAAACCAATGGGAGATCCAAAAAAACCAAGAAAAAAATATGACACCCCAAACCATCCTTGGATCAAAGAGAGAATTGAAAGAGAACATGAATTATGTAGAAAATATGGATTAGTTAATAAAAGAGAAGTTTGGAAGGCTGAAACAAAATTAAGAAACTACAGAAGACAGGCAAGAAGATTAATTAGCGACACAACAAAACAAGGTGCTAGAGAAGCACAACAATTATTTAATGTATTAAAAAGATACGGTATTCTCAAAAAAGAAAACCCAACATTGGATGACGTCCTTGCATTAACAATTGAAGATATCTTAGAAAGAAGATTACAAACAATTGTATTTAGAAAAGGTTTGGCAAGAACAATAAAACAAGCAAGACAATTAATTGTCCACGGGCACATTGCTGTAAATGGTAGAAAAGTTACAGCTCCAAGTTACATGGTTACAGTAGATGAGGAAGACACCATTGACTACGCACCAAACTCACCATTTGCTTCTAAGGATCATCCTGAAAGAGTAAAAATTATGAGTGTTGAAGCTAAAGAAGGAGAAGAAAGTCAAGAGCAAGTTTCTCAAACTACTCAATAATTAATATTTTAATTTTTTAAAATTATTAATAATAATTATTGATAATATAATTATGTTAATTTTGAATTTAGTAAAAAAATAGAATTCAAGGTGATTATTAATGGCTGAAAAAGTCGAAAGGTGGGGAGTTGTCCACATATATGCGTCATACAACAACACAATAATCCACGTCACCGATATCACTGGAGCAGAAACAATTGCGAGAATTTCTGGTGGTATGATAGTAAAAAACCAAAGAGATGAGGCTTCACCTTACGCAGCAATGCAGGCTGCATTTAAAATTGCAGAAATTCTCAAAGAGAGAGGTATTGAAGCAGTTCATGTAAAAGTTAGAGCTCCAGGTGGACACAAATCAAGAACACCAGGTCCTGGAGCACAAGCTGCTATTAGGGCATTGGCAAGGGCAGGAATTAGAATTGGAAGAATTGAGGACGTTACACCAATTCCACACGACGGTACAACACCAAAAAAGAGTAGGAGGTAAATTACATACTTAATTTCTTTCGTCCTGTTTGAGGTGATGTAGTTTGATTACTATTAAAGAAAAAGAAAAAACCAGAATAGGGGAAATTTTTAAATTCACATTAAAAGCCCCTATATCATTCTCAAATGCCATAAGAAGAATTATGATTTCTGAAGTTCCAACTTACGCCATTGAAAATGTTTATGTTCATGAAAATACATCATCCATGCATGATGAAATCTTAGCTCATAGGTTGGGATTAATACCAATCAAAGGAAAACCTATTAGTGAAGATGAAGTTATAACCTTTACTTTAGTTAAAGAGGGGCCTTGCACAGTTTATTCATCTGATTTAAAATCTGAAAATGGAGAAGTAGCATTTAAAAACATACCTATAATAAAATTAAAAGAGGGGCAAAGAATAGAACTTGTATGTGAGGCAACTGTTGGTATTGGAAAAGTCCATGCCAAATGGCAGCCTTGTAATGCCACATACAAACAAATTGATGACGATGAAGTTGAATTTTTAGTTGAATCTTTTGGTAATATGGATCCAGAGGATATATTAAAGACGGCTGTTGAAATATTGAAAAATAAGGCAGAGACATTTTTATCAGAACTTGAAGCATCAGATCTCAAAAATGAAAATTAATTCAAAATTAATATTAATTAAATAAACTTCATTATTCATAATTTTTTATTGTAGCAAAAAAGGAAACACGGTGAGAAAAATGAAAAAAATAAGAGCCACAAACCCAAGACTTGTTGCATTAATACAAAAATTGAAAGAAGAAGCTTACAAAAATAATGCTAAGATTTGGAAAGATATTGCAAGAAGATTAGCAAAACCTGCAAGAAATAGAGCAGAAGTTAACGTTAGCAAAATAAACAGATACACAAAAGAAGGAGATGTTGTTGTAGTTCCTGGTAAAGTTTTAGGGGCTGGAACAATAAACCATAAAGTTACAGTTGCTGCATTTGCATTCTCAAAAACTGCTAAACAAATCATTGAAGCAGCAGGCGGGAGATGCATAACAATTGAAGAATTAGTTAAAGAGAATCCAAAAGGTTCAAATGTAAAAATCATGGCATAATTCACGTTGAATATTTTATTTAATTAACTTTAATTAACTTCAAATAATAATTATTTTTAGTTAACAATAATAAAAACACGTCATAGGTGGAATTATGGTGGTAGTAAATGCAGAAAATGCTGTTGTTGGAAGACTGGCATCATACGTAGCAAAAATGGCACTACAAGGGGAAGAAGTTATTGTTGTCAACGCTGAGAAAGCAATTATCACAGGAAACAGAGAATATATCCTCAAAAAATACTTACAAAAAAGAATGAGAAAGAGTATAACCAACCCAAGAAGAATGGGTCCAAAATATCCAAGAAGACCAGATGACATTGTAAGAAGAATTATTAGAGGAATGCTCCCATACAAAAAACCAAAAGGAAGAGAAGCATTTAAGAGAGTTAAAGTCTATGTTGGGGTTCCAGAGGGAATAACCATTGATGTAAACATGGTTCACAAGCCAAATACAAACAAATATATAACAGTTGGAGAGTTAAGTAAGTGGTTAGGTGCAAAATTCTAATGAGGTGATTAAATGAAAATTGTCCATACAGTTGGTAAAAGAAAAACTGCCATTGCAAGGGCAACAGCAAGACCAGGAAAAGGTAGAATCAGAATAAACAAAGTTCCAATTGAATTAATCGAGCCAAAATACAAAAGAATGAAGTTAATGGAACCTATAATCTTAGCAGGAGAAGAAGTTATAAAACAAATGGATATTGACGTTGTTGTTAAAGGCGGAGGAGTTATGGGACAAATGGATGCTGCAAGAACTGCAATCGGTAAAGCAATTGTTGAATTCACAGGAGACCCAAAAATAAAAGAGAAATTCCTTGCTTATGATAGAACACTCCTTGTCAGCGATGCAAGAAGAACAGAGCCACACAAACCAAGTAGATCAACAAAAGGTCCAAGAGCAAAAAGACAAAAATCCTACAGATAAATTGCCAACATTTATTCTATTATTCCCTTTTGCATTTAATTTCCAATTTGTATAGTGTTATTTTTCAGAGATTAACTATATTATCGGTGATGAATGTGATATTCCCAGTCAGATGTTTTTCTTGTGGAAATGTTATTGCTGAAGTTTATGAAGAATATGTCCAAAGAATACTCAATGGAGAAAGTCCAAAAGATGTTTTAGATGATTTAGGCATCAAAAAATACTGCTGTAGAAGGATGTTCATATCCCACAGGATTGACGAAAAAGGTAGAGAACTTATTGATGATATCATGGAACATGATAACTTGCTATAATTTTAGATATTATTCTAATTTTTGGGTATGAGGGGCCGTGGGGTAGCCTGGTCTATCCTGTGCGTCTGGGGGGCGTGCGACCCGAGTTCAAATCTCGGCGGCCCCACCATTTATTATGCTTATAGTTATCACCCTTACAATAAAGAATGGTGATCTTTATATGAAATTGACAAAATTTGAAGTTGCAAGAATGTTAGGTGCAAGAGCAATGCAGATTTCAGAAGGAGCTCCAATAACAATAGAAACTGATAAATCATCAACATTAGAAATTGCAATGGAAGAGATAAAAAAAGGTACCGTTCCTTTAAGAGTAAAAAGGCCAAAAATTGGTTCTGAAGAGTAAACGTATCATATTTTAATTTATTTTTTGATTTATACAATTTTTTATATAGTATCAAATTCTAAAAGGGGATATATGTGGAAAACACGACTATTATTGAAAGAATTACTGCAAAAAAAGTATTCAAAGGTTCAAAAATTAAAGTAATGATAACAACGGTCACAAACACAAGCATTGGTTATGATATAATCGATACAGAAAATCCCGACTATGTCATCTCAGACGTGGAGAATGTTATAGCACCAGAATTGGTAGGGTATCCAGCATCCAACCAAGATTTTATAGATTCCCTAATATGCAACGTTTCTGTTGATGATACAAGAACAACAATGGGAGTTTCTATAAGCGTAGCAAGAGCTGCAGCAAATAGCATGGATATCCCACTGTTTAAACATTTAGGCGGAGCTTTAATAACTGAATTGCCCATTGTTGGATGTTCTTTACTATCCGATAAAGAAGACAACAAATTAATCGCCATTCCTATGGCAGACTCTATTGGAGAAATTGTCGTTATTTATGACAAGATTTTAAATAAATTATCTGAAGTCTATGAAATCAAAAACATGCATGGAGAATTCGTTTGTAAGGATGTATTTAATGAAATCAATACATTTAAATCAATTGTAGAAAATGTTAAAGAAGAAGAAGATGTTGAAATTTTGGTTGGGGGGAAGGTAACAAGATATGATGAGAGAATTAATGAATTAGATTACTTAGAGTGTGATGAACTCATAGAATTTGATGGTTTTCTTTGTGTAGATGGAGTATACGAAGAATCTGATTTTTCAAAAATAAACCCATACGAAATGGGAACAATAACTGAGATGTATTATTATATAAACTACATCTTAGAGAAAGGCGTATACCCTGCAATATTTGGAAACAACTCTTCATTTTCACATATTGGTGTAGGATTCAAAGTTCCTTTTTTAAGGGCAGATATTGGTTCAAATGTGCTAAATGAATTGTGGAATATAGAGAGGAGTTTGAGTAATCCAAATGTTAGAAGGTTTTAGTTTTAAAAGGGCATTGAGCTTAAGATTCAACAAGTCAATAAAAATAGCACTTATTACACCCAATTAATCTTTTTTATGAAATGTTTTCCTTTTTGATGAAATAAGTTTCTCTTCTTTCTTTAGTTATTAAAAAGTTTCATAGTAAAGCTTATATATACAAAAACACCATTTTTATTTTTGTATTTATAAACCACGATAAAGTTAAAAAGGTGATATGATGGCTGTAACAATTGATTACTCAAAATGTAAGGGTCCAGAATGTGCAGAATGTGTAAACACATGCCCTATGGAAGTATTCGAAATCCAAGGAGACAAAGTTGTTGTTGCAAAAGAAGACGAATGTACATTCTGTGGAGTTTGTGAAGACGTCTGCCCAACAAAAGCAATAAAGGTAACTCAAGAATAAATTGTTAAAAGAGTTATTTTTATTTTAAAATTTATTTTTTATTTTTTTAATTTATTCGTTTATTTTCTCTTTTTCTTTATCCATTTCTTCTAAAGCATTAAACAATTCTTCCCATGCTTCTAAGCTTAGTTTTGCATCTTCTTCACTCATAACTTCCAGTGCATACCCAGTATGTATTAAAATATAATCCCCTACTTTTACATTTTCCAATAAAGTTAATTTTGCCTTTTGCTTAACTCCCTTATATTCAGCTATTGCGTATTTTTCTCCATCCTCTTCAATAATTTCAATAACTTTACATGGAATTGCTAAACACATAACATCACCACTATAACAAAAGAATTTGTGTTTTATTGTTTCATTGACTATATACTCTAATTTAATATAAAATCCTGTTTATGAATTTTTTAGTATTTAGTATTAAAATGGAAGATAGTTTTTTATTGGCAAAACAAATGGCAAAACAGCTAATCCATGCTTAATCATTCTACTCAAAAAAACTGCAACCATATACTTTTCAAATGGCATATTAAACATACCACAAACCCAGCATATTATCTCAAATGGTATTGGAGTAAAGCTCACAACGATAACACCCATAACTCCCCATTTTTTTAAAAATTTTTCTCCTTTTTTTAATTTTTCCTCATCAAACAATCTCAATGCTAACTTTTCCCCATACTTTGTTGCAAGGCAATATGTTATTATAGCCCCAAGGTTACAACCAAGTGTAGAGACAATTAAAACCAACTTCCAATCAAGACCCAAAAGAACTCCACTAATTATAAAAATTTCTGTTGGGATAGGTTGAAAAATGGGCTCAGAAAGCCCTATTAAAAATATACCCAAATACCCATACTCTTTAACAAGATTCAACCCCACATCCTTAAATATTTCAAAATCCATTTTATCCCAAAATCATCTTATAGAATGCATCTGTAGATGGATGAACCTCCCTAAAATCATTGTAAATATCAATACCTTTAATATATTGTGCAAAGTAAGGAACTATTTCTGAAGTTGGGTATATTGTTATCGCTCCAACAACTTTGCCATTCTCATAATAAATTCTTGTTATCCCAACATTCTTATTTGATACCTTAAAGTAATTACCCTTTCCAACGGGATTTGGTATAGTTTTGTGCTCTTTTGTCTCTTTCCCAACAACCGCTATATTTAACGACATTCTTATAGCATATGGTATTAAATTGTAATTTGGTTTTATTAAGTTTTTGTTATTAATTTCATTAAATATATTATTTGCTACGACCTTCGCCTCCATCCTTGCTGTTGGTGTTAACCCGCCTTTAATACAATCTCCACATGCATAGACATTTTCTTTACCAATAACCCTCAAATATTCATCCGTTTGAAATCTTGTCTTTCCACCAAGATATTTTCTTTTGTAATTCCTTAAATGAAATTATATCCTCCAATTTTATTTTTTCATTTTTTAGAGTGTTGATATTTTCAATGATATCTGCCATCTCCCTAAGTCCAGTTATGTATGTGCAACCATAGTTTAAGCATGTTCCTCCAATTTTGTCCTTTTCATAAAGTTCCACATCAAAACCCTTCTTTGCTAACTCCATAGCACATGTTCTTCCAGCAGGACCCCCTCCAATTACGGGGTCTGTCCATCGTGAGGATTTAGGAGTAAATGTGAATAAAAGTACTCCCGCTTAAATTAACCCTCACGATGGACTTGGGTGACATTGGTCTCAACTCTCCTCTGGGTTCATTGGAGAGTAAATCATCGACCTCCACCCCAGTAACGGGGACCCCGACTCCGCCTAAGAGTTTTTTAACTAATTTAACTCCTCTTTTAAAGATATTAAAAGAGCCGACGAACTGCCTATTGAAAACTCCACATTTTTCGCATGTTACAACCTGTCCCTCTTGGGACTCCATTCTACTCCCGCATATAGGACAGGTTTTTGAAGTATAGTGAGGATTAACGTAAAAAACAATACTCTTATACTCTAACTTTTTCGCTATCTCTCTCCAGCTTGTCCTATCTAAATCTCTGTTAAAGTTTGAATTTTTATACATATTGAGCTTATCCAAATCCTCAAAGATAAAAATTGCATTTGGAAAGAGTTTAGATAGCTGGGAAGTTAATTTGTTAATAAAATCTTCAACTCGATTTTTTCTCCTATTATAATACTTTTTTAGCAATATACCAATTCTTTTTGGGGCTTTTTTATAAATCGACTTTAACTTATCGATAATAACATCATAAACATTCTTTATTCTATGTAGTTCAGATAAGTCAACTCTAATCCACCCTTCCTCTGGATGGAATAAATCTAAGGATTTTAGATTGCTATCTACACCGATAACGACTTTTTTATCAAATATATTTAAAGGTTTTTTAAAGGTTATTAATGCCTCGTTGTCCTTCAAAATAATCTCTCCAATGTCAAAACCTCTAATTTTTTCGAAAAACCATTCATTTTTAATGTCTAAAACTAAATACTCCTTCCTCGCTTTTATCGTTATCCTTATCGTTCCATTTTCTTTATCGTATTTTATTAGGGTATTTTTAACTCTAACAAAAGGTCTTTTAAATGTCGGTTTATTTCTTTTTCTTTTACCATCTAAATAATTCGATTTCCAACTCTCTATTGTTGAATAAGCCACTTTAATAGCCCCATCAACATAATGAGAAGCAAAATTCCATCCATTTAGTAAATAATTTCTTAGTTCTCTTTTGAAATCCTTATCTTTTGGAATTTCTGGGATTAATCGGGTGGTTGTGTAGTATTTGTATTTATTTTTAGATTTAAATCGATGTTTAACTTGTTTTTCTTTCCAGTTGATATTTTCCCAGATAATATCAACTGCTTTCTGAGAGGTACTCATAAATCCATCTAACAAGTTTTTTAAATCGTAATTATGTTTAATCTTGTAAGTTAATACGATTTCGGATGGAAGTTTGTTTTTATTTTGCATTATTCTCGCCTGCAGTATCTTTAATCGTTTTTACATAGCCCCCAACAACCCACATACAATTTTTCCAAGTTTATATCTAATCATTAATAATAACCAATACTCATTTAATATTTAACAGTTTCGGAAGGCAATTTTATACACAATATCACCAACTTATTTTTGAATCTAAACTTCTAAATTGATTTAATAACAAACATCAACTTAAATTATAGTCGTGTGCGTTAGAAGGTTTTTTGGCAAAACTAAAAGTTTTGCCGTATAATTCGGAAAGAAACCTTTAAAAAAGGTTTCATCCAAATTGGATGCACTACCGAGCGTAGCGAGGTAGTGCCTCTTAGATATATTATTTGGCAAAACCTTTAGGTTTTGCCGTATAATTTGGTAAATTTTTAAGGGTTAATGCGTTATTTCAAATTTTAATGAATGCATAACGATTATTTGAAATTTATTGATTATAAAATAAGGTTTAAAAATTAATGGCAAAACCCAAAGGGCTTTGCCGTATAGATTAATGGCAAAACCGAAGGTTTTGCCGTATATATTTCGCACACGACTATATTGTCGTATCTTTGATTTCGTAGCGAAGAGTTGCAAAATCCATAAGGATTTTATTAATTGTAGAATCTATAAGCTGATAGCTTGCACCATTCCAAAGCCCATGGAATTTTTCTCCCCAAATCCACAATCATAACCAAACTTTATTAACTCATAATCCCCCCAAACCCTAAACACCATTTCAGAGCATTTATGGTATGTATTTTTAATCCTCATCCTTTTTGGTTTATACTTCAAAACTTCAAATTCAAAATCCAAGTCACATTTTTTATTATAGAATGCCTCATACTTTTTCTTCAGGTTCTTTTTTAGATTTTCGTAGAACTTTGAGTTATTTGGCAATAAATCATAGGTCTTTTTACCTTCCTCAGTATCAACCAATGTTTTTAAATATATGGGGGAAAGTGTCTTTAAAACTTCAAATTTTTCTGGTGTGGGTAATATTTTCGCCTTTTTTACAAAAAACTCTATATCTCCAACTTTTAGCATCCCATCTTCAAGTAGTCCACTTATAAAATTTTCCAAAAATTCCACACTTGGGGATGAGATATATAGATTAACTTTCCCATCAATTGTCTCAATACCATCTTTTTTAATCATTCTTTTTCTAATTTGTAATAAGGAAAATGTAAAAAACTTAAATTTCTGATAGCTATGCAATCTTTCAGCATATTCTGGATTGGACGAGTGTATTTTATTATATAATGCCGATGCTAAGTAGTATTGGTGGTTGTAGGGGATTATCGTAAATTCCTCAGTTTCCAATTCCAACTCAATTCTCATAATACCTACCTCAAACTCCCTATGTTAAATATGGTTAAAGACATTTAAAAATGTTTGTATCTGAAAATATTGCACAAAAATCAAATAAATACACAAAAAAGCTAATTTTATCCAACGATATGCCCTTTTATAACTATTGAAGGAGAAATTAACTTACCTCTTTGCTCAACATCATTTAATGGAACTGCATCCTTTAAACACTCAAAGATATTCCCAGACAACAAACCTTTTTTAATAGGAATTTCTTCCCCACCCTTCACCATGAATGCATTTTGAATCTCAACTGCAAAGTCCCCAGTTATTGGGTTTGATGTGTGGGAGCCGATAACTCCATTCACATAAACATAGTTGTCAAAGTTCTCCAATTTATCCACTGGCTCAATTATAAAGTTTGATGGGGAAATGTATGGGAGAGAACTATAGTCCCTCATTCCATTTCCGGTGCACTCTTTGCCATCAATATTTGCCCTCTTTATATCATACAAATAACTCTTCAACACTCCATTTTCAACTAAAACTGTCCTTTTTGTTGGGCAACCTTCTCCATCTACCTTTGATGAGTAATTTGCATTGTCTAAGGTTCCATCGTCTACTATGGTTATACTTTCCCCAAATACTTGCTCTCCCAATTTGTCCTTTAAAACAGACCTATTTCTTTGCACATTTTCCGCACTAAATGAAGGTATTAACGTGTATGGCAAGAGAGAACTAAGTGCTCTTGGGCTTAGTATAATATCTCCATCATAGGTTATTGTTTTACCATTCACTGATTTCTTTGCCAACTCTACAGCTTTTTTTGCTATATTTTCCACATCGAATCTTTTTGTTTTTGTTAAACCTTCGTAACCCGTTTCATTTTCATATATAACAGACAAATATGCGGAGTAAAAAGTAAACTCCTCCTCAACATCAACACCATTAGAATTAACTATCCTATTGTATTCGTAGCTCTTAGAAATCCCTCCACCAGTTACAGTAACACCTTCATCCTTTGCTATGTCTTTCATTAAAATTAAATCACTCAACATCTCCTCCTCATCCAATTTCAAAATATCCTTGTAAAAAATCCCTTTTGGTTCTTTAAATTTTTCCTTTTCTGCAAATGAAACAAACTTATCCTCAACTAAATTTTTCATTGCTTTATACACTACATTCACATCCTCTTTTGTTGAATATGCAAAACCAACTTTACCATCCTTTATAACCCTCACCCCAACCCCAAAGTCCTTTGATGTCTCTACACTATCTACACTTTCCCCATCTAAATCAATTGATGAAGAAATTCCTTTTGAAATAAAAACCTCAACTTCAAATCCTTCTTTTTCCCCAATGTTTATGATTTTTTCTACAATATCCATTTAATCACCTCATAAGAATTAGTTATGATAATATAATGCCATTAATAATATAAAAATGCACTAAAATATGTCGCAAGAACATTAGATTAATAATACTAAAATAACCATCAATAAAAATCATATAGGTAAAAATAACGAATTAAAATTTAAAAAATTTAAATTAAAATTTAAAAAATGTATAAACAATTATCCAACAACTCTCTTAATTGCATTCCAAATTAAAAAGCTCTGTGGATTTAGCATCCTCCTCAATAGATTTAAAAATAGAATATTCTCCTCAACTAAAAAATTCCTCACATGCATTGGGATTTTTTCTATTGGAACGGCATAATTCTCTTTAAACAACTTCAATGCCTTCAAAACGTCCTCTTTTTTAACCTTAATTAAATTTCCATCAATATTGATTTTTGCCTCAATGTAATCCATTTTTTCTAAAAAGATTCCTAATTTTAAGATTTCATTGTTTAATAATTCATCCAAAATCTCATTTAAATTTTTGTACTTTACTTCCTCAACCACATAATTTATGTCTTTCGCTTTTCCCCCAACATAGGAATAAATTAATTCTTTTTCTCTGTTTGTTAATTTAATGCCATATTCTACTGCTA
This sequence comes from Methanotorris igneus Kol 5, assembly GCF_000214415.1. Classification (NCBI taxonomy): domain Archaea; kingdom Methanobacteriati; phylum Methanobacteriota; class Methanococci; order Methanococcales; family Methanocaldococcaceae; genus Methanotorris; species Methanotorris igneus. Next base: position 888,546 of record NC_015562.1, read on the forward strand.
AAAAATTCATAAACTTTAAGGCAGTTTCTTTATCAAAATCATTAACTAATAAGTATTTTGCCCTCCCCTCTAATTCCCCAGCGTTATAAACATATTCAATAAACAAAGAATCAGAAGACAGACAAAAAACATGACATAGATGTTGTTCTTTTGTTAAAGAAACTAAAAACTGAAATAACTCCTTTAACAAATATCTCTGCCCATTTAGAACTACCTCTTTAATCATCTGTAATTCATCAAAAATTAGTATTGGAATTTTTCCACTCTTTTTAGTTTCCAATAAAATATCATTCAAATATTGAAAGGCATCATTTATTTTCTTCTCAAATAGATTATCAAAATCCGCCTCTGGAATTGGGACGCCAGTAAAGATTTTTATCCCCTTATTCAATAACTCCAAAACTTCTTTTTTATCCTTAATTTTTTCAAAGATTGTATCTTTTTTAGTTGTAAATATCGCTTCTATGAACTCCCTTTTTTCAGAGATGAGACAAGTCCTAAAATTTATATAAAAAACTTGATAATTATTGCTTAATTTATTTTCAATAATATGTTTTATTAGTGTCGTTTTTCCTGAATTTATTGGGCCGAAAATAAAGTAAATATCATTGGGTTCCTTTTTCAATATATTTAAAATTTCATTTATTTCCTCAGTTCTATCAAAGAATTTCATTTTTTCACCACTATTCCTTTAACTTAACAATTAAATCCTTAAACAACTCCTCCTGAATAAGTTCAACTTTCCCATCGTTTGCCAAATATAGGGATGGGAGGAAATACTTAACCTTATCCTCTTTTGATGAGAATCTTTTTTGAAATACTATAATTTTTTCCCTTCTCAAATCATCCAACAGTTTATCAATAATATCGGAAATATCCTCTTCTTCAATCAACTCTTCAACAATATCCTGCACATCTCCTAAAATTACTTCAGATTTTTTGCTACTTTTGCTTTTCTTTGTCTTCTTCTTTTTTACTTTTTCTAATTCGTCCCTCAATGTTTTTATCAAATCATCCAAGGTTATTTTTTCTTTATTAATTTTTGCTGGTGGTCTTCTTACTGGTGGAGTTATCTTCACATCCTCATTATCTTCATCATAGCCGTAATAATCATCATAATCCTCATAAAACTCTTCCTCGTATTCATCATCTATAACTTCACATTCACCATAAAGAACCTCTGATTTCATCCTTAACAAAATCCCCCCAACAAGAATAACATCAGCAGATAACCTTATATCAAATTTTTTAAGTTCCTTTATTTTACTCATATATAAATCAGCAATTTCCGCTATATTTATATTCCATGGGTCTACGTTCTTTTTTTCTATACTCTCCTTTATCATCCTAACCCATAATTCAAACTCCATAAAACCACCATCAGTTTAAGGATAAATAAGGTTGTTTCATAGATAGTAAAAAGTGTATAGTTTGAGTATAGTTGTTTGCCTTTACTTCTTCATTAAATTATATGTGTTGTATCCTGAAATTATTTTGTTATAAAGTAAAGTAAAGTTTATAATATTAAAGTAAATTTAACAAAAAAATAAAGTAATTAACTAAATTAAATGAGTATATCATATTGCCAACATCTAAATATTATTTTTTACTTTTTTCACAACTCTTATTCCATATATTTCGGTGTTTGGATACTGCCCATTTTCGTCTTTCTCTACACTCTTAACCATGTCCCATATTGTTAATAAAGCAATAGAAACCCCTGTCAACGCCTCCATCTCAATGCCTGTTTTGTATGTTGTCTTTACCTCAACTGTTGCCTTAATTTTATCATCAAAAACCTCAAAATCAACTCTAACAGAAGTTATAGGTAAAGGATGACATGCAGGAATTAGGTTAGAAGTATTTTTAACTCCCATCATTGCCGCTATTTGTGCTGTTGTTAAAACATCCCCCTTAACAATTTCATTTCTCTTTATCAACTCTATTGTAGACGGTTTCAATTTTATATATCCCTCTGCAACACATATCCTCTCAACATCTTCTTTTTTTGAAATATCAACCATTTTTACCCCTTTTTCATCTATGTGTGTCAGCATGAATCTCACCCAAAATAGTTGAACATTACCTCACTTCACTAGACAATGCGCCTTTTTTGATGATTTTTTGATGAAACCAAACCAAGCAAAGTGAAGTTTGAATATAAGTTGTTCGCCTTACAAATGCACTAAATCCTCATTTCTTTTTTGATTAAACTTTTTCTAAAAGTTTCTTTGAGGTATCGACCATTTTAACTCCTTTTCATCAACAGGGTTGGCACAATACACCTCATAAATAAACAAAAACTAAAAATCTACAAAATATAAGTTTAATATTTACAATATTAATAATTTAGTAATCAAGTTTTTAATTTAATTACAAAAAGGTGGAAGATTGAAATTGCTTATCTATGTTCTTATTCTGATTTTGTTCATATTTAGTGTTTGCACAATCCAAAATCATCCAAAAACCACAGTTATGTATGTTATAAACGAAACAAAACCACAAACAAATTTAGGCACTAAATCCCCAATTGAGACTTCGTGGGGGAGTTATCTCTTTGAAATTCATTATAAGCATATAAGCAATAAAAATCCTAACTATACTAGCCCCATAATCTTAGTGCATGATGTAAGTCCTTTATATTATAACGAACTAAAAGAAATTGTAAAAATAATTGATAAACACAATTATCAAAACAGAACATATTTATTTGTTATAGTAAACCACGATAATAGATACAACTTAAAAAATTATCCTAAATTTATCAAATTTCTTCATAAATTGGAAGATGATGGATACCACATTGAATTACATGGCTACAATCATATAGATGGTGAATTTAACTGCAACAAAGAGATTGCAGAGGAAAAAATCAAAAAATCATTGGAAATATTAAATGAGTGTGGATTCAGCAACATATCCTACATCCTACCCCCAAGATACGAAATTTCAAAAGATGCTGAAAATGTCATGCTATCATATAACCTAACCATCATAACGAAGAACTATATTTTAACAAAAACAGAAAAAATTCCAATTAAAAATAGAGAATACACTTGGTATCTACCAAAAAGTTTTACAAAAATAATGCTAATCTTAGCAGAATTTGATTACAAAACATCCAATCATCAATTCTACCTATCAATACATCCAAAAAGTATAAACTATGGAGGAGGACTTAAGTTCTTAGATGAATTCTTAAATGAAACAACAAACTAACATTATAACACAAATAACCATAAAACGAAATAAACAAATATTCTTAAAATCAATCTTAACATTAACAACCCTGCACAGTGAAAAAATGAAAGTTAGTGGACTAACAAAGAAAATTATGGAACTTTTAAAAACTTGCTCAACAACAAAGGAGATTGCAGAAAAATTAAATATGCACCCAAAAAATATAGACAGGCATATAAGAACTTTGCGGGATTTGGGGTTAGTTGAGACAAAAAAAGGGAAAAAAGGAGGAATAAAATTAACAAAAGATGGTAAATATCTGCTTGAAAAGGGAGAGATAAACTTATCAATAATAAAGGTTCAAATAGTAGCAAAGGATAGAATTGGGTTGTTAGCGGAGATAACATCAAAGATATCAGAAATAAATGGCAACATTTTATCCACAACTCTCGAAAAAGACAATGAAGATGTAATAATTTGGCTCGTTATTGAGAATGTGGATATTGATGAGTTGAGGGAGAAGTTAAAAGATACCGTTAAAAAATTGATAATCCTTTAAGGTGATTTTATTATGATAGAAGTTGAGATAAAAGCAAAAATAAATGAAGATGAATTGGAAAATATAAAAAAAACATTAGAAGAACTTGGATTTGAAAAAATAGAAGTTAAAGAACAAATAGACATCTATTTTAATGGAATTGATAGGGATTTCGCAAAAACAGATGAAGCGTTGAGGATAAGAAAAGAAAATGACGTTTGGTTCATAACCTACAAAGGTCCAAAAATTGACAAAATCTCAAAAACAAGAGAGGAGATTGAGGTTAAAATAGAAGATGGGTACAAAATGGAAAAAATTCTTGAAAAATTAGGATTCAAAAAAGTTCCACCAATAAGGAAGATTAGGGAAATATACAAAAAAGAAGATATTGAAGCATCAATTGACAATGTTGATGGCGTAGGGCTTTATTTAGAGTTAGAAAAAACCATTAAAGATGAAAAAGAAAAAGACACTGCCTTAAATCTACTCATGGATACACTGAAAAGTTTAAATATAAGTTCAGACAGATTAGAAAGAAAGTCATATTTAGAATTACTACATAAGAGAGGATGCTGAGCAAAGTGAAGCATCTTATCCTTTTTGATGAAATCGAAGCGAAGCTTCGAGCAGCGAAATCTTTGATTTCGCCTAATCGAACTGAAGGTTCGAGCTGCAAAACCAACAGGTTTTGCTTAACTTTTTCTAAAAGTTTCAAAGAGAATCATATTTGGAGTTGTGGAGGGAAGGCAATGGATAAAAGAAAACTCCTTGCAATTTTAATTGGTGTAGCAATGATATGCTCAACAATACCATTCTTTCTTATGAATTTCTAAGGTTATTTTTCAAAATAACTCCTCAACTTATACACAATTTCCCTTAAATCATTGATATTCTTAGCTCTGATATCTTTCTTTTGGGGGAACTTTAAAATTATCTCATCAAAAATATCTGTATTGTGGGGTTTTTTCATTAGATAATAGTATCTCGTTATACAGTTTATTCTCGCAGTAATTAACTCGCTCAAATAATTTAAACACGTATTTATTCCCAAAGACTCATCTGCAATTAATGAACCCGATTTTTTTGGTTTTAAAAATGCAATACCTACAAGAATCTCAGCAATATCACATTTAATTAACTCCTTTGACCTTTGCTGTTCCTTCTTTAATTCATATAGGTATATTGCCAAATCCTGCAAATTTTCCCATGGTAAACCAAAATTAACTTTATCAAGATCTTCTTTTTTTAATTTCCACAATGGAATTTTTTCATCATCCAATAAAACTTCATATTCTAAACATTTTTGGAATAAAATTTCATAGACATCCATTTTCTCACGTTTAACCCTCTATGAAATTTTTAATTAATTTTAACCCCAATTTTGGAAATGGCATCTCTTCTGAATGTGTTAGAACACTCTCTGGGTGGTATTGAACACCCTCAATTGGCAATTTTTTATGCCTAACCCCCATAACATATCCATCATCTAAACTTTTTGCAGTTATTTTTAACTCTTTTGGAACCTCATAGGCAACTAAAGAATGATATCTTGTTCCATAGAATGGATTCGGAATGTCCTTGTATATCCCTTCCCCATCGTGCTCAATCTTACTTGTTTTTCCATGCATGATGTGTTTTGCTCTCCCGACCTCTCCACCAAATGCCTCAACAATACACTGATGCCCCAAACAAACTCCTAAAATTGGGATATCATCTATCTCTTGAATGATTTTTATACAGTTCCCTGCCTCTTTTGGTGTTTTTGGTCCTGGGCTAATTATTATTCTATCTGGATTTATTTTTCTTATTTCGCTGAGGGTTATAGTGTTATCTACTAACTTCACCTTATGCTTTAACATTCCCACATACTGAACCAAATTCCATACAAATGAATCTATATTATCGATAATTAGGACTTTCATTGTTTCACATCCTATTATATAGTATTTATTTCAGCCCAATTTATGGAATCCTCATTAAATTCCCTTTTATGTAGTACTATTTTAGTGTTGTATATCCACTCAAATTTTAACTCTGAACTTTCCCATTCTTTTAAAAATTCCCTCTCAGAGCTATCTCTATCCATATTGGCAATGTCAAAAGTAGTTGGAGATATAGTTTCTTTTCTAAGATGTGGAATTAAGCCATAAATTTTCTTTGGTATTATGTCAAAAAGTTTCAATATAATCAAAGACACATAAAGAGAACATTTGAATTTCTCTTTAATCTCTATAAGTTTCTTTATCCTAAAGGTTCTAAGCGTAGATTTCATTTCAACAAGAGTTAAATAATAACTATCATTTTCTTTTACTAAAATTGCACATTCACATTTTTTATTTCCATTGATATTAAATACTGTGTAATATTTATCCTTGTCAATTAGTAATGGTAAAATTTCAATTTCTTTTGGAAATTCAATTTTTAATTCTTTAAAATCTGCTTCAGTGGCATTTTCTTTAACTTTAACAATTATATAAGTATCTTTTTCTTCAATCTCCACTCTTTCTGGTTTATGTATTAAATCATTCCTAAATATTTTTCTTATTTCATTCTTCAAAGTTTCCATCATCCCCCTCAATTAAACCCCTCAATTCTTCTGTTTCATTGTGTAGGCTAAATAAGATATGGTAAAATGCCTCATAAGAAATTCCTTCATTATCTATAATCTCTAATTCTTTTATTTTAACTCCATCTACTTCATCAACAAATAAATATGGTGCAACTTTTCTTGGATTTAATATCTCATCTTCTTTATAATCATGCCTATTTAAAAATGCCTTTAACTTTTCTTTGTCTATTTTTTCCAAATAATATAATTTCATACAATTGTTAATTTGCTGTAGGATATATGGACTGTGTGTTATTAATAAAACATAAACTCCTTTGTTAATTAGTTTAACTATTGCCCTTGCAAAAATCCTTTGTGCATCTGGATGAAGATGAGCTTCTGGTTCTTCAATTATTAGGAGAGTGCCTTTTTTAACAATATTTGAATATTTCACTAATTTCAATATTGGAATTGTTTCTACTACTGATGAAGATGCACAATGAATTGGAATTGATTTTCCATTTTTTGTAACATACCCAAGTTTATTCATATCTTTGTCATAAACTAATTCCCCTTTTATTATGTGGTCTTCAAATAATGAAGCAATGTCTTGATTGTCTTGATTAACATCTGAGTTATAAAATTCCGGTTTAAGGTAAGATTTCATAAAATTCTTTATTGGTTCAGGAAATGCTAATTTTTCTCCTGTATCAAGCATATTCTTAGAATTATCATATATTTCGAAAAAGGCAGGACTATCAAAAACTTTATCAATAAATAAACTTGAAGATAAAATAAGACCACTCTTCGAAGCTGGAAGATATATAACATTTTTAATCATATTTTTCAGTAAAATTCTGCACATGTCTATTATTATATGCCCCAATATTCTATCATGTTCTTTCAACGCTTTATTATTTATACCTATCAATATATTTTTTCCTATAAGCCTAAAAGATGCAGTCCATGGAGAATTTTCAAAAATTCCAATACATAACTTATTTATTTTTTTATTTTTTATATTCCCTTCTTTTAGAAAATCCATTAATATTTTATCAACATACTTTTCATCCATAAATCCAAAATTTTTTGTTATAACATAATATTCAAATTTTTTATCTAAAACAATTTCTAATTCTCCAAAATCAATACCTTCATAATTAAAAACTCTTTTAATATAATCCTTCTCCATACACAATTTAATTTCATTAAATTGAATTTTCTCAGTTGATTGTGTTGTATTAGTTATCATTGATTTTAATTTTGATATAACGAAATTTAGGTTATTATCGTTGATTATTTTAAATTTACGGAAAGGGGGATATGTAAGATTTTCGAAAATTCCCCAAATCAAATACCCCATATATGTTTTTCCAGTATTATTTTTCCCAAAAAATATGGTTAATGGTTTTAGTTTAACTTCTCCTTCTTTAATAACACCAAAATCTTTAACTTTAATTGTTAACAATTCATAGTTTTCTTTATTTTCATTTTTCATAATATCACCATAGAATTACATCTTACCGGGACAATCTATACCCAATAATTTTAAGGCATTTTCTATAACAATTTTTGTCGCTTCTACCATTTTTATTCTTGAGGATTTTTTAACAACATCTTCCTCTTTTAATATTGGGCAATTTCCATAGAACTTGTTGAATGTCTGTGCAACCTCTAAGGCATAATTTGCAATAATATGTGGTTTCCTACTTTCCGCCGCTTTTTCAACAATTTTTGGGAATTTTGAGAGCGTTTTTATCAATATTTTTTCACTGTTATCTAACTCATAGTTAAATAAATCTCCTTCAATATCTCCAACTTCAACTTTCTCCAAAATCCTACAACATCTTGCATGAGCATATTGGATAACTGGACATCCAACTTTTTCAAAATCAAGTGCATCTTCCCATTTAAATACCATTGATTTTTCTGGAGAGATTCTGACGATATTGTATCTCACTGCACCAATTGCAATTATGGTTGCTATTTTTTCTATCTCTTCCTCATTTTCAGCAATTCCTCTCTTTTTAACTTCCTCCAATGCCCTTCTCTTTGCCTCCTCAAAAAGTTCATCGACACTTATAAACCTTCCTCTTCTTGTACTCATAGAACCTTCTGGGAGAGATATGAATTCATAAAACACAACCTCAGGAACATTATAGCCAAGCAATTTTAACGCTCCTTTAACCATCTCTGCTGTAAGTTTGTGATCCGCCCCTAATATGTCAATTGCAACATCACAATTTCTCATCTTATCTACGTGATATGCGATATCCCTTGTTGAGTATAAACTTGTTCCATTAGCCCTTGCCAAAACCAACTTCTTCTCTATTCCAAAATCAGATAAATCAAGTTTATAAACATCTTCCTTAACAACCTTTCCAGTTTTCATAAGATTTTCTATAATTTCCCTTACCATCCCATTCCTTACATACGAACTCTCCCAGACAAATGTGTCGTGTGTTATGTTTATGTTTTTCAGTGTTTCTTTTATACCCTCTAAAGCATGATTTACTGCATTTTTGAATTTTTCAGTTATCTCATTTTCAATGTTCTTCTCACATGCATCTTCATATTCTTTCATCAAATCCAATATCTTTTCCTCTTCTTCTGGATGCTCCTCAAGATATTTATTTGCCTCAATATAGACCTCTGCAATTGCATGGTCTGGTTTTTTGTCGTTTAAGCCAAACTTATCTATCCCAAACACAACAATTGCCATCTGTCTTCCCATATCATTTACATAATAATGTGTTTCAACATCATACCCAGCAAATTCCAAAATCCTCTTTAAACTATCCCCTATTATCGCATTTCTCCCATGTCCAATGTGCAAAGGCCCATTAGGGTTAGCTGATGTGTGTTCTAAAATTACTTTTATGTTTTTCTTTTCCCCTTTTCCATAATTTTCATTTTTTTCTATAATTTCTTTGGTTATTTCATTTGAGAAATCTTTATAGTTTATAAAGAAGTTTATGTATCCGTTTACAGCCTCAATCTTCTCAACACCCTCTATGCTCAAACTTTTTGCAATTTCTTCAGCAATTGCCATCGGAGGTTTTCTTAACTCTCTCGCCAATTGGAATGATATATTTGTTGAGTAATCTCCTAACTCTACTGAAGGAGGCTCATCTAACTTTATCTCAAAATCTCTACCAGTTAATTCCCTAATCTTTTCTTTTAGTGCATTAATTATATTTTCTTCAATCATCCTATCACACTTTTATTTTTATTTTAATTAATTTTTATCTTTTAATTTAGTTTTTTTAATTTTAATATTTTATTTTAATTATTTTCAAATAATTCTTTGATATGTTTGTTTTCTGGATGATTCCACCAATCAAACTGAGATATTGGGACATAGTAAATAACATTTCCATGCTTTTCTCCTAAAACATATTCTTCAGGAGTATCACATAATTTTGATGGATTGTAGTAATAACTACTCAATGCATTTAAATAGTTATCATCTATTGGTGGGTTTAGGTAATGCCTAATAAAATCATCAAGGTTTTTTGGTAGTATATAATTGCCGTTTGAATACTTATTTAAATAATCAAGATACATCTGATATAGGTAAGAGTATTCTAAATACTTTCTATTATTACCCATTATTATACCTGGTGGATGGTAATGGTTTTTAGTTAAATATGTGCTCTCAATGGCAACCAAATCCCCATTATCCAACTCAACAATAACCCACATGTGCCCGGCATTTGATAACGATGCCTCTCCTGGTGGTGGGTTGGGAGATTCCGCTATATATGCCTTAAATCCATAACCCTCTAAAATCCACTCCAATTGGGCTGATGCTTCTGAGCAATCATAGTATTCTTCCTTATATGTGGGAAGTTTTATGTTTTTTAAGATTGCATAGAGTGTTCTGATATTCCTAACCTTAACATCAGGATACATTTTATCTGCAACCTCATAATAATTCTTTGGAAATTCATCCATTTTTGGATACGTTTTATTGAAGGTTTTGTTTAGTTCATTTATAAATATTGAATTACTGGTATTAATGTGGTTCAAATCATCCAACAAACTCAAATTTCTCAGTTTTGTATTTGTGTAGAGTTCTGTTTGTATGCCCGTATAGATTATCATCTCTACTACCAATATAGCAACTAAAACCGCCAAAATTTTATCTAACAGTCCCATACTGTCCCCAATGAATTAATAAAAGAATACAAAAATAAATAAATTTTGGTGAAGATTATGAAAACAGAAATGACAAACATAGACATTAACGTTGCTGTTAGAGAACTCCAAAAGGCAATAAATGGAAAATTGGATAAAGCATTTTTAATAGATAGAGAAGATGGAAAAGAACTAATCTTAAAAATCCACATCCCAGAAATTGGGACAAGGGAAATAGCAATTGGTGTTGGTAAATACAAGTATATAACAATGACTAACTATGAGAGAGAAAAGCCAAAAATTCCCCCAACTTTTGCAATGCTTCTCAGAAAACACCTAAAAAACATAAAAATAACAAAAATAGAGCAGCATGACTTTGATAGAATAGTTATCATTACATTTGAGTGGAATGAAACAGTTTACAAATTGGTTATAGAATTGTTTGGAGAGGGGAACGTAATACTATTGGACAAAGAAGATAGAATAATCATGCCTTTGAAAATAGAAAGATGGAGCACAAGGACCATTGCACCAAAGGAGATTTACAAATTTCCACCACAAAGAGACCTAACACCATTCAACTTAGATTATTCTATTGCATTTGATATCTTTAAGGACTACTTTAACAAAGAGGAAAATAAAGACACTGAATGCGTAAGAGTTATATCAAGAATTTTTGGGCTTGCTGGGCTTTATGCAGAGGAGATTTGTGAGAGAGCCGGAATAGATAAGAGCAAGAAAAATCCAACCGAAGAGGAATTAAAGAAACTCTTTAATGCTACAAAGGACTTATTTAATGATGTACTCAACAACAAAAAACCACAGATAATCATAAAAGACGGAGAATATGTTGATGTAGTTCCAATAAATTTAAAGAAGTATGAGAATTTTGAAAAAAAAGAATACGGGGAGTTTTTAGAAGCATTGGATGATTACTTTGCACAATTTATGGCAAAGGTTGAAACCAAAAAAGAAGAGTCAAAACTACAAAAATTAATAAAAAAACAGGAGAGAATTTTAAAGACACAGTTAGAGACCTTAGAAAAATATGAAAAGCAGATGCAGGAAAATCAGGAGAAAGGGGACTTAATATATGCAAACTACACATTGGTGGATGAAATACTAAACACCCTAAGAAACGCCAGAGAGAAGATGGAGTGGTATAAGATAAAGAAAATAGTAAATGAACATAAAGATCACCCTATATTAGGATTAATTCAAAATATAAATGAGAAAAATGGGGAAATTGTAATAAAACTATCCGCTGATTATGGAGACAAAAAAATAGAGAAAAATGTATCATTAGACATTAGAAAAAACGCCTTTGAGAACGCAGAAACTTACTATACCAAATCCAAAAAACTAAAAAGTAAAATAGAGGGGATAAAAGAAGCAATAAAATTATCTGAGAAAAAATTAGCGGAATTAAAAGAAAAAGGAGAAATTGAATTAAAAGAACTCAAAGAGAAAGAAAAAATCAAGAAGAAAGAAAGAAAAGAGAGAAAATGGTATGAAAAATTCAAATGGACTGTAATAAATGGATTCTTAGTTATTGCCGGTAAGGATGCAGTGACAAATGAACTCCTCATAAAAAAATATACTGAAGATGATGATATCGTGTTCCACGCACAGATAGAAGGGGCTCCTTTTACAGTCATAAAAACCAATAAAAGAATTGTTGATGAAGAAACATTAAACGAGGTTGCAAAGTTCTCTGTTGCCCATTCAAGGGCTTGGAAATTAGGTTGGGGAGCATTGGATACATACTGGGTAAAGCCAGAACAGGTATCCAAAACAGCAGAGAGTGGGGAGTATTTGAAGAAAGGGGCGTTTGTGATTAGAGGGAAGAGAAACTTCATAAGAAATGTCCCATTGGAGTTGGGAATAGGGATTATCGAGTATGATGGGGACTTAAAATTAACAACCGCTCCACCAGACACACTAAAAAAGAGTTTCAAAAAATGGGTTTTATTAAAACCATCTGACAGCAAGAAAAAGAGTGAATTGGTTAAAGAGTTGAAAAATATCTTTAAAGAATACGGTGTTGATGATGAAGACATTTTAAGGGTTCTTCCACCAGGGGATAGTGAAATAGTTCAGAAATAAATTATGGCAATAGTTTAACATTTACAATATCCAAAATAAAAAATACGTGGTTTTTAAGTTGTATTTTTTATATATCTCTTTTTGTTTCCCATGATTTTTATTTTTGTGTTTTTATTTTATTATTTTTCCACTTTCATACATCGTATTATCTGTTCATTAACTATTCGTATTTTTCGACATCCTCTAAAATATTAATAATCCTATCATATAAACTATTAGAGCAGCTATGAAAGCTACAAATGTGCTATATATTACAGAGAATATAGCCCACTTCCACCCAGCTTCCTGTTTAATGACAGCAATTGTGGCTAAACATGGGATGTAAAGTGTAAAAAACACCATATATGAGAGTAGAGAGGCTTTTGGTAGAGTGGATAGTGTGGCTTTTAAACTCTCTTCTCCAACACCATACAGTATTGCCAATGTACTAACTACATTCTCTTTAGCTATAAAACCATATATTAAAGCTGAAGACAACTTCCAATCCCAACCAAATATTTGGAATATGTATGAGAGGTATTTACCAATAATAGCTGAATATGATAGTGAGATATCTGACACATAACCACTGGGTCCAAAGCTTGATAGGAACCATATTAATATAGATCCAAATAAAATTACTGTTCCTGCCTTTCTTATAAAGGAATATATATTTTCCCAAGCATTTTTTAAAGCCATTTTTATATTTGGAAAGTGATATTTAGGAAGCTCTATTATTAGAGGTTCTGGCTGATCTTTAAATATTGCTTTTCTAAACAGTAAAGCTGAAAATAAAGCTGCAGCTATTCCTACAAAATACATTAATAATAGAATTAATCCAGGATTTTTTGGGAATAGTAAAGCTGAGAGTATAATTAATGCTGGTAATCTTGCAGGACAAGTTATGAAAGGATTTATTAAGATAGTTACTAACCTATCCCTCTCATTCTCTATTATTCTTGTAGCTAAAATTCCAGGAACATTACAACCAAATGACATTATTATTGGTAATATTGCCAATCCTGGCAGTCCAAATTTATTTAAAATCTTTTCAGTTAATAGAGGTAATCTTGCTAATAAACCAGTTTCTCCTAATATGGATAAACTTATAAATAGGAAGGCAATGTTTGGTAAGAATGTTAAAACTGATCCTACTCCCCCTATAATACCATCAGCCACTAATGAGGCTAATACTTTATCTCCTATACTTTTAGAAGCATAGTCAGCTAAGTAGCTAATGAAGTAATCAATAATATCTACAAAAGGCTGAGCAAAATCAAAGGTTATTTTAAATAAAATCCAAACTATTGGAATTAAAGCGAGGATACCATAAACTTCATGAGTGAAGATTCTATCCAATAGATCTGTTATATCTCTCTTTTCCTCCCTTTTTATACACTCCTTCACAATCTTATCAATAATCTTATACCTCTCTTTAGATATATCTACTTTAATATTTTTTAAAAGCTCTTCAATATCTTTTGAAACTTTAGAATTTTTAACTATTTCTTTTACAATTTGATCATTTTCTAATAATTTAACAGCTAAAAATCTTAAATTATAATTTTTTAAATTCTCATCTCTCTTTAATATTTCAATAATTTTGTTAATAATATCTTCAATTTCCTTATTATATCTTATTTTAGGTTTTCTTTTATTTTTTAAATTTTCTAAAATTTTTTTCTTTAGATCTTCAATTCCTATATTTTTCTTAGCAGAGATTTTTACAACATCTATACCCAATAACTCTTTTAGCTTTTTTTCATCCACTATAACATTTGTAGAATCTATTTTATTTAACACTAATAGAACATTATAACCAGTGTCTAACAACTCTAAGGTTAAATATAAATCTCTATCAAGGGTATTTATATCAGCTATATTAACAATTAAATCTGGCTTCTCTGTTAGGAAGTATTTTTTAACTACTATTTCATCCATAGCACTACCTGAGAGATTATAAACTCCTGGAAGATCAATAATTTCAATTTTCTCATCTCCATATATGAAAACTCCTTCTTTTTTCTCAACCGTGACTCCTGGCCAGTTACCCACATAAACTCTACCACCCGTTAAAAGATTAAATAAAGTAGATTTCCCCACATTAGGGTTTCCTATTAATGCTATCCTCATTTAATATCACCTACAATAATTTTCATAGCTACTCCTCTCCCTAATGCTATCTTCACACCTCTATTTTCTACAATTACTGGACCATGACTGTTTTTTAACACTTTAACCTTATCACCAATAACTAAACCCATTGACTGTAACCTATTTTTTAAACCATAGCCAGCCAGTATATCTTTTATTACTACAACCTTCCCCTCTTCTACATCAGCTAAACTCATCATAATTTAACCTCACTTAAAATTTTTAAGTATAGTTAAATTTTATCATATCATATATATAATTTTCGGTTAAACAGAGGTTGTTGTGGCATCCCGAAATTATTTCGCACCAGTAGGTAAAGAGGAATGTTAATAATAGGGATAATATGAAGGGAGCAAAACTTAACGATAAAAAGATTAGGAAAATCATTACATGGAAAGAAAAGGGCTTTGAAACCAGCCGTATAGCTAAGAAAGTTGGAGTAACTCCCCGTAGAGTTCAGCAAATATGGAAAGAATATAGAGAGACCGGGGAAATTCCAAAGATAAAGCGTAGGGGTAGAAAGCCAAAGAAAATATCGAAGGAAGAGATTAATTTAGTTCTTAAAGCAGTTGAGGAGTATAAAGGAACCAGTCCCGTACACTTAGAGAAATACATAGAACGCAAGCACAATATACATATTCCTCATAATCGTATATATACATTCTTGAACGCAGATTCTATTTATATGGCATTTCAAAGCTTGAGGGTTTATAGAAGCATTATCTAAAACTGAAGTTTCGTTAAATGCATAAACCCTCCAATTAATAGTAAACTTAGCAAAGCTATCCACAACCTCATATTATCACCTATTGTTTAACTTGATTATATGTAGTAATTTAGCTACACATATAATTAAAAAATAAAAATGGAGTTGTGCATATTTATGACATATTATTAAACATCACTTTATTCCCATAACCTTTCTCAAAACCATGGATGTCGCCATTGAGCACAATATATACCATCCAAGCCATCCTAATGTAGCATCAGAAACAATTCCAAAGCCACCTTTATAAAAGATACTTCCAAGCCAATGCCAAAATGAAACAAAAAGGATCTTTGACAATATATATGGGAGATGAACAATTACCCCATTCCAATCTGGATATAGCGTATGGAAAACCCCACCATAACCATAGACGTGCCTCAAATATGCAAAAATTGCTATAATTGGAATCCATGTATATATCATTGGCTTAAAACTCATTTTCATCATTTCCATTTGCATTTCCATCATTTTCTGCTGTTCCTCTTGTAACTTCTGCAACATTTCTGGGTCTTTCATAGCTCTTTTATATTTTACTTGGAATTCTTGAATCTCTTTTTTTAATTTTGCCATTTTATCTTGGTCAACAAGTAGTTTTGTTGCGAGATTTATGATGAAGGACACCAAAAATGCAATAATAAGTATCGCAATAGCAGGATGTAAATGCTCTATCAGTGGCATAAATATGGCATCTAAGGTTCTATAATAAACATCAAAAATAAAATCAAACATCTATATCCCCTTTTTAAGAACTTTTTAACATTATATCAAATCTTAATAAAAATAAAGGTAAAGAATTCAATTTATTTTAAAACTGATATCAATTCTTCAACTGCCTTATCTAACAAACCATCTCTGTTTTTAATAATCTTAACAGTTGCTCCTGTTAAAACACCGTAAGCCATTGCTGCACATCTGTTCATGAATTGGTGCTCATCAATATCTGATGTTAACTCAATATCCCTATTTCTTGTTGCATCTCCCAACCTTCTCATCAATATCTCATCACTTGATGTCTCAACAATAACTATGATATCCGGGTTTAATTCTTCCAAAACCCAAATAGGTAATCCTGCTAAGTAACCCTTTGGTGTCTTAACGGTGCTGTGTGTGTCAACTATAACATTACTCTCTTTTGCCATTTCTGCTATCTTTCTTCCTGCTAATTTTTGTATTCTCTTTTGTGTATCTGGGTCTAACTTTCTCATTTGATCC
The DNA here is from genome assembly GCF_000214415.1 of Methanotorris igneus Kol 5. NCBI lineage: Archaea > Methanobacteriati > Methanobacteriota > Methanococci > Methanococcales > Methanocaldococcaceae > Methanotorris > Methanotorris igneus. The sequence goes on from NC_015562.1 coordinate 905,172, forward strand.
CTATCCTCAACCAACCCCTCTTCCTTTGCAACTTCAAACATGACAGTTCCAAAGTTTACCATTTTGTATTCAATGCCCTCTTCTTTTAATTTTTCTATGGTTTTTTGTGTTAATGTTGTTCCTCCAACTCCTGGCACTCCTGTTACAACAACAACCTTGTTTTTCATGCTCTCACCTTAATGAACCTTTAGCAGGACTTTTTATTTATGTAAAATTTTGTTTTATATAATTTGCTGAAAATAGGAAGACATTAAAAAGTTAATAAAAAGTTAATACAGAACCAAAAAATTGTATTAAGTAGGTCTCTAATCTATTCTAACTTCTATTTATAATGTTTTATCTTTTATTTAAGAGTTTTGCAATTGTTGGGTGGAGTTCGGTAATTCTTTCTTGCAACAACTGCTCATACATCCTATATACAATTGATACGGTAAGTAAAACCCCCGTACCTCCTCCTAATGCTCCAGTGAAATCTGCCAACGCTGCTAATAACCCAACAAATGCTGAACTCATGACAGTTATTGGTTTTATATATCTCCTCAATCTTTGCTCTATTGCCTTTGTGCTTTTCCTAAACCCTTTAATTGCCATATCCAAACTTCCAATTCTCCTTGCCATTGATTTTGCATCAAGTCCTGACGTTTCAACCCAGAATATACCAAAGAAGATACAGAATATTATCATTGCCAATGTATAAATTATTGCATGTAACGGGTCTGCTATAACGCTTGTTATCCCATAAGGTGTTGAGAGATAATATGCTAATCCATCTACTGGCCTTCCATTTACAAAATGCCCTAAGATAGGAAGGCCCATCTTATCTAAGAACATCCCCCACAATTGAATGTTAGCAAATAACGCCGCTGCCAAAATTACAGGAAGGTTTGAGACATAGATGAATTTTATTGGATATTTACCCACTGCTCCCTTAATCCTTCCATGGGCAAGTGGAATTTCAATCCTCATACTCTCTGCATAGACAACAACCAAGAATACCAATATTGTTCCAATTATTGGTAATATATACTCAATATTAGGCATTCCTGTTACCAATGAGTTAAAGAACTTCCACAAATACCCTTCCGGCCCAAAAGTTCCAACAAATATTGTCTGGGAAACCCCTGCAGCGATAAACAACCCAATACCCGAACCAATACCATATTTTGATACAATTTCATCCAAATAAATCAACAATATTGCCCCTAATGCCAATTGTAGGACAAGTATTATCATCATTGCTGGAGTTAGAGCTCCAAATGCCCCAGCTCCAACGAACATAATTGCCTCAACAAAACATAGAACTATTGCAAATAACTTTTGTAATCCTTGGAACAATGCCCTATTTTCAGGATTTGATAAGTCCAACCTTATAAGTTCAGAACCAACCAACAACTGCATTATAATACCTGCAGTAACAATCGGTCCAATACCAAGAGTTATTAAAGTTCCCATCTTTGATGCCGTAACAGTTTGCCAGAATTCAAATATTGCTGGAATCTCCGCCCCTCCAGTATAGACATCAATTGTACCCATTATAAAGTAGAGAATAAGGACAATTCCAGTCCATTTCAATTTTTCTTTGAATGGTATTTCTCTATCTGGACTTTTCACTTCAGGAATTTTTTCCAGTATAGGTTTCATCCTATGCAGGAATTCCTCCACAGTATCACCTTTAGGATTTCAGAATAATTAAATATTTTTTATAATTATCTTTAATGTTACCAACAAATTATTTCATCATAATTTTTATTAATATGATAATACTTCCCCCTCAGATCTACTTTATCATACTTTAAAATCCTAAAAATATTACAAAATATTAACATTATAAAACATAATAATAATGGGGCTATTCAGCATTAGATATAAACCAAAAATAGAACAGGACAAAAACAGTGCAATAAACACAACAAAAAAATCCATACATAAAAATGATTTAATATTTTTTAAGATTTCATTTTCTCCAAATTTAGTTATGTTGTTTTGCAATCCATCACAATCAAAAATAAGAAAAATTAGAATTAGAATAATTAAGTTATATTTTACATATTTATAATTCAACAACTTCTCCACCAGCAGATTCTATTTTTTCTCTTGCACTTTCGGAGAACTCAATAGCTTTTACAATCATTGGTGTTGATATCTTACCTCTACCAAGGACTTTCTCAAAGCCCAACTCTGTTACATCAACGACAATTTTTCCATCTTCAACTTCAAATTTATCTTTGTTTTTCAATACAAGCTCTTCTAATTCACCAACGTTGATGGTTTCAAGATCTTTAATTAAGCTTGGGTGTCTTGAGAACCCATATTTACCAAATCTATCTGGCTCGTATTTTATAACATATGACCACTTGTGGTCAAATCCTCCTGCTCTACCTCTACCTCCCCTACTACCAGCACCTCTGTGTTTTTTGTGTGAACCATAACCGCAGGTTCTTGAACCTCTTATTTTTTTAATTTTTTTCTTTTTTCTTATCATACCATCACCTTGACAATTTTGAACCCATACAAAATAACACTCATATAAAATTTCCGACCTAATATTTAAATCATTCTCAATATTAAATCATTTATTTTCTCTCCTCTGTATCCTAAAGCTCCTCCAACTGAGAATGGTTTTTTAATTCCTCCTCTCTCGTAACCTTTTCTTGGAGGATGTAATCTAAATACTGGTTTTAATGGAGTGTCTTTTAATTTAATTTCTCCATTTATTAATTTTTCAGCAAGCTCTTCTACAGTCATGTTCATTTTTTCTTTTATAATTTCTTCATTAACTCTTTTGTTTCCTGGTAACCTTCCTCTTTTCAATATCAATTTTACCAAGGTATCTTTGTTGATTTCCCCGTAGGTTACGTAGTCCTTAACTTTGTTCAGCATACCTTTGAATGTGTCTGTTTCTGGGACTATTACACAATGGTTTACTCTGTGTAATCTCAACATTTTGAGTGTGTCAGCTATGTCCTTTCTAACACCTACTCTCCCTCTCACTCTTACAACTGCGTAAGCCATGTTTTCATCACCTTTTTAATTAAATTAAATTAATTTCTTAGAAAAAATTAAAAATTTTTTTAAACAGTTGTGAGATCTCCCATTATATAATTTTTTGAAAAAATGCATTTAGAATGTTCTACCTTCAATAATACCTAATTTTTGTTTGTGTTCATCTAATGTTCTTACAAAGTTCAAGTTTTTGAGTGCTTCAAATGTAGCCATTGCGAAGTTGTATGTTGTTCTTGTATCCCCAAATGTCTTTGTCCAGACATCCTTTACTCCGGCTAAACCTAAAACTGCCTTTGCAACATTACCAGCAACTAAACCTACTCCTCTTGGAGCAGGCATTAATTCAACCTCAACACTACCACATTTACCTCTTGATTTAAATGGAACTGAGTGTGCTAAACCACAACCGCACTCCCAAGAACCGCAACCTCTTCTAATTTTAATTATTGATAATTTTGCTTGTGCAATTGCTTTTCTTATTGCAGGACCTACTTCTTTTGCTTTACCCATTCCTACTCCAACATAACCATTTCTGTTTCCTACAACAACAGTTGCTCTAAATCTTGCTCTTCTACCTGACTTGTGCATTCTTTGGACTAATTTAACGTCTAAAACTTGCTCTTCTAAATCTGGTAAGAGAACATCTACAATCTCTGGCTCCAACAATGGCAAGTTGTTGTCCAATATGTAATCTATATCTGTTATAGCGCCTTCTTTTACCATCTTACCGACTTTTGTTTTCGGTTCCCATGATTCAATGTCAAATCTTCTATTCATCCTATCACCTTTATAATTCCAAACTCATGATTTTTTCCTTGATTTCATCAAAGTGCTCTGGTAAATCCTCTGGTTTTAATCCCTTTTCTAAGTATTTTGAGAATTGTCTCTTGTATTTTTCTTCATCTTCACTTTTTAAGAGTTCCGCATATATCTTTATGTGTTCTCCTCTTATTCTACTTTCATCTGGAAGAATTTCTTCACCGTGTGGAATTTCCATACCTGCATCTAAAGCCCCTTTAAGAACTGCAAATACTGCCGCTCCTTTTGTAGCTCTGTGCAATCCAATATCTAAAACTGCCTCTTTGTAACCTTTGCTAATTGCTTTTCTACCCAATAATAAACCTGTCAAGTATGCAGCAGGAACATTTCCACAGTGTCCTTTGTATCCCAATTTAATTAACTCTCTTGAGTGTGCTGAAACAACTGTTCTATCTCCTTTTTCATCATATAATATAACTTGTGCAATGATGTGGTTCAATGTTCTTCTTGCAACTAATCTTGGTTTTCCTGACAATAACAACTTCAATCTCTTTCTGTAGTTTGTTTTTCCTTCTCTTCTTCTTCTAAAAGGCACTCTATATTTAGCGTCACGTGCCATGTTTTTACCTCCCATTATGTGAAAATTTTTAGTTTAAAATAATAATTTCTTTAAATTAAATGAATTATTTAGCCAAAATATCGTGGTCTCTCATGTATAAGAGCATGTGGCTTCTACTTCTGAATGCTCCACCTTTTGCCATTCTGTATAATCTTCTGTATGTTCTTCTGTCTATTGTACCATTGTCTCTCAACTCTTTCAATAATCTTCTTAAAGGTCTTATTGTGTTTATCCATCTTTCTTTTTTAGGTGTTCTTGCTCCTTTAGCCCCTCTTCTTGAACCAGGGCCTCTTCTTCTACCTTTTCTTTTTTGTTCTTTTAATTTTTTGGTTCTTGCACTACTAATACCTTTCTTTTGTTTCTTTTTAATAACCCCTTCCTTTATTAATGCCCTTATATCATCCTTTGTGATTGCTGCTTTAACTTTATCCAACTGCTCAGGGTCTATCCATACTCTGTCAAGCCCACATTTTAAAATATCCGCAGCCATCCTTCTTTGAACGGAAACATCCATATTTAATCACCTTTTATACCTAAGAGTTCCTTTTGTTTTTCTTCTGAAATGTTGAGGATTCTTATACCCAATTCTCTTGCTCTTTTTATAATTTCAATTCTTTTTCTTTTTCCTACTGTTGCTGCAATTCTTGCCCCTTGTGTTTTAGGATCTAATTGCTCCAACTCTTTTACGTTGTGGACAAGAACGTCCTCCAATCCACTTGGGTGCAAACCTCTAACAAGTTTAGGGCTTCTATATCCAACTTTAACAATAGCAGGTCTGTGTTTTAACTGCAATCTCATTCCACTGTGTCTTCCTTTTGGTTTTCTCCATTTTTCTCCTAATCTTTTGTATCTAAACCACTCTTGTCTTAAGAATTTAGGTTTTTTCATCTTTTGTTTGAACCTAACTCTCATTAATCTTTTAAATTCACTCATGGCATCACCTTATAGTACTTTTCCTGCCTTCTCCACAATGTAAATACCATCTTGGAATACTCTTGGGTCTCTTCCTTTAATTTTTGTTGCCTGTTCAATGTTTGCAGCAGTTTGACCGACTTTCTCCTTATCAATTCCAGTAACAATTACGTCCTCACCGCTAACTTTAACAGTAACTCCTTCCAAGATTTTTGCTCTTCTTGGGTGTTTTTCCCCTAAGAAATTATCGATGATAACTTCATTTCCTTTAACAGTAACTTTCATTGGGAAGTGAGCATATCTTATCTTCAATCTGTATGTAAAGCCCTCTGTTACTCCTTTAATCATATTTTTTATGTGTGCCTTAAATGTTCCAATGACAGCAGCTTGTTTCTTTCTTGGGAATTCACATTCAATAACAACTTTGTTGTCCTCTTTCTTTATCTCAACACCTGGATATGAGAGGACTCTTCTGAGCTCTTTGTTTCCTGACTTAACAATAACTTCATTCCCCACGATATCTACAGTAACGTTTTCGGGAATTTCTATTTCTTCCCTTATAAATGCTGCAACTGGCATATTTTTACCTCCTATTCAATAAATTATTAATAAAAACTCTCTAAACAAAATCAATTAATTTAGTATACGTAGGAGATTAATCTTCCACCAATTCCTTTTTCCTTTGCTTCGTAGTGTGTCATTATTCCTTGGGATGTGCTTACAATTAACAAACCAAAGTCTCTTGCTGGAAGGTATCTCTTTTCGAATTTCTCAAATTCGTGTTTCTTAACAGCATATCTTGGTTTAATTGCACCGCATTTGTTTATTTTACCAATTAATTCAACTTTAAATATTCCTGCTCTTCCATCCTCTATAAATTCAAACTCTCCAATGTATCCGTGGTCTTGCATAACCTTCAATACTCTACCAATCAACTTTGATGCGGGTTTTATGTAAACTACCTTCTTCCCCACTCTTTCACAATTTGTTAAATGGTTTAATGCATTTGCTAGTGGGTCCATTAAACTCATGTTGATACCTCCTTAAATTTAACTATTTTTTAAAGTTTTAAATTAAAGCGGCTAAATTAATCGTATTTTTTAAATCCTAATTTTGCAGCCACTTCTCTAAAACATTGTCTGCATAAGTTGAGTCCGTATTTTCTAATTAATCCTGGTCCTACGTGCCCACATCTTCTACATGGCCTTATTCCTATTCCATATTTTCTTTTCCATGGAGCTTTTGCCATTTACATCACCTTTTGTTTTTATTTATTCTCCTCTTACAACTTCTACACCAAAGTGTTTCTCAATGAATTCAATTGCTTCCTCTTTTGTAACTCTATGTCTTTTAGGAATGCGTGCTCTTTTTACTTTTCTCCTCTTAACTCTGTATCCTGGTCTTTCTAAGGTAACACAAACGTCCATCCCATAAATTCCAATCATTGGGTCATATTTTTGTCCAGGGAAGTCTATATGCTCATGAATACCGAATGAGAAGTTTCCATATTCGTCAAATGAACTTTCATATAATTTTTTACCTTCTGCTTTAAATGCAATGAATGCGTTTTTTAAGAATTCTTCTGCTTTCTTTCCTCTTAATGTAACTTTTAATCCAATTGGTAATTTTTTTCTAATTCCAAATGCTGGGTTTGTTTGCTTTGCCAATGTTCTTATTGGCTTTTGCCCTGTGATTTCTTCCATAACTTTAGCTCCCTTTGTTAACCTATCTCCAGCTTCCCCAACACCGAAGTTAACCACGACTTTTTCAATTCTTGGTTTTAACATTGGGTTGTTTTTCCAAAGTTCTTGGTATGACATGGTTTATCCTCCCAATAACGTTTTTATAATTTGATTATTGGTTCTTCATCTCCAACAACGAATACGTAGTCCTTGATTGTTTTAAATTTCTCTCCATCAGCGTTTTCTAATGTTATTATATCTGGGTAGAGAATTCTCTTTTCAATGTCAACAATTTTTGCAAATTCTCCAATGTGTTTTCCTCCTGTAATGTATGCCAATTTACCAACTTCAAATGGAATGTGTGCTTTAATTTCTTGTTCAGGTATTCCCATTAAAATAACGTCCCCTGTTTTGTAAACATCTTCCTCAGCTTTTGTTGGATCTGAAACTCTTATGAGGTGGTTTCTTCCATCGTGTAAATTGAGTTGAATGTGCCCTCCTTTAACAACAGTCTTGTTTCTAATTCTACACAATTTAACATCCGGGTTTTCAGTAGGTCTTAAAACAATTCTACCTTTTTCATCAAATAATGCTCTGAAGTGTTCATTTGTATCTGGAATTGATACAACATCCATTAAACCAACAGGGAACTTGTGTTCCTTTCTTTTTCTTCCATCAACTAAGATTTTACCCATTTTAATAATCTTTTTAGCTTCTCTTGCATTATCAGCATATTTTAAGATATCTCTAACAATCAACAACAATGGTAATGACTCATTCATTGCGTGTGGTCCTGGTAATGGCCTTACAACAAACTTATGAACTTTTCTTGGAATCTGCCAATTTGCTGGAGCTGCCAGTCTTTTCAAGTGTCTTCTTGGTCCTTTATTTGCCATATTCACACCTCATTAATTTGTTTGGCATTATTCCTTTTTTATTTGTTTGAATCTCTTTTCGTCTCCTTCATACAATTTGACAATCATTACATTTGATGGGTGGATTGGGTATAGACTTTCTTTTCCGTCTTGCCTGTAGTTTACAGCACCTTCAACGTAAATTCTATATCTCTTGTAATCTACTTTGACAACTTCTCCTTGGTGTCCTTTAAAGTCCCCTCTCATGATTTTAACGACATCTCCTTTTCTAATTGGGAGGGAGTTTTTACCTAATTTTTCTTTCAATTCTTTTGATAACATTGCAGACATGACTTTGTTTCTTAAATGCAATGGTGCGTTAAATAGGGCTTTTCTTTGTTTCCTTGGTTGTTTTGACTTGGTTAAAGCCACCATACTTTCACCTTTTTAGTTATTTGGAAATTTTTTTAATTATAAGATGATTCTTGCCAATCTTGAGATACCTGGCCATCTTTCTGCAGCTTCTTTTGCAACAGGTCCCTTAATCTCTGAACCTTTTGGGTTTCCGTCAGGTGTTACAATAACAGCAGCGTTGTCCTCAAATTTAACTCTTGTTCCATCAGGTCTTCTAATTTCTTTCTTTTGTCTAATAATTATAGCAGGGAAAACTTGTTTTCTCATTTCTGGGGTTCCTTTTTTAACTGAGACGAAAACCATATCTCCTACTCCAGCTGAAGGCAATCTTCTTGCGACCCCTTTGTAGTTTTTAACTGCGATGATTTCCAATTCTCTTGCTCCCGTGTTGTCAGCACAAACCAATCTCGCACCATTTGGTAATGCTCTTGTGACTTTTGAACCATGACCTTTCATAATGCCACCTCTTTAGAATAATAATTATTCTTCTCCTTTTACTTCCTTTACATGTCCGAGTTTTTCAATAACAACGAATGATTTTGTTTTACTTATTGGTCTGCATTCCATGACTCTAACGATATCTCCAACTTTAGCGTTTATACATTCTGGGTTGTGAGCAACTAATTTTGATGTTCTTTTTTCATATCTTTCATATTTCTTCAAGTATTTTACAATTTCTCTTTTAATAACAACTGTTTTGTGTGCTTTGTCGCTAACTACGACTCCTTCAAACATTTGTCCTCTTACAGATAATGTCCCATGGAAAGGACAGTTTTTGTCATTGCACTCTTTTTTAGGAGCATTTACTGGAATTCCAATGTTCCTCATGTTCAGACCTCCTACAACTTTGCATGTTTTTGAGCATAATGTATAGCATGAATTTTTTATTTTCATAAAATCAAAGTGCTAAAAATACATCCAAATAGGGATTATAAAATTGCAGTATCCCTTGGGAGAATTATCTAAGCAAAGAATAATTCTGAAATATTAATAACTGATATTTATACTTTACACTGGTGGGGACTTTAAAATAGTAATTTTTGATATTTAAAGTTTTTTAGTATGGGTAGAGCTCCTTTATCTTCCTCTTTAATCTGTCCTCTGGCCTACCGATCAACAATCTCCCATCAACGTCCACTCTGCATGTTGGTAGTTTGAATCTGAACACTGCAATGTCCTTTGGAATTACTACTTCTTTGCCATTCTCTTTTTCAATCACTAAGGTATTTCTGCTCTCATCTACGACTCTGCCTTTTATGCCAATCATTGATGGGTTTCTGGACTTTACTATCTCCACTTCCAGTCCTATAAGTTCATGTCTTAAAATATTATATGGAGTTATCATATTTTGCCCCACCATATAGAGACGTGGTGGGTGTGCCCAAAAAAGGGCATCCACCACGCCCAGAAATTATTAAATTAAAAATTTTAATTAGAAAAGACATAAATCAAATAAATTTATCTAACATCAATCATGTCCTTTGAAAAGCCCATTTTAACAAGTATCTCTTCAACTTTTTTCCTATGGTCTCCTTGTAATTCAATAGCATTATCTTTTACAGTCCCTCCACAGGCACAGATATCTTTCAATTTTTTAGCCAATTCTTTAATATCTATTAAATCAGTATCAAATCCCTCTATGATAGTCATTAATTTCCCAAATCTTCTTTTTGTAACGTATACTTTTATTTTTTGTTCTTCTTTTGCTATTTCTTCACATACACACAAATCTTTTGGTAATCCACATACTGGACAAATCTCGGGCATCACTGCACCTCTTATTATTTCACTTTTTATCTGGTCTTTCTAATATTAATAACATAAAGTTTTTGGTATTTATAATTTATGTCTATTAGGTTGTGACAACCAGCATAACATTTAACGCCTACAATATTTGGTTTTAATTTGATTTAAGCTATTTGTCTCTTTTTTTCATTCATTATAGTTAATATTCTTGCTATTGTTCTCTTTAATTCTTTAACTCTTCCAGGGTTTGAAGGAGCACCACTAACAGCTTTATGTACATTTTCTTTTAACAATTCTTTCTTCAACTCTACAAGTTTTTCTTTCATTTCTTCTATACTCATTTCTCTAATTTCACTTGCTCTTAAAATTGCCATATTTTTTCACCCCTCGTTAGATAAATTTTAAAAATATCTAAATCATAAAGCCCTAAATAGCATATAAATAGGGTTTAAAAATTTAAGGGGTATTATTCTACAACCTCTTCAGAAACTTCTTTAATTTCTCCATCATCTTTGATTATAACTTCATCTGGCAATACGATGTCTGGAGGCATGATTTTTACAGTTACACCAATGACTCCCAACTTCAATTTAGCAAGTTTAAATGCTTTTCTGACAAGTGTTTCTGATGGATCTCCACAGTGTTTCATGTATCCAGCCATGAATTTTTCTGTTCTTGCTCTTTCCCCAGTCAATTTTCCAGAGATAATTACAACAACTCCTTTTGCCCCTGCGTTCATAACTCTTCTTACTGCTGCGTGAGCAACTCTTCTGAAGTGCATTCCTCTTTCCAATGAGGTTGCAATTTTTTGTGCTACGACTTCTGGATCTAAGTTTGGATCTTCAATTGGTTTAACTTCAATTTGTGGTTTGTTTACTTTGTATGTTTTTTCAAGAGTTTCTGTTAACTCTTTTACCCTTTTTCCTTTTCTACCAATAACAAAACCTGGTTTTTCAGCATATATTGTTATTTTTGTTCCAATTGGTGTCTTCCTAATCTCCATGTGGCTGTATCCTGCCTTTGCCAATGTCTTCTTGAAATACTCATCAATTAACATTTCCTTAATACTCTCCTCTACAAATACCCTCTCAATCATGCTAACCCTCCTAGTGGTATTCTTCTAATATAACTTGTATGTGAACTGTCTCTTGGAACTTAGGCGATGCTCTACCAAATGCTCTTGGCATGTATCTTTTGATTGTTGGACCTTTGTTTGATGAGATGTGCTTGATTCTTAATTTTTCAACATTTAATCCTTTGTATTCTGCGTTTTTCTTAGCATTTTCTAAAACTTTTAAGATTTCTCTTGATGCTTTTACTGGATATCTACCAGCGTGCCATCCAAATTTACCTTTTCTGTGTGGAACATCTTTGCAGTGTCTTTTGAATGGAACAAATCTTTTCAATGCAATAACATCTTTTAAATACTGGATAGCATCATCTAACTTCATACCATTTAACTCTCTACAGATTTCTACTGCATGTTTTCTTGAGATTTTTAATGCTCTACCCATTGCTCTTGCTGTTTTCTTAGGGTCTGTCTCTATTTTGTAGTTCAATTTTGCCATTCCATTCACCTCAAAATCCCAATTTAAAGAAGTAATATCAACGTGTTTTTTTATACCATACATAATCATCATAATGTCTTTATAAATAATTCTTTACCAAAGCTCTAATAGCCCTTTTTATTTGATTGAACTTATTTATATATTTTATCATGCTTTTTAAAACTATAGTCGTTTGCGTTATAAGTGGCTAAAAACCTCGACGAAATTAGAAAGATGGATTATGCTTTCATTAAAATTTATGTACGATTTATGCATGATTCGTTATTCTTTCAAAAAATTGTTAAGTTCAAATATAGTCGTGTGCGTTAGAAGGGTTTTTTGGCAAAACTGAAAGTTTTGCCGTATAATTTGGAAATATGCTATTGACAAATTCTTAAAGATTTATACCTTATTTCAATTTTTAAGGAGGACTAAAGATTATTTAAAAATTCATTAATGCATAGATACGTTTAAAAATTAATGGCAAAACCAAAAGGTCGGGAATTCTGCAAATGACTATACACAACACATGCTCTAATATACTATGATATTTCATATATAAATGTTAAATTGTTCTAAAATAATGACAGCAATAACAAATACAAACTATTAAAGAAAAGAAAATATGCTTACGCATTAAAAGACGCAAAAATTAGGTTTAAAAATTATTATAAATAAAATTACCAAACTTATGCAAGTGATACTTCAACAACCTCTACACTTTCAACATTTTCTAAGTTTCTCAATGCTTCTTCAATTGGCTCTGTTCCTCCTTCTTTTTCTTCCATCTCTACAACAACATAAACTGCATACAAACCAAATGCCAATGGTTCATCTGAAACTCCTCTGCAAACTGCATCTGTTTTCTCAATTGTCTCTTTAACCTTCTCTTTTAATTCCTCTTTGTTTACTTCTGGACTTGTTGGCATAACTTTTATCTTAGCAAGAACTTTTGCCATCATTCCACCTTGCTTATTTATTAATGCTGCTAAATATGCTGAACTCATTATTAAGCGTTATGGTCCTTCAAAACCACACTCTGGGCACTTGTATGGGTTACTTAATTTTCTGCATTTTTCACATCTAACTATCTCTACTTTACCACAGTTTGGACACAAGAATCTTGTTGCATGTTCTCTTGGGGTAATCTCAGCATTGCATGATATGCATACGTATTTCATTCTACCACCATGTTTATTTTTCTATGAAACTTTTAGAAAAAGTTATGCAAATCAAAGATTCGCTATCCAACCTACGGTTGGTTTCATCAAAAAGATGCATCACCTCAGTTTGCTTGGTGATGCCTCGTAGTTTTCTACAAACAATGTTTTTATTACATGAAACTTTTAAAAAGCTTTATTCAAATAAGATAGGATACCTACTCCACAGGATCCTTAGAGATTGTAACATTATAAGTTAAAACCATGTTATTTTTGTGCATATATCCATTTTTCCATTTAGTAAATTGATTATTCTCTCAGGATATTTCCCATTTACCACATAACAATTCATTTTATATTTTATAAGTAGTTGGGGTAAGTGTTTATCAACAGATGTAAAGCCTCTAATGTCTTTTGCACTTATAGTATTTAATAATTTCCCTCCAGGATATTTATCATATACTCCATCAACATCAGTCGCAACTATTATTTCCTCCATGTTTAAGAACTTTGCCACATACAACGCTATTGTATCTGATGTTACATCCCAAGAATGAGGCAATTCATCAGCTGAGAGAATTAATTTTGAAGGTAAAAAGATAATCTTACCATTTTTTTCCAATATTCTCTTTGCATCAAAAAGATTATCTGTTGTTTCTATGCCAGAAATCTCTGAAAAATACAATCCCATTAAATCAACACAGAGCGTTGCAAGCTTATGTGCCCCACTATCATTTAGGTTTGTTTTTTCGTAGAGCTTTCTTACAACATTAGCAAACTCTCCTCCGCCGGGAATAATAATTATTGGTTTCTCTATTTTTTTTAATTCATTTAATAATCTTTCTGCATGATATGTTAAACTACCACCTATTTTTATTAGATGCATGTTTTCACTCTTTCTTATTTTTAATTAAAACTCAAGGTCTCCAATGTCATCTACAAAATCTCCCATATCATCTCCAATATCATCCACAAATTCCTCCATGCTCTCTTCAATTATTTCATCATCCATCATATCTTCAGCAATATGCTCAATTGCCTCCGCTGCTAAAACTCCTGCAGCAACCGCACCAGCAGTTTCTAAGAAATTTGAACCTCTGGAAATCTCAGCATATTTTGGGGCTTTAATTTCATAATATCTCTTCCTTCCAAACAAGAGATAACCAATTAAAATACCAATTCCCATGAGTATAAAAATTGTAATTATGGACATAACCATCACATATTTAAATTTTTATTCTTTGTCTTAAATTGAGTGTGGTGCATAATTGATACATCTAAATTTATGCCCTAACATCTTTAATCCTTATTAATGGGCAACCATTATGTTTTTAGGTTGTAAATAGCTAATATCTGTGCGGTTACAACTGATAATATACAGAAAACGTATTTTTTCTTAAAACCTTTTATATTCGTCCAAAATCCATTCATAATTTAGTTTTTTATTATCGAATTTAACTGCTCTATTCGTTCTCTCATCTTTGCAAACTTTTTATCCATTTTTCTCTTTTTATCTTTACCTAATCTTCTTGGATTATGTCTAGTTTTAAGTATAACACCATGAACCTGCCACGCTGTTAATTTTAAATCTCCGATTTATCAGTAAGGTATTTATCTATCAAAGTTATAACTATCTTAACGGCGTCCATGGGTATTCACCATTCGATTTTTATCACTTTTTGTATTCTATTTTTGACTCACCATATTTAAATTTTTTAATTATGCACCACCCTCTTCTTTGTCTTAAATTTATTATTAATATTCCACTCTATTCCTAAGATTTATTTTAAAATTTCATAGAATATTTTCGCCATTTTTATTAAATCCTCTATTTTTATATGCTCATTTGGTTGATGGGCTGTTTCCTTACCAATACCCCAAACTACTGTATCATACCCCTTCTCTCTCAAAAACGCTGCCACTGTTCCTCCACCCATTCCACAAAGTTTTGGCTCTTTATTTAAAACTTTCTTTATTACATCCTTTAACTCTAAAACTATTGTGGAATCTTCCTTTGTTCTTTGGGATTTTTCCACCTTTAGTATTTCGTAGGTAATCTCAATCTCATCTTCATTCTTTTTATCATAAAGGATGAGATATTTATCAATATTTTTCTTAAACTCCTTAATATACTCCTCAATAAATTTCAAAACCTCATCTACATCATAATCTGGCAAAATCCTACAATCAAAGCAAACTTCAACATATCCCGGAATTGTGTTGGTGTTTTCTACATTATTTACAATAACTGTTGGCTCAAAAGTTGATTGTGGTGGGGAAAAGATACCATCTTTTCTATTATATTTCTCATACAATCTCCTATACAACCCATTTGCAAAGTTAAACATTAAGATGTCGGCATTAATTCCATCATCTGGCATACTTCCATGGCACTGCTTTCCTTTTATTTTAAATTTAATCCACAATATGCTTTTCTCTGCTATCTCAATGTAGTTCCCTTCTGGCGTACCAAAATCTGGGACAATTATTAAATCATCCTTTTTGAATATCTCTTTTTCATAGTTATCTAATAGATATTTTAACCCATATTCACTGCCATCTTCCTCATCAGACACAAATATTAAACATAAATTGTATTTTGGGGAAATATTGCTTTCAAAAATCATTTTCAACAGCAAAAATGAAGAAACAATTGCTTTATGGTTATCTTCACTCCCCCTCCCATATATCATACCATCCTTTATAACTGGCTCATAAGGATTAGTTTCCCATAAACTTAAATCGCCCTCTGGAACCGTATCAAGGTGAGAAATGATATGTAAGGTCTTTTCTTTTTCAAAATCAAATTTTGCAACTATATTAGGTCTTTCTATGCCATATTTATCCACAACGTTGTATGTTTTTATAGTGCAGTTTTTTATGTTGTATTTTTTAATATACTCACCTAATTTGTTTAATACATATTCTGCCTTTTCCTTCTCTCCTTTTCCTCCAAATGTTGGATTTACTGAATTTATCTTGATTAAATCGGATGATATTTTTATGGTTTCCTCTATAATGTCTTTCATATAGACACCTTTAATTCTTATAGTCATAACTATTGTTTTATGTTTTATATTTTTTAAATATTAATGGGGATAGTATGAGATGTGCAAGGTGCAATAGAAAGGACTGCCAAAATGGAAAAAACTGCAAAGAAAATATACTAAAAGAGATTTTAAAAGAATATAAAAAAGAGGAAAACCTAAAAATAGCAAAAGTTGCTTCTTTTATTGAAGGGAATTTCTACATGAAAAAAACGAGATTGGAGGAGATTATTGAGTTTTGCAAAATGATGAATTACAAAAGGATCGGCATTGCTTTTTGCATTGGGTTGGAAAAAGAAGCAGAAATTTTAGATAAAATATTATCTAAGCATTTTGAGGTTTATTCTGTATGTTGTAAGGTTTGTGGTATTAATAAGGATGAATTTGAATTAACTCACATCAACAAAAATCAAAAAGAAACTATGTGTAATCCAATCGCCCAAGCATTAATTTTAAATGAAAAAAAGACGGATTTAAATATCATCTTAGGCCTTTGTGTTGGACATGACATCCTATTTCAAAAATACTCCAACGCCCCAACAACAACATTTGCAGTTAAGGACAGAGTCCTCACTCACAATCCCCTAGGGGTTATTTATAGCAAATATTACCTAAGAAAATTTGGTATTTAGCCCAGAATGCTTGACTTCCACAGCCCTACCATAAAACTAAACCTTAAATTTATATATAAAAATTTGGTGAGATGATGAAATTTTTCAACAGAGAAAAAGAAATAAAAGAAATCCTAAGCATTTTAGAAGATGAGCCAAATAACATTTATTTTATCTTTGGTTCTATAAACAGTGGTAAAACTACTTTAATAAAACACATCATAGAGAATAAACTCAACAGAGATAAATATGTAGTTTTTTACATAAACCTTAGAGAACATTTTATTTCAAGATATGAAGATTTTATTGAAGTTTTATTCAATACTTATGAAGAATCATTTATTGAAAAAATTAAAAGATACTTTCTAAGCTTTATTAAAGATTTACCTAATAATATCGACATTAACTCAACAATATTAACCGGAATTCCAATCCCAAAAAATCTCATAAATGAATTTTTATCAAAAAAAAATTCTGAAAATGTCTTTAAGTATTTAACTAAAATTTTTGAAGATGTTAAGAGGAAAGGCAAACAGCCAATCTTAATTATAGATGAATTACAAAAAATAGGAGATTTAAAAATAAACGGATTTTTAATCTATGAATTATTTAATTTCTTCATTGATTTAACAAAAGAAAAGCATATATGCCATGTTTTATGTTTAAGTTCAGACAGTTTATTCATTGAGAAGGTTTATGATGAAGCGATGCTTAGGGATAGAGTAGATTATATCTTAGTTGATGACTTTGATGAAGAGACGGCATTAAAATTCATTAATTTCTATGCAAAAGAAAAAAATATCAAACTTGATAAAAAAGAAAAAGAACTTATTTATTCTTATGTTGGTGGAAAACCAATCCTAATTATAAAAGTTATAAACAAAATGAAAATAAAAAATCTCAGTGATATACTAGATGAACTATTAAAAGTTGAAATTTCAAAATTAGAAAACCTTTTGGAAGATATTAAAGAAGGCAACTACAATGTTAATTATGAAGAAGTTATTGAATCATTAAAATTATTTAAAAATACTTACTCAATCCCAAAAAGCAAAATAAAAAAAGATATTAGAAATTTACTAATAAAAAAGAATTATTTATTCTTAAATCCAGTAAATAATGAAATAAAACCCCAAAGTTTCTTAATTTGGAATGCAATAAAAGAATTTTATAAATAAATCAATAAAAATCTTATAGTTTAATACCAACAACCTTACTCAATCCATTCTCACATGAAACTTTTAGAAAAAGTTTCATCAAAAAATATACAATATCATCCCACTACACCCAACCTCCAAAGTCATAACCTAATCCCTACAACCTTACTCAATCCATTCTCCATACAAACCCCATACAAAGTATCTGCTCTACTAACCATCTGCTCTCTATGGGAAATGACGATAAATTGAGTTGTTTTTGATGCATTTTTAATCATATCCCCAATTAATGCAGCATTTTTTGTATCCAATGCGGCATCAACCTCATCCAATACATAAAATGGGGATGGATTTAGTTCTTGTATTGCAAATAAGAACGCTAAAGCAGTTAATGACTTCTCTCCCCCGCTCATAACATCCAAACTCTGCAACTTCTTGCCCTTTGGTGATGCATCTATTAAAAGCCCGCCTTCAAATGGATTCTCTTCATTCTCCAAACTCAACTTTCCAGTTCCACCAATTTCTTTGTATATCTTCTCAAAGTTTTTCGCTACCTTCTCAAACACTTCCATAAATACCTCTTTCTTCCTCTTTTCCACTTCCTCCATTAATTGCAGATACTTTTTCTCATCCCTCTCATATTCTTTCCTCTTCTCAATCAACTCGTTATACCTTTCAAAAACAAAATTATAGTCCTCAATAGCCCTCATATTCACTGGTTCTAATTTTTTAATCTCAGTTTCAAGGTTTGCCTGATGTCTTTCAAGTTCATCAATATCCAGCATTATCAACTTCTCACTAACCTCCACCTTTTCGCAGAGATAGAGTTTCCTCTCCTCTTCCTCTAACTTTGCCTCATATTTTGCCTTATCAACCAACAAATCCCCAATTTTATTTTCAATTTCCTTAATTTTATTTAAAAGTTCATTTTTTTGTTTGTAGAGATTTTTTATCTCATTTTCATACACTTCCTTTTTCTCATTCAACTCTTTCAAGTTTTTGGTTAATTCTTCATACTTCTCTTTCTTTTTCTTTAAAATTTCTGTATTCTTCTCTATGTTTGATTTGTAAAACTCAATATTCTTGCTTAAAATTTCCTTCTTCTCATTCAATTCCTTTATTCTTTCATTTAACTCATTAATTTTTGGGATTAAAACATCTTTAACAAGTGTCAAACCTTTCTCTATCTCATTTTGCATCTTGTTTTTTATTTTGGTTAATTTTTCTATCTCAGCATCAATTTCCTTAATCCTTGTAATGTGTTGTTGATTTTCAAAGGATTTAAGTTCATTCAAAATATTCTCTCTTTGGGACATCAAATTGTCTATTCTCTTTTCCAAATTCCCTATTTTATAAAGAAGTTCTTCTTTTTCATCATTTAGTTCCTCCAACTCCTCAGCAATCTTTTTATTTTCTAATTCAAGTTCCTTTATTTTTAAATTGTTGTTTTTTATTGTCTCTTCTTTCTTTAACTCATCTTCTCTAATAATTCTTAATTTACTCTCCAACTCTGCCTTTCTTGATGAGTAGTAGGATATTTTGTTGTTTAATTCCTCGATGTTTCTTTTTATCTCCTTTAATTTATCTTCAACCTTCATTATTTCATCGGTAAGTTGCTCTAACTTTGAAAGGTCAACATCAACCTTAATTCTTGATTTCCTTTTAACACTTCCCCCAACCATGGCCCCAGATGGTTCTATAACATCCCCCTCTAATGTAACAAACCTCACTCTCCTGTATTTTTTTGATAATTCCTTCGCAACATCCAAATTTTCAACAATTATTGTATTTCCAAACACATAGTTAAAGACATTCCTATATTTTTCATCAAACTCCACCAAATCAATTGCTCTCCCAACGACACCATCCTCATAAACGTAATCTGCCTCCCTTCCCTCAATTCTATCCAATGGTAAAAATGTGGCCCTTCCAAGGTTCTTCTTCTTTAAATATTCAATTGCCCTTGCCCCATCTTCCATTCTCTTAATAACAATAAAATTCAACCTATTCCCTGCTGCTATCTCTATTGCTATTTGATATTCTGGTTTTGTCTTTCCTAAGTTACCAACAATATCAATAACTCCTGGAAGATTTGCATTTAAGATTTCCTTTATTGTTCTATCTAAATGTATATCCTCCATTTCTTTCAATGCCTTTACTCTTGCGTTTTCCTTTACATACTCTGAGTGAAGTTCATCTAATTTATTTTGATAAACCTTCTTTTCCTCCTCCAATTTCTGCAACTGCTTTTTTGAAAATTCAAGTTCAACAGCTACATCCTCAAGTTCTTTATATAAAGTCCTTGTATCTTCCTTTTTATTTGCTAAAATTTCTAATTCCTTCTTTAATTTTTCAATGGTTTCGTTATTGTTTTTTAATGCATAAGATTTTTTGTTTATTTCCCCCTCTATTTTATTCAACTCTTCCCTCAACTTGTAGAGTTCATTTTGGGCTTTTGCAATCTCCTCTGAGATTTCACTCTCTTTTTTCTTCAATGCCTCTATAATATCTTCGCTTTCTTTAATCTTTGATTTTAAATCTTCCCTTTCCCTTTCCAAATTACCTATTTTTTCCTGAATTTCTTTAATTTCTTTTTCTTTTTCCATTATTTCTTTTCTTATATTCACTATTTTGTTATGAGTTTCCTTTACCTCATTATCCTTCTCCTCAATGTTTTTTTCTATATTAGTAAGTTCATTTATAGTTCTATTTAGTGCTTTTCTGTCATTTTCAATGCTAATTTCTAATTCTTTTATGGATTTGTGGAGTTCTATGACCTCTTCATTACCCTTCTCTTGCAGTTCGTTGATTATGTTATTTAGTTTGTTTTTTAACTCTGCTATTTGGTTGTCTATCTCATCGACATCCTCTTGAAACTCTTCCTTTAATTCATTTAATTTTTCAATTTCATTTTTTATCTCATCCAAAACTACATTCAAGAAATCTATTCTTTTGGATATTAGAGCATATTTTGTCATCTTTAGTTCTTCATTTAATGCAATATATTTTTCTGCGTCCTCCTTTTCTTTCTTCAATTTCTCAAGATTGCTTTTTACCTCATTTATCCTAATATCTATTTTTTCAATATATTCTCTTGCCTTTTCCAATTCTGCCTTTGCTTTTTCCTTTTTCTCATCAAACTCTGCAATACCACTAATCTCATCAATAATCTTCCTTCTCTCTATTGGGGACATACTTATTATCTTTAACAAATCCCCCTGCAATATGATGTTGGGTCCATCTGGTTTAAGACCAATCCTTCCAATAATATCCAATAGTTCAGATTTCTTTATTCTCTTTCTTTTTTCTTTAGTTG
Organism: Methanotorris igneus Kol 5; assembly: GCF_000214415.1. Classification (NCBI taxonomy): domain Archaea; kingdom Methanobacteriati; phylum Methanobacteriota; class Methanococci; order Methanococcales; family Methanocaldococcaceae; genus Methanotorris; species Methanotorris igneus. The sequence continues at coordinate 925,999 of NC_015562.1, forward strand.
TTATTTTCCCATCTTTTTCCTCAACTTCCTCCCAAATTAAATAATAAGCACTATCTCCATCAAGAGTAACCTTTCTTGAAATCCCCACCTTATCTGAATCTACCGGCAATGCCCTATCGCTGTTGTCAAAGTATAAAGTTACCTCCGCAAATTTCTCCCTCTTTCCATTGTGATAAGTAATTAATTCATTAAACCTCCCAGCCCTTAAAGTTTTAGCAGAGGATTTTCCCAAAACAAAACAAATAGCATCAACAATATTTGATTTTCCACTGCCATTTGGCCCCACTATTGCTGTAAATCCCATTGGAATTTTTAATTTTGCATTCTTAAATGATTTGAAGTTTTTTAAATGTAACTCAGATAACACTGTCATAACATTCACCACTGTTTTTATGTGGAAATTTTAACAAAAATAAAAATAAAAACATAACTACTTTATAAAATCATCTAAAAGTTTTTGTGAGGAAATTGTTCCTATTTTTTCCACATTATCCAATTTTTTTGGTCTTTTTCTTAATGCATCCCTAACTGCCTCTCTAATAACCCAAACCCCCAAAGGAACAGAATATTCCTCATTAACTACCCTCTTCACGATAACTTTTGCCTGTCTTCTCATCTCATCTAACTTCTCCAAAACCGCCAATCTTGCTGCATAATATGCCCCACCGGTGTTTTTTGCATAGGTTTTCCTCTCCTTAATTTCATAATCAGATACAGTTATTGGCTTATTTGTTGGATTCCAAACGCATTTGTTGTATATCTCTATTAACTCAAATGCCCACGCTGAAGGAAGGAAATAAATCCTAAACTCATTCCCCAAATAGGATGTTTCAAACATAAGTGGCTCTTCCAGTATCTTATACTCCCTAATCTTTTTTATCAGATATTTTCCAATCATGTCATCAACAGCCGTTATGGCCCACCTTGTTGGGACAAGTTTTTTCTTTCTTCCCAAGATTCCAGCAGAGAACAACCTTGATGCATAAATCTCATCAAACTTCTCATATATCCTCAAAACACCCTCAAAAGAGTAATCATCCGCAACCTTATCAACTATCTTTGGTATTTTTGGGTTATCATAGGATATTCTCTTCAACTCC